>DBPV01000102.1:128646-138736 GCA_002304995.1 Syntrophaceae bacterium UBA1411
GCCAGAGGCCGCCGTCGTTTTCCGCAGGTTTGGCAAACGAAGCAAAAACCAAAATCAAAACCATGACCAGCATATAAACGGCATCCTGCCACAGCGCCCGGCCCTTCCCCTCTTCGTCCGGCAGAAAAAGTTCACCGGTTTCCCGGTTGGCGTCGTCCTTGCGGAAAATAAACGCCATCAAAAGGCCCGCAATGACTGCAAACGCAACCGCGCCTATGGCACGCGCAAGCCCCAACTGCCAGCCCAGCACCTTCGCCGTAAGAATGATTGCCAGAACGTTGATCGCCGGACCGGAATATAAAAACGCCGTCGCCGGACCGATCCCTGCGCCGCGCGTGTAAATGCCGGCAAAAAGCGGCAGGACTGTGCAGGAGCAAACCGCCAGCACGGAACCGGAAACGGAAGCCACCGAATAGGAAAGAATTTTATTGGCGGACGCGCCGAAATATTTGAGCACCGCCGCCTGCGACACAAACACGCTGATCGCGCCGGCGATGAAAAATGCAGGGATCAGGCAGGTAAGCACATGCTGGCGCGCATAGTCCTGCAGCATCATGAACGCTTCCAGCCCCGCCTGACGGATCATCACCGACTCCCAGGGAATGTAATACGCAGCAAGAAAGATACCGATGATCCACAATAACTTTTGCCATTCTTTCATAAATACTTTTACACTCCAATGATGATTGCTCTAAGTCTCTTCACGAGAAACGCTTCAGACGGATCAGGTCCCGCCGAACAGAGGAATACCGCCACGAAGCGAAACATCACCCGCAAATCCGACGGTTACCTTATCGCCTTCGACAATGACCGGCACATGCCGTTTCCCTTGTGAAAGAAGAAGCATTTCATCTAAATATTCCTTTTTTTCATCCACATTGACAAAGACGGCCCTGTCGCCATAGGCTTCGCGCGCTTGCACGCAGAAAGGACAGGTTTGGGTGCCGTAAATGATAATCTTTTTTTCCATAATCTTTCCCTCCTGATCTTTTACTCCCCATGGTCTTCTGCATGAATTAGGGTCGCTTCTTCCAGCCACTGCCGGATTTTTTTCTTGTCCGGCGTTGTTCCCACCGAAACAACTTTTTGATTAATCACCAGGGCGGGCACGCCCATCACCCCGTACTTGCTTATTTCCCGCACGTCAGTGACATGGACCATTTCGCCCGGCGCGTTCATTTCGGACAGGACATCCCGCACATCCGTTTCCAGGCGATTGCAATTGGCGCACCCCGGCCCGAGGATGAGCACCTGCAATCCGGCAGGCGCTTCTTCCTCCACCGGCTGCCCCAGATACTTTTTAAACTCCCGCACCAAGGCCTTTGCATAAGCATTTCTGGCGCTGTCGGGGATGTAATTTCCCCCGGACAGTCTTCGAATCATTTCCGCGCCGATGGCCTCATCGGTTTGCCGGGAATAGTCGGAAGACATCTCTTCCATTGTTTTCTGCAATCCAACCATCCCGACCAGATTACCTTTAACGCGAATCTGCGTTATATGATTATCATCCACAGGCAGATCTCTTCCTTTGTATGAAGTGAATTCGTTTCCCCTATTTTTTCGCGCCTGCCAGATGCGCCCTGAGCTGGTTGAGCCCGTACCATATTTCAATGTCGCCGATGTATTTTTTAACTTCCAGCGGGGAATACTTGATCACGCAGGTGGGCGTCTGATCCACTTTATGTTCTTTCATCATGGCGTTCAGCAACGGAAAGACGGCTTTTTCATGCATCGGCTTCCAGGGAATTTTCTGCTCCTTGAGAAACACCACCAGCGCATTTTCTTCGGTAATACGTTTGTCCTGCGCGGCTTCAAAAAGCTTGTTGCGGACGTGAAGAAGGCTGCTGCCCCCCGGATCGGCGTTGGCCGCATAGAGATAATATTTGGCGTACAGCGGCGTCGTACGCGAGAAAGGCACATCGACGAACACCACCTTCACTTTATTTGTCGCCACCAGCTCCTTCAGCAAGGCTTCGGCTTTCGTATCTATTCTCCGGCAGGGCGGACAGAAATAATCGGCAAAAATAAGAACTTCGTATGGGCCTTTGCCCAAGGACGGAATGACCCGGACCAAATCCTGTCCGGAGGCCGGCGTTACGGAACCGGAAAAGAACAATAAAAGGGTCAGACACCCCAGCACGCAAATGAACAACCAGGGAAATCGTTTAATCTTCAGCATTGAAACCTCAACCTCCTAAATTATTAAAATATTTTTCCTGAAATTTGAGCGCCACCGTAACCAGGCCGATCATCACCGGCACTTCCACCAGCGGGCCGATAACCGCGGCAAACGCCGCGCCGGAGTTGATGCCGAAAACCGCAATCGCCACGGCAATGGCCAGTTCGAAATTATTGCTGGCCGCCGTGAACGCCAGCGTCGTGGTTCTGGAATAATCCGCGCCCAGTTTCTTCCCCATGTAAAAGGACACCAGAAACATGACCACAAAATAGATCAAAAGCGGAATGGCGATGCGCACCACATCCATCGGCAACGTGATGATCAGGTTTCCCTTGAGGCTGAACATTACCACAATGGTAAATAAAAGCGCAATGAGGGTCAGCGGGCTGATCAGGGGGACAAAGTGGGCATGATAGCGCTCCTTCCCCATCATTTTGACGCCGATGAGCCTGGTCAGGGCGCCGGCAATGCAGGGAATGCCCAGATAGATAAAAACACTTTCGGCAATCTGGCCGATGCTGACCTCCACCACCGAGCCTTCCAGTCCCAAATAGGGAGGCAGCACGGTGATAAAAAACCAGGCAAACACACTGTAGAAAAGCACCTGGAAAATGCTGTTGAACGCCACCAGACCCGCCGCGTATTCGGTACTGCCTTTGGCCAACTCGTTCCAGACGATAACCATCGCAATGCAGCGCGCGAGTCCGATCATGATGAGCCCCACCATGTAATCGGGCTTGTCCGGCAGAAAGAGAACCGCCAAAGCGAACATCAGAATCGGCCCGACCACCCAGTTCTGAACAAGCGAAAGGCCCAGGATTTTCAGATTGCGGAAAACCTGCGGCAACTCTTCGTATTTCACCTTGGCGAAAGGCGGATACATCATCAGGATCAGACCGGCTGCAATGGGAATATTGGTGGTTCCGACCTGAAACCGATTGATGAATGCTTCAACGCCTTCGATGAAATACCCCAAGCCCACGCCCAGAATCATCGCCGCGAAAATCCACACGGTCAGATAACGATCCAGAAACGACAATTTTTTCCCGATATGCTCCGCCATAAAATATTCCCTATCCCATGTTTGAAAAATACCGCGTTACCATTTCTTTGATCTCGTCGCGCACGCGGCGAAACTCCCGCCGGACCTCCTCTTCGCTTCCGGTCGACCGTGCCGGATCGTCGAATCCGATATGCGTCTTCTTCGTTGTGCCGATGTAGAGCGGACAGGTTTCATTGGCGTCACCGCAGAGCGTGATGACATAATCGAATTTCTGCCCGTCAAACTCTGAGAGGTTCTTTGAGCGGTGCTTTGAAATATCGACGCCGATTTCCCTCATCACCTCAATGGCCATGGAATTCACAAACGACGCCTTTGTCCCCGCGGAAAAAGCTTCCAGCCGGTCACCCAGAAAGGTATTGACGATGCCTTCGGCCATCTGCGACCGGCAGGAATTGGCCGTGCATAAAAACAAGACGCTTCTTTTCATAAGAATCCCTAAATCCAGTTCAGGGCAATGAGGTAAACACCGCCCAGAATCACCAGCACTCCGCAGATTTTTTTAAGAATCACAGCACCTTTGGAATTTTCACTCCATTGCAAATAATGCTGCACCATCTCCGTAAACGTTCCCGCCAGAACCAGCACCGCGCAATGGCCGACAGCAAAGGCCGCCAAAAGCGACATCGCCAGCACAATCTGTGCGGATGCCATGCTGAACACGATACCCAGCATCGTCGCCATATAGGCAAAGGTGCAGGGCCCGAGGGCGATTCCAAAGATCAATCCCAGCACAAACGCAGCGAGAAATCCTTTTCTCTTGTAATTCGGATTTGCTCCGCCTTCCATGAAAGGCAAAGGTAAAATTCCCAAAAGATTCAAACCGACGGCAAAAAAGACAACCGCCACAAAATAGTTGCCCCAGCCGCCGATATCGCCCATCATCCGGCCGGCCAGCGCCGTGATGAGGCCGATGATCCCAATCGTAATCAGTATCCCCAGGCCAAAGAGCAAAGACAGAACAAAGGCGCGGCCCGTGCTGATGTTTCCCTGGCCGTCGATGAAACCGACAATCAGCGGGATGCACGCGATATGACAGGGCGAAAGGATAACCGACAGAACACCCCACACGAACGCTGCGCCGATAGCGATTTCCGGAGAATGGGTCAGGGCCGCCGTCAGAGACGTAAAGAGGTCGACCAACATTTATTTGAGCCCACCCTTTTTCAAAATATCCACAACACCTTCCTTGGGAAAATATCCCTCGTGCCGGAAATATTCATTGCCGTCTTTATCCAAAAACACCTGCGTGGGAATGACGCGTATATTGTACTTCATCGCATCTTCCTTGCCCTGGGGCGTCCAGACATCGTGAAAAACCACCTTTACCTGGCCTTTGTATTCCTCCTCCACTGCTTTCATGATCGGCTGCATGGCGCGGCAGGGAATGCAGTTCACGGAGCCGATTTCCACAAACGTCACGCGCGGCTTGGAAACGGAAGGCTTTGACGCCGCTGGTTCCTTTTTGGTCGTCGTTGCGGCGGGCTTTTTATCCTGCGCAAAAACCGTCCCGTCGCCCAGCGCAAGAAAGATGAGCGTCAAGACCGCAACTACAGCCAATCCCTTCATTAATTTTGAACGCACACACATAGATTATCCTCCGAAGTCGTTTTTAAATAAGCATGTCAAAATTCAGCAGCACAGAAACACTTTAATGATGGAGCCGTTCCCTGCCAGCGGTGGACCGGTCAGCCGCCTAGCCTTTGATCCAGCTTTTGATCTGCTCCGCCGTCGGCACCTTGCCCGCGATTTTTACCTGGCCGTCCACCACCAGCCCCGGCGTGGTCATCACGCCGTAGGTCAGAATCTTTTTAATATCTTTCACCTTCGACACCTCGGCTGCAACGCCGGTCGTTTTAACGACCTCGTTTACCATTTCCTCAAGCTTGATGCACTTGGCGCAGCCCGTTCCCAAAATCTCGATTTTCATCCTTCCTCCTATTTTTTGCAGCCCTTCATTATTTTTTTGTGTTCATCGGCATTGGCGGCCAGCACGTCCTCCACGCACCCCATGAAATCCAGAATGCAGGGACAGCGCAACCGGTAATAGATGCAGTTGGCCCGGCGCTCGTCCGCCACCAGCCCGGCGCTTTTGAGGACCGTCAAATGCTTGGACACCGTGGACGTGTCCGCCCCGACCATTTCCGTAAGCTCGTTGACGCAGCGCTCCTGCTTTTGCAGCTCCTCGATGATCAACAGCCGGCTGGGATGCGCCATCGCCTTGAGAATTTTTGCGCGCGCCTCGTACCGGGGCTTAAGCGATGCTTTCATGTTCATCCCCTCCTTTCGTATTTGGCCTAATAGCCAAATAGCTATCCGGCTGTCAAGCAATTTTTCATGAGGCCGTCGCGCCGGGCACGGGAAATAATGTAAAAAACTGCTTGACCCGTCTATAACTTCATAGTTTAGGGTGCTGTCACCATCGGCCATGGAAACCTTGTTCTGTAATTTTACTTTTTTGGGCGCGGGTGGGCCGACCGCCCGCGCCGAAGCGCCCGGAGAGACGACCATGCCCTACACCATATCGCAAATTGCCGATAAATTCGGCCTGGCCCGCAGCACGCTCCTGTACTACGACCGAATCGGCCTTTTGAAGCCGCGCGAAAGAAGCGGCGCGGACTACCGGCTCTACTCGGAGGACGACCGCCGGCGGATGGAGGAAATCTCCCGGCTGCGCGGGGCGGGCCTCCCCCTGCGGGCCATCGCAAAACTGCTCGACGGCGGGTCGTCGCGGCGCGCGGAAATTCTGCACCGGCGTCTCCAGGACATCAACGATGAAATTCAGCGCCTGCGCCGCCAGCAGAGCTTCATTGTCAGCCTGCTCAACGACGGTGCGATCGTCCGCTCGACGCGCCTTTTGACGAAGGAGAAGTGGGTGCGCTGCCTCAGGAAAGCCGGATTGGATGAAGAAGGAATGGCCCGCTGGCACGCGGAATTTGAAATGTCGTCGCCGGAAGCGCACCAGGATTTTCTGGAATCCCTGGGGCTGGCCCCCGAAGAAATCCGCCTGATCCGGGAAGGATCGCGAAAGCACGGCGCAAAGCGGCAGACGAAGGAAAAAGAAAAGCCCGCAGGCTAGATCAGTTCATGCCCAGAACAATCTGCCTGCTCAAAAGCGACGGTTTGCCCAGGGCGATCTTCCAGTATTCCAGCATCAGCTCGTCCACCATCTGCTCCTTCGGAATGCCGTTTGCAAAACTGGGCTTCTTGCTCTTGTCCGCGTCCACCTTGCCGCTTTGCACAGCCAGGTTCAGGCGGGCCTGTTCGAGAGCCGCGTATTTTTCCATGAGTTCGGCCGGCGGCAGTTGCGCAAGCCGCAGGTAAACGGCGGAAATCCGTCCGGGCGGCGGCAGGTTGGGCGATTCCAGAATGGTCTTGGAGTTCACCGCATGCCGTTTGAAACCCCGGATAATGTGTTCCGTCTGGACAAAGTTGACGCCGTTCCATCCGGCGCGAATCCACTGAAACGTTCCGGAACGGACTGTGGCGCCGTTTTCGACATACACACCCACGGAAAAATAATCGTAGATGTAAGACTTCACCCAGCCCAGGCCGGTTCTCGCCGAACCGGGCTCGCCCGAGTAGTAGTAGTTCCAATCCTCGTCGCTGCCCAGAATGAAGCCTTTTTTGCCGACTTCGGAAACATCCGCCTGGTTGGAAATCGTCAGCAACACCTGCCGTCCCTTGTGATTGAACAGGACCAGCGTCCGTTTAAGGTCGTACTCGTAATAAATCCCCGTGTTGAGATCCGGCGTAATGCCGTCGCGCTGCATGCCGCGGACAACCATCGGTTTGCCGCTGGGCGCGGCCGCAGGCCAGTTTACGGGCAGTTTCTGCAGCTTGCCCTGCTGCGTGGACCACAGGGAGTAACGCAGCGACGACGGGCTCGTCAGGATGGATGGAATCTGGCTGGTGTAGGAATACTGGACAAAACCGGCAAAGCCAATTTTCGTATCGTGTTCGTAATAGGCGCCGGGCGCCTTGTTGACATTCGGCAGCGCCGCTTCCCGGCCCGGCTTGGCGGCCAGCACATAATCGACCAGCGCCCCGGCGGCCTGGACATCGAACGGAATTTTGGGATCAGCACCGAAGCGGATCAGCTTCATTGCCGTGGCGGAAGCGGCCTGGACAGCGTCTGAAGGAGGCGCTGCCTGTGCGGCCTGGAAAGAGCCGAACACCGCCAGAAAAAAGATCAGGGATATCGCAAACCGCCGGATACAGGCGGCAGGCATTGCAGTATTTATATTCATGGGCCATGGTTCCATTTCTTTCATTTAGTAGTGTCTGGTACCCTACAAATTTTTTCCGCCTCTGTAAAGAAAATATATGCACAACGGTCAGAAGACCGATATCGTTCGGTTTCCGCCCCTCGGCCCTGAACGCATTTCAAGGGAAACATTCCTTTTGTCCTCCACCCTCGTGACCTCGCACCACCTTTAGGTCAGGTCATCAGGTGATCGCGACCATCCCTTTCTTTGTCTTCCGCTGGTGGAATGTAGGGAACGGTCGCGACCGTTCCCTACCGCTTTTGTCATCAACAAAACGAGGACCTCCCCCTACCCCCTCCAGAGGGGAACATTCCTTTTGTCCTCCGCCGGCGGAGGTGTCACGAAGTGACGGAGGTGGTTCAAACGAACATGAAAATGCGGCGGGTCTGAAGACCCGCCCTACGTCAACAAAACGACGAAAGTCTGTCCACGTAGGGAGGACTTCAGGTCCACCAGATCCCTGTCAACCCACCAAATGCAAAAAGGCGGCATCGCCGCCTTTTTGCATTTCCCTTTCCGTCTGCCTTTACCTCTTCCAGGAAGCATACGGATGGGCGCACAAATTCGAATTGAAATACCGCGGATCGCCCGTCACTTCCGCCCCCAGCCACTCCGGACGCTCGAACGGCTGGTCTTCTGTTTCCAACTCCACTTCCGCGACAATCAAGCCTTCATTGGCACCCAGGAACTCGTCCACCTCCCAGACCAGGCCCTTCCAATCCAGCGTGCGGCGTATCTTCTCCAGAATCGCCCCATCGCAGATTTTCAGCAGTTCCTCGGCGTCGGCAACCGGAATGGCATATTCATATTCCCGGCGCGAAGAGCCTGTGCTCACGCCCTTGACCGTGAGAAAAGCCTTGTCACCGGCAATGCGAACCCGCACCGTTCTTTCTTTGTCGCGGTTGAGATACCCCTGACGGATGCGGACGCCCGCGCCTTTTCGCCAACCGTCGCCCCGGACCAGAAATTTTCTTTCAATTTCGACGGCCACGCCGCCCCCTCCTCCGCACCGCACTGCACGGGGCTTCGGCCCCGCGCTATGCTGCAAGTACGGTCACGCGCAGCACTGCGCTCTCACTGCGTGATCATTGTTCCGGTGAAGGGATCGATCCAGACCACGCGGACATGATTTGCCGCGCCGCCGAAATCGCCGATCGACGCCGTTTCGTGAACGGGAATCACACCCTCCAGCACATCGTTCTCCTTGCGGTGGCCGTGTCCCACGAAGATGCCCTTGATGCGGTCTTTGTAGGCACGGGCCACTTCATAGAAACGATCTTCGGCCCGCACCTGCATGGCCAAACCGGCGGCCGACCAGTTTTTCACGTTGTTGTGGTCGGTAATCACCGGATGATGGATAATCAGCAGACAGTATTCCGGCTGGCGAAGCTCGTTTTCCAGCCAATTGATCTGCGCGTCATCGAACGACCCTTTGCATCCCGTTTCTCTTGTTGCCGGATTGGTGGACGGACAGGGCGTGACGTATTCGGGACCGCGCATCGCATTGAGAACAATAATCCGAACGCCGCGGTGCACAAACGAATAGTAAGGATCGACATCGAGCACCTTCTTCCAGATCGCCTCCATAGCGCCGGGATCATTCGACGTAATTCCCTCCCGCGCCGCCGCGTCGAACCCTTCCTGGTAGTCGTGATTGCCGAGGGCGACATAATAGGGTTTGCCCAGCGTCTCTATCATCGCCTTGAACCGTTCGGCGGGATTGTCGCCCCCGACGCCGTAATCGTCCGGATTGCGCGAAAACAGGCATCCCACAGTATCGCCGCTGACGACGACAAATTCCGCGTCCGGATGTTTTGTCCGGATCAGATCCAACGCGCCGTTAAATTTATTCAGATTGCCGGCGTTATCGTAAACCCCGTCATCCGGATTGCCGGGAATGCGGACATGCATATCCGAGATGACGATGAACTTGAAGGAATCGGGCGATGGATCGGGGGGAGGAACCACGCCGCCGCCGCCATTGCCACCACCGCCGCAACTGATAACCGTCAGCAGGACGGCAAAAAACAGGATCGGTAAAAAGGCTTTCTTTCGCTTTGCGGCCGACAATCCGCCGCGCATCAGCATTCCCATTCATCATCTCCTTTCGCAGACGGCCGTTACACCATCGCCTGCGGCCGAAATTCCCGGAACATTTTCTGCGCCGATTGCAGCGCAACCCCAAACAAATTCCTCTTCGTCGTGCCGCCCACAATAAAGCTTTTACCGGCCTTTTTCAAGACACATCTCGCCCCATCGCCGCGAAATACCAGCCAGCCTCAAACACATGTCGTGATGATAGCCTTGAGTGCAGCAATGCAGCAAGACATTGTTGTTCCCGACGTTGTTGTGCCAGACGCCGTTGTTCCTGTAGCCTGGACCTTCNNTCGGCAGGGCTGAAGCCCCGCCCTAGGATGCGGTTTCCCACTAAATGTTTGTCCCCCTCTGGAGGGATTCGGGACAGTTTGTCCCCCTTTGGAGGGGGCGCGGGGGAGGTCATCCCTCTGCGAAGCGGGCCCGGAGAAGTTTGTCTCCCTCCGGAGGGATTCGGGGGAGGTGTGGTAAAAACTGGCATGATAGTTT
>DBPV01000102.1:138842-138963 GCA_002304995.1 Syntrophaceae bacterium UBA1411
AATGTTTGTCCCCCTCTGGAGGGGGTTCGGGGGAGGCGGGTAAAAACTGGCATGATAGTTTTCAAAATAGACCGTATCCAAAGTTTAGGCTACGGGATTGTCGTGATGATAGCCTTGTATG
>DBPV01000111.1:0-2806 GCA_002304995.1 Syntrophaceae bacterium UBA1411
CCTCCGCTGCGTCTTTCAGGCCGAGCTTGACCAGGCCCATTTCCGTTTTGTGGGCGGCCTTGTCCGAACAGCCCTTGAGCACGACAGGGTAGCCGATTTCCGAAGCGGCGAGCACCGCCTCTTCCTGGGACTGGGCGAGTTTTTCCCGCGTTACCGGAAGGCCGACCGCGCCGAGCACCTGTTTGGAGTCATATTCCGAAAGCGTTTTCTGGCCGCGCCGGACGGCCTGTTTAATGAGCTGGTCCACGTTTTTTCTCCTTTTTCTGCAAATAGTGAAACTGCTGGTGCGACACCACCAGCGCCCGCACCGCCTCTTCCAGCGTGCTGAACAGCGGGAGATTTTTTTCGGCGCGGGCCGCCTGCACCCGTTTCATGCCGTTGAAGCAAAATAAAGCGGCCGGTTTTCGGTGGCGGCGGCACAGCTCGACCAGTTCGCTCATCACGTCGGCCACGTAATCGCGCCACATGCCCACGACGTGCAGAAGACCGTCCACGCCGGGATCGGAAAGCAGAATGTCGTAAATCTGCAGATACACTTCCGGCAGGGCCGGCCCGATGTCCACCGGATTGTCCGCGTTGAAGACGCCGGGCAGACGGCTGAGGCTTTCCCTGGTCCGGGAAGTGAAGCGCGCCATCACCAGCGGCGTTTCCGCGAGCAGGTCGGCGCCGATGCTGCCGAAGGCGCCCGAGTTGGTAAAGACGGCAATGCGTTTTCCGGACAAGAGCGGCATGTCGATAAACATCTTCGGCAGCGCGTGCAGTTCCTCCGGCGAACGCAGGCGGATGAGGCCCGCCTGCCGGCAGGCGCCCTCGAAGACCGCGTCGTTGTTGGCCATGCCGGCCGTATGCGACAGGGCGGCGGCCGAACCGGCTTCGCTCACGCCCGACTTGTAGACGAGGATCGGTTTCGGGCAGCGCAGGGACGCCGCCATCAGTTTGGCGCCGCGCTGGACGTTTTCGAGGTACAGGCCGATCACTTCGGTGCCGTCCGTGGTGAAGTAGTCGATGAAGTCGGATTCATCCACGTCCGACTTGTTGCCGATGCACACCATCTTGTTGACGCCCGGCAGATCTTCCATCAGGCGCTCGACCACCAGTCCGCCCACGCCGCCGCTCTGAATGACGTAGGACACGGTGCCCGGCTTTTGCACCGTTTTCTGCACCAGTTGGTTGGCGCCGTACAGGCAGGAAAAGCGGTTGCGGTTATCCAGAATTCCCAGACAGTTGGGTCCGATGATGCGCATGGAATGGCGCCGGGCCGCATCGGCAATTTCGGCCTGCAGCCTCCGGCCGTCCGTGCCCTGCTCCGAGAAGCCTGAGCTCTCGATCACGATATTGCGGATGCCGTTTTCGCCGCAGTCCCGGACGAAACCGGGAACGACGGCC
This sequence comes from Syntrophaceae bacterium UBA1411, assembly GCA_002304995.1. Taxonomy (GTDB): domain Bacteria; phylum Desulfobacterota; class Syntrophia; order Syntrophales; family Smithellaceae; genus UBA8904. The sequence goes on from DBPV01000111.1 coordinate 1,387, forward strand.
GCAGGCGCAAGGATGACCGCGAGGTCGACCGGTCGGCCGATGTCCCCCACCGATTTAAAGCCCGGCGCGCCGTGAACGTCTTCTCCGCCGCGGTTGACCGCAAACACGTCTCCCGAAAAGGCGATGTCTTGCTTGAGCGTTTTGCAGATGGTGGCTCCCAGATTGAAAGCGGCATTGGAAGCGCCGATGACGACGACGGAGGAGGGATTGAAAAATTTTTCCAGATTCGTGTGATTACCAGTTGTATCCATAGCAGTGTCTCCTGTCTCTGTAAACGACGTTTACATACAGAAACACCGTTACTATGTCAAGTCTTTTGTTAGGATTGGACTGCGGGAGGGGAAGTTGATATTTTTCTCAATAAACTTGATAGGTTTTGCGCGATTCGCTGCCTGTGCATCAGCACCTGCTCCATATTTTTTTCGGGATGATTCCGAAAGGTCGCGACAATTCCGGTGAGGGCGGCAAAGAGCGTGTGGGAATGGCGGCGGACGTTTCCCTCCGCGTTCATTTTGATGAAGATGAGGTCGAAGTGGCCGAGAATTTCCCGTTCGATGCGGGTGAGCTTTTCAAACAGGGTCGGATCCACCGATCCGCCGAGGAAGAAGTTCATCATCATCTGGAAGTACTGGTCGTTGCGCGTGAAATATTCGATGAAATCCGCGATGACCTGCTCGATGGCGCCGTCGGACGACCGGTCGATCGTGACGAAGATTTTATCGAAGATGCCGCTGATCCCCCGCATGAAGGCTTCGGCAAACAGGGACTGCTGATCCGGAAAATGGCGGTAGATGAGGGCGGGCGAGACGCCGGCGCGTTTGGCGATGTCCCGCATGGTCACTTTGGGAAAGGGTTTGGTGGTGAATTCCTTTTCCGCGGCCGCAATAATGATGTCGCGGCGGGCCAGTTTTTCTTTTTCCTTCAAGTCGGACAAAACCGTGTTCGTTTTCATGCGAAAGTCCGGGTAAGCGATTTTTTTTGTGCTGTGAACGGCTTTTAAATACCATTGATGGGACGGCCTGTCAAATCCGAAGGAACACAAGAAGGGAGAGCCTTTTTCGGCAGGCGCATTCCGAACGAAATGCGCCTGCCGGTGAGTTGTTCGCGACGCGGCTTCGGCAAGCCGGCACGTTTCTCAGGCGGAGGTGTGAATATTTTTGTGCGCGAGCGCCGACAGGACCGTGGCGCCGATGCCGGCCAGCGGGGCCGCCGGCGCGTTTTCAAGGGCCTCGAGAAACGGCTGGAGGCTTTGTTGAACCGACGCGGCCGTCTGCTGAATTTTTGCGTTGGCAGCGGCGATCATTGCCTTCAGATCGGAATCCATGAGGGCGGAGAGCGAAGAAGCGGCGGAAGAACGGGACGCTTCCAGCGCCTGCCGATAAGCGGCCAGCGCGTCTTTGATGTCGGCGCTGAGCTTTTC
>DBPV01000111.1:2836-3961 GCA_002304995.1 Syntrophaceae bacterium UBA1411
AGCGTTTTCAGGTCCGCGAGAATGGTCCGGGTCTGCTCGTTTACGGGCAGCGCGTCTTTGATGTCTGCTCTGAGCTTTTCGTTGGCGGCCTTAATGGCCGCCTTGTCGCCGGAACGGATGGCGTCCTGCAGTGCTTTGATGGCCGCGGCGAACGGTTTTTCGGCTTTCCGGGAATCGGCGGCTGCCGAAGAAGCGCCCGATGACGATAAAAGCGATAAGAATGTCTTGTTGGGCGCGCGTGCGCCGGCGGCTTCGAGAACGCCGGACAGCTCCGCATAAGCGTTTTGACGCTGCCGAATCCGGTTGGTCAGGGATTCGGCCGAATAGGGGTGAGATACACCCGCGGGAAGGGAAACAGACATAAACAACCTCCTTTTTCTATCTGTTAGAAAACAATGTCGGACGGATCCTTTGCCGATGCCGCCGCTGATATATCGGAACCCCTGGAAATTTTTTCCGGCCAACGCCTTGTGTCCTGCAAAGATTGCCGGAAAAAATCCTTTTTACCAGGTCCGCTGACAGTAAAGCATGCCCCGTGCCAGCGCCGCGGCGCGGGCGGACGGCGCGAGGCGCGGCGCCGGATAATGTGTTGACACTCCTGCGGTTTGCTCTTATAGTTTTTTCAGACCAGAGAGGTTGCATGTCGCGTCTTTTCGAAGACGGACGTCGCCTGAAGATACCACCCATCCGGACCGCGCGTCTTTCGCGGCCCGACAAGACAGGAGGATTCAACATGTCTGAACGATTTGCCTATCTGAAAGAGGCCTGGCGCGATGAAGCGCTCAAGAGACTTCAGTCGGAACTGACGCCGGAAAAAATGAACAACGTCACCACGTCCATGTCCAACATTTATAAAAACTGTCCCGGCGGCGAGGAGCAGTTTCTTTTTGTCGAATGCAGGGACGGGAAAGTCACCCGCGTCGAAACGGGCTCGGGCGAACCGCCGCAGGCGGAGTTCCGGATCATCGGGGATTACGAGACTTTTGCGAAAATTTCCCGCGCGGAGCTGGGCTCGCAAAAGGCCCTCATGACCGGCAAGCTCAAGCTCAAGGGCAACCTGGCCCGCGCGCTCAAACTGGCCGCCGTCGCCGACCGCCTCAACAAGGTGCTCGCGAAGATTCCAAC
>DBPV01000111.1:3999-5768 GCA_002304995.1 Syntrophaceae bacterium UBA1411
CAGGCGGAAATGGCCCGGCGCGGCATCGACGTTTATCTCGGCTCGCGCATCCGCACCATGAGCTTTGTGCTGGATACGTTTTGCCCCTGGCGCAGCTATGTGATCATTCCGCCCGAAGGGCAGCCCACCTATTTTACGTTTGTCGTGGACGCGCTGCGCGTCGGCGACGAAACCTGGCTCGATTCCGACCACGTCCGCGCCTACGGCCCGATGGGCGGCATGGACCAGGTTTCCGCTATCACGGATTTTATCACGGAGGAGCTCGGCATCCGGAAAGGGCGTCTGGGCTATGAAGACGGCATTTCCACCTACACGGCCGAGGGAAATCTCTCGCACTGGGAGTACACGCATTTCAAGGACGCGCTGGCCGGTTTTGAATGGCAAAACGCGCACGACATCGTGGACGCCCTGTCGCTGATCAAGGACCAGGGCACGATCGAGCGCTTCCGCACCGCGTCGCTGATCGTCGATGAAGGCCACAAGGCGGCCCGCGCCGCGCTTACAAACGGCGGCTACAAGGGCATGACGGAAACCGTGATCGCCGGCATCGCCGCGCTGGCGATGCGCCGGGCCGGCAGCGTCTCCGAGTGGAATTTCGCGGGGCTCAACGAAATCTCCAGCGGCTACCGGACGGGGCTGGGCGCCTGCACGCCGCCCACGACCAAAGAAATCGGCGCGGGCGAACCGCTGATGCTGGATTTTCACGCCATGTTCAAACTGGCGCTGGGCGACCATTCGCACAACTACCTCATCGGGCCGGCGACCAAACGCCAGCGCTGGCACGCGGACAACTTTGTCGCCATCATTCAGACCGTCATCGACCACTACCGCGCGGGAACGACGCCCGGCACGCTGGCCGCGATCATGATGGACTTTGCCGAATCGCGCGGCTGCGGCGATTTCATCCAGCCTGCCTGCGAACACGGCATCGGGCTTTTCGGCGACGAGTGGCGCATCGGCGCCGTCGTCAATCCCGCGCTGCCCTACTGGACGGATCAGGACCACGTCTACCAGGAAAACGAAATGGTCGTCTGCGCGATGCAGTACGCCGCGCCGGAGGAGAACATCGGCTTCCGCTACGAAAACGACATCGTCATCACGAAAGACGGCTGCGAGGTGCTCTCAAAGTATCCGCTGGGGATCGAGGAGATCTCGTAAATCGGGCAGGATGCGCACACAATGAAAGGCATCCGTCTTCCCTGGCCGATCGATCTGGCGGGTTTTTACTGGCGGCGGAAAATTTACGGGCAGCGCGTTCCGCTGCTGGCGAGCTTCAAGGTGACGTACCGCTGCAATTTATCCTGCCGCGCCTGCCCGTTTCATCTGCGCGCCGGGGAGGAAGGCGATACGCTCTCCTGGCGGCAGGCCGTGGATGCGCTTCAGGCGCTTCGGCGCGCGGGAACGCGCCTGGTGGTTTTTGAAGGCGGAGAACCGCTGCTGTGGAAAGATCAGACGCGCCGCCTGCACGACCTGGTGGCCTATGCCCGCCGGCATTTCCTGCGCGTGGCGGTGACCACCAACGGCACGCTGCCGCTGGACGTTCCCGCGCATGCGCTCTGGGTGAGCCTCGACGGTCTTCGCGAAACGCACGACGCGCTGCGCAGCGGCTCCTTCGACCGCGTTCAGGCCAACCTGGCGGCCACCCGGCATCCCCGCGTGTTCGTGCACTGCACGCTCAACCGTCGCAACTGGCGGGAAATCGATGCGCTTTGCCGGTGGGTGCGCGAGGCGCCGGCCGTTCGGGGCATGACCGTCCAGTTTTTCTATCC
>DBPV01000079.1:0-964 GCA_002304995.1 Syntrophaceae bacterium UBA1411
ATTTTTGCAAAGTATTGTTTCATGGCTTACTCCGTCGAAGTTATGCCCGGTTGGGCGCAAATCCCATGGTGGCGTTGGCGACGATCATCGTGTGCATGTTGGAGGTGCCTTCCAGCGTCTCGAACTGCTTGGAGTCGCGCAGAAAACGGCCGCAGGGGTATTCGTCGGAATAGCCGAACGAACCGTAAAGCTTCATGCACTCATTGGCGTCGTGGACAACGACTTTCGCGCTGTAGAGCTTGGACATGGAGGTCTCCATGACGTTGGGCAGACCCTTGTCCTTGAGCCAGGCCGCGCGATAGACCAGATAGGCCAGCGTGTCGTGGCCGATTTTCATGTCGGCCACCTGCTGCTGGATGAGCTGGTAGCGGCCGATTTGCTTGCCGAACTGGCAGCGTTCCGTGGCGTATTTGGCGGAGGCGTCGAGAATGGCGCCGGAAAGGCCCAGAGCGCCCGCGGAGCAGCCCAGGCGGGTGGAGTTGAGCTGCGTCATGCAGATCTGGAAACCGCGGTTGAGTTTGCCCAAAAGCAGATGCTTGGGGACCTTCACGTCCTCAAACGTGATTTCCGCCGTGTCGGAGGCCCACAGGCCGACTTTGTCGTGAATCGGTTTGCGCGTGATGCCGGGAAGAGAGTAATCCATGATGAAGCAGCTCACGCCGTTTGCGCCCGCGTCCTTGTCCGTCTTCACGTACAGGAGGCCGTGGTTGCAGACGGTGCCGTTGGTGATCCACATCTTGTTGCCGTTCACCAGATAATAATCGCCCTTGTCCTCGGCGCGGCATTTCATGGAGGCGACGTCCGAGCCGATGTCCGGTTCGGTCATGGCGAAGCTGCCGACGTATTCGCCGGAAACGAATTTGGGAATGTAGTGCTCTTTCTGCTCCTCGGTGCCGAACTTCTGAATGGTGAGGGCCGGACCCCAGCACTGCATGTTGAAGGCCATGCGCCAGGCCGTGTGCAC
>DBPV01000079.1:980-10423 GCA_002304995.1 Syntrophaceae bacterium UBA1411
TCGTCGATGCAGAAGCCGAAAAATCCCAGTTCGGCCATCTTGTCAAAAATTTCCTTGCGCCAGAAATGGTTCTTTTCGTCTTCCTCGACGTGCGGCGCGATTTCCTTTTCGGCGAAATTGCGCGCCGTCTCCGAAATCATTTTTTGTTCTTCCGTCAGTGCAAAATCCATATTTTCTCCTCCCGGCTTTCTTAATGGTTGGTTCCGTTCGATCCTCGTCGCGCAGGGAACGGCCGCGGTGACCTCGCGGTCACAAGACTGTTCCCTGCGGCGTTATTTTCTTTCGATCACCATGCAGATCCCCTGTCCGCCGCCGCCGCAGATCGTTTCCAGGGCGAAGCGGGCGTCGCGCCGCGCCATTTCGCCAAGCAGCGTGGCAAGACGCATCGTGCCGGTCGCCCCGATGGGGTGCCCCAGCGAGATGCCCGAGCCGTTGACGTTGACCTTGGCGTCCATCTGTTCGTCGGAAAGTCCCGCCAGGCGCGAGTCCGCCAGGCACTGCACGGCAAAGGCTTCCTGCACTTCAATCAAATCCATATCGGCAATGGTCTTGCCGATCTTTTTGAGCGCCTTGGCAACAGCCGCCGGAACGGCCGGGTACGTGAGCGTCGGGTCGGTGGCCGCGACCGCGCAGGACCGGTAGTAGGCGATCGGTTTAATGCCCAGTTCCTTCGCCTTCTTTTCAGAAGCGAGGATCACCACGGCCGCTCCGTCGTTTTCCGAAGAGGAGTTGCCGGCCGTACAGACGCCGTCCTTGTAAACGGTTTTGAGTTTGGCCAGTTTCTCCAGCGTGGTTTCGCGGCGGGGGCCTTCATCCGTTTTAAAGAAAAGATCCTGGCCGCTTTTGTCCTTGCCTACCGGCACCGCCGCGATTTCATCGACGAATTTTCCCGCGTCCTGCGCCGCCACGGCGCGCTGGTGGGACCTGAGCGCCCAGCGGTCCGCTTCTGCGCGGGTGATGCCTTCTTTTTTGGCCGCGGCTTCCGCCCAGGTCATCATGGAGCTCAGCTCCCCGTAGCGCCAGATGGGCTGGCTCATGACGCGGCCCCGCTGTATCCGGTCGTAAAAGGGAATGCCCCACATCGCGAGCGCCCCGTGGCCGCGCGGCATGAAACCGTATTTTTCATGGCTTTTGCCGCCCAGTCCCCACTTGATGTCTCCGGGAATGTAGAGTTCGCCCTGGCTCATGGATTCCATGCCGCCCGCGATCACGATATCGGCGTTGCCGGTTTGAATCTGCAAAGCGCCGTAATAAACGCTTTCCAGGCCGGAGCAGCAGCGCCGGTCGATCATGCCGCCGGGAATGTTGTCCGGCCAGTTGGCGTCCAGCACGGCCATGCGCGCGCCGTTGGCGCACTCGCCGTTCTGATAGGCCGACGCCATGATGACGTCATCCACCTGGGACGGATCGATGCCTGCTTTTTTGACCGCCGCCTGCAACACAACGCTGGCCAGACGATAAACCGGCACGTCCCTGAGCGCTCCGCCGTACGCGCCGATCGGTGTCCGCGCGCAACTGATAAAAACGACATTTTCCATATATACACCCCTTTATAAGTTTATCCCCGAGATTTTTGATTGCCGTATTATGCGCATTCCCGCCGCAATTGTGCAAAGCAAATACCGTACCAGTGATGCGGGCCGGCGGCCGGCCTTCAGGACCCGCCCATCCGGCGTTTTTCGGGCGTTTTTCGGGCGTAAAATGCGGTCGGAAAGGCGCTTGCTTCCTTTGCCGGTTTTCCGCGGAGAACCTGGTTGACAGGATTGTATTAATTTTATACATAGAAAACGATAAATGTATATAAGATAAACATCAGGAGGGGGCCGGAAAGGCGAAAAATGACGGGACGGCAGGATCAGGAGAGAAACGGGCGGCCGGGACGGACGGCGGGGAAGATGGAGGAGCACGAAAGCGGCGAGCGGCTGGGGGCGGCGTTTGACGAACTCATCGGAGCGAATCCCGCGTTTCGGAAGGCGCTGGTGACGGCGCAGCGGGCGGCGCGGTCGGACATTGCGGTGCTGATCATCGGAGAGAGCGGGACGGGGAAGGAGATCCTGGCGCGGGCGATCCACCAGACGAGCGGCCGGAGGAACAAGCCTCTGGTGGACGTGAACTGCGCGGCGATTCCCGACAGCCTCATTGAGAGCGAGCTTTTCGGCTACGAGAAGGGGGCCTTCACGGGCGCGCGGACCGAAGGGAGCAAGGGATACTTCGACGAGGCGCACGAAGGGACGATCCTGCTCGACGAGATCGGCGATTCCTCTTTATCCGTGCAGTCCAAGCTCCTGCGCGTGCTGGAGTCCGGATCGTTCAAGCGGGTCGGGGGGACGAAGAACATCCGGGTGGACGTGCGGATCATCTCTTCGACGAACCAGGATCTCGCGGAGCTCATTGAGCAGAAGAAGTTTCGCGAGGATTTGTTTTTCAGACTCAACGCGTTTACGATTCATCTGCCGCCGCTTCGGGAGCGGCCGGAGGACATCGCGCTTCTCGTGGATCACTTTTTGAAGCACCACGAGACGGCGCAGAAGCAGAAGTGGCGGATATCGGCGGACGCGCTCGGCGTGCTGCGGTCGTACCACTGGCCGGGGAATGTGCGGGAGCTCAAGGGCGTGATGAGCTACGCGGTGAATATGACGCAGTCGCCGGTGATCGACACGGGATCGCTGCCGAACTTCATCTTTTCGGGAACGGACCGGCGGCCGGGACCGCCGGCCGCGTCGCGGACGTCGTACAATCTGGCGGAGGCGGTGCGCGATGTGGAACGGCGGTTGATCGGCGAGGTTCTGGCGACGGCGGCAAACAAGACGGAGGCCATCCGGCTTTTGGGGATCAGCCGGCGGACGTTTTATCTGAAGCTGAAGGAATACGATCTGGGCTGAAAGTCGGGAACAGTGGAACGACTTATGCATTAAAGGTCGGATAAAAAGCACAGGGAAGCAGGGATATGCCCAACGGCGCGACAACGAAAAGGAAAGACGCCCAGGTGACGCTGGTGGAAGTATCGCCGCGCGACGGACTTCCGGCTGTTTGTGACGGCCTGTCGACGGCGGAAAAAATCCGCTACATCAACAAGCTGTCGGAGACGGGACTGAGAAAGATTGAATGCGCGTCGTTCACGCATCCGCGGCTGTTGCCGGAAGGGTACGACGCGGAGCGGCTGATTGCGGGAATCGCGAAGAAGCCGGAGGTGACCTACGTCGGACTGGTGCCCAACGAGATCGGATGCCGGCGGGCGGTGATCACGCAGATCGACGAGATCCTGATTTTGCTTGCGGCCTCCGACACGTTCAACATGCTGAACCTGGGCCGGAGCCTGAAGGAAAGTCTGCACAAGGCGTTGCCGTCGATTCTGGAGACGGCGGCGCAGAACCGCCGGAGCGTTAGGGTGTACGTGATGACGGCCTTCGGCTGTCCGTATATGGGGCGGATTCGTCCGGAGGAAGTGGCCCAACTGGTTTTGAAGCTGGCATACATGGGCGTTTCGGAAATTGCGCTCGTGGATTCGACGGGGATGGCGAATCCGAAGACGGTGCGGGAGACGATCGGCGCGGTGGCGGAGCAGAGCCTGGACATCAAGCTGGCGGTGCATTTTCACAATACGCGCGGGGCGGCCATTGCCAACTGCATGGCCGCGTACGAGGCGGGCGTACGGATTTTCGATACGTCGCTGGGGGGGATGAGCGCGACGCCTTACGGGGCAAGCGAACTGGATTTGGGATACTGGAATGTGCCGACGGAGGACCTGGTGCAGTTGTTTGAGGAGATGGGCATCAGGACGGGGATCGATCTAGAGGGGCTTCTGGAGTGCGTAAGGATGGCGGAGAAGATGGCAGGGCGGGCCCTGCCGGGACACATCCTGCGGGCGCGGCCTGCCTCGCAAATCTTCGAAATTCCCCAGTACCTCAAGCGCCGGCCCATCCTTGACTGAAAAAAAAAAGAGTAAATCCGCGGGAAGTTCTTGGATTTCGCGTTGTGTAATTTATATACACTGTTTTTTGCCAAGCAGGATTCAATGATCCAATAAAAAATACAATTCTTTGGAATAAATTGAGGAGGCTTCACGATGAACATTGCGGAATTGGCTTTGGAGAACTTGAAAGTCGGCGAACACACAAGCTATATTTTCGAGGGAAAGGAAATTACCAATTTCCAGATGGACCGCGCCGCGCGGCGGTTCGGCAATGCGCTTCTGAAACTGGGAGTGTCGCGGGGCGACCGGGTCATCATGCAGATGCCCAACTGTCCCGAGGTGCTGCAGGCGTTTCAGGCCATCTGGCGGATCGGCGCCATTGCTTTGCCGATCAATTATCTGGTCGGCCAGGAAGAAATCAATTTTATTTATCAGGACAGCGGCGTGCATACCGTCATCACGTCTCCGGAATATCTGGATAAAGTCAAAACCGCGCAGTCCAAATCCGGTGTCGTAAAGAACATCATCATGGTTGCGGACCAGGACGTCGAAGGAACGCATAACTTTCAGAAGCTGGTCGATCAGAGCTCCGAGGATCTGATGATGGCCGAGACGGCCGACGACGATGTCGCCACGATGATTTATACCTCCGGCACGACCGGCACGCCCAAAGGCGTCATGCTCACCCACGCGGGACTGGCCCACTCCGCGCGGATGCAGCAGGAAACCACAAAGCTTCCGCAGGATCTGGTGTCGCTGGCCATGCTCCCTTTATGCCATTCCTTCGGCGTGGCCATGATGAACGGATCGTTTCTGCGCCTTCACGGCAAAGTGGTCATCATGCGGCAGTTCAATCTGGAGCAGGTGTTTGCCAATATCGACAAATACAAGGTCCAGTCGGTTCCCATCGTTCCCACCATGGTCATTTACATGCTGATGTTTCCCGACTACAAAAAATACGATATCCGCTCGGTTAAATACTGGGTCTGCGGCTCGGCGCCTCTGTCCATCGATACCTGGAAACAGTTCAAGGAAAAGTTCGGCATGGAAATCGGGGAAGGCTGGGGACTTTCCGAAGCGGGGGCGAATAATTCAACGAACATCGGCCGTCCCGTGATCAAGCCCGGCACCATCGGAAAACCCATGAAAGGGATGGAGATGAAAATTTTCGACGACCATGACAACGAAGTCCCGCAGGGGCAGGAAGGCGAAATTGTTCTCAAGGGCCCGATGGTGATGAAAGGCTACTGGAATATGCCTGAAGCCACGGCAGAAGTCATCCGCAACGGCTGGCTGCACACCGGCGACATCGGCTTTGTGGACGCAGACGGATATTTTACGATCACAGACCGCAAAAAGGACATCATCATCAAGGGCGGCGAAAACATCTCACCGCGCGTCATTGAAGAAGTTCTCTACGCTCACCCGGCCGTCGCCGAAGCGTCCGTCATCGGGATCAAAGACAAGGTTTACGGCGAGGACATCAAGGCCTTTGTGACGCTCAAGCCGAATGCCGCGGCGACGTCTGACGAAATCCTGGAGTTCTGCCGGGGAAAACTGAAGAAATTCTTCGTTCCGAAGGAAGTGGTCATTCTCGCCGCCATGCCCAAAACGCTGGTGGGGAAAATTCTGAAAAAAGAACTGCGTAAAATGGCCTGAGACAGGAAGGCCTCCGGGTGACAAGCCCCGATTCGACCAGCAAAGGAGTTTTATCGTGACCAAACATGCTCAAATGAAGAAATGGAAAGAAGCCGCCCTCCGGGAGCTCAAGGGCAAGCCCCTGGAGGCGCTCGACTGGGAGACGCCGGAAGGCATCGCCGTCAAGCCCATTTACACCGCCGAGGATCTGGAAGGCCTGGACACCGTCAACACGCTGTCCGGCCTGGCCCCCTATTTGCGGGGGCCCACGGCCACCATGTACGCCAACCAGCCCTGGACCATCCGCCAGTACGCGGGATTCGCCACGGCGAAGGAATCCAATGAATTCTACCGGAAGAATCTCGCCGCGGGGCAGACGGGTCTGTCCGTGGCCTTTGATCTTGCCACGCACCGGGGCTACGACTCCGACCACCCGCGCGTGGCGGGCGACGTCGGCAAGGCCGGCGTGGCCATCGACTCCGTCGAGGACATGAAAATCCTCTTCGACCGGATTCCGCTCGACAAGGTTTCGGTTTCCATGACCATGAACGGCGCCGTTTTGCCGATTCTGGCGGGGTACATCGTGGCGGCCGAGGAGCAGGGCGTGGCGCAGAAGCAACTGGCCGGAACCATTCAAAACGACATCCTCAAGGAATTTCTGACGCGCAACACCTACATTTATCCGCCCCGGCCCTCCATGCGGATCGTCTCCGACATCATCGCCTACGCGTCGAAAAACATGCCGCGCTACAACACGGTATCGATCAGCGGCTACCACATCATGGAGGCGGGCGCGGACTCCGTCCTGCAGGCGGCTTTCACGCTGGCCGACGGCAAGGAGTACATCCGCGCCGCCATCGACGGCGGATTGAAAATCGACGACTTCGCTCCGCGCCTGTCGTTCTTCTTCGGTGTGGGCATGAACTTCTTCATGGAGATTGCCATGCTGCGGGCGGCGCGGTACCTGTGGCACCGGATCGTGGGCGAGTTCAATCCGACCAATCCCCGCTCGCAGGTGCTCCGGACCCACGTGCAGACCTCCGGCTGGAGCCTCACGCAGCAGGACCCCTACAACAACATCATCCGGACCACGCTCGAAGCGCTGGCCGCGGCGCTGGGCGGCACGCAGTCGCTGCACACCAACTCGTTCGACGAGGCGGTGAGCCTGCCGACGCCTCTGTCGTCGCGCATCGCCCGCAACACGCAGATCGTCATTCAGGAGGAATCGCAGATCTGCCACGTGGTCGACCCCCTGGGCGGCTCCTACTACGTGGAGGCGCTCACGGCGTCCATCATCCGGGAAGCCAAAAAGATCATGGACGAAATCGAGGAGCTGGGCGGCATGGCCCGGGCCATTGAAACCGGCATGCCCAAGATGCGCATTGAAGAGTCGGCCGCCCGGCGGCAGGCCCGCATCGATCAGGGCAAAGACACCATCGTCGGCGTGAACAAGCACCGGATTCAGGACGAAGTTCCCGTCGAGGTGCTGGACATTCCCGGCAGCGTGCGCGACGAGCAGATCGCGCGCCTCAGGGACACGAAGGCCAGACGCGATACCGCCGCGGTTTCGAAGGCCCTGGAACGGATCACGCAGGTGGCCGAAAAGGGCGGCAACCTTCTGGAAGCCGCTATCGAAGCGGTGCGGCTGCGCGCCACGGTGGGCGAAGTGTCCGACGCCGTGGAGAAGGTGTTCGGCCGCTACGTCGCCACCGCGCGGGTGATCTCGGGCGCCTACTCCTCCGAATACGGCGACAGCGAGGTCATCGGGGCGCTGCGCGCCCGGACGGAGACGTTCCTGGAAAAGACCGGCCGCCGCCCCCGCCAGCTCGTGACCAAAATGGGGCAGGACGGCCATGACCGGGGGATGAAGGTGGTGGCCACCGCCTACGCGGATATCGGCTTCGACGTGGACATCAGTCCGATGTTTCAGACGCCGGAGGAGGCGGCAAAGATGGCCATTGAAAACGACGTCCACGTGGTGGGCGTCTCGAGCCTCGCGGCGGGCCACAAGACGCTGGTGCCGCAGCTCATCGAAGAATTGAAAAAGATGGGCGGCGAGGACATTCTTGTCGTGGTGGGCGGCGTCATTCCGCCCGCCGATTACGACTTCCTCTATGCGAAAGGCGTCAGGGGCATTTACGGCCCCGGCACGGCCGTGACCGATTCGGCCGACAGCGTGCTTAAGCTTCTGGAGGAAAAGTACCTTGGGAACTGAGGCGTGTGATGGAGTTGCCGCTGCGGGGCGGAACCCCGCAGCGGTTTGTTGCAGATAGGATCGTGCGGGCTCTGCGGCCCGCACGATTTTTTTGGCGGTTTATTTGTTGAGCAGATCCCACGGAGTGGTGACCCAGATCGTGTGGGACTTGGTTTTGGATATTTTCCTCACGTCCTGAAATTCCTTTTCGTTCTTGACCCACCAGACCGCATAAATGGGGGGCGTCAGTTTTCCTTTTTCGATGGTCTGTGTGGCGCCGCTGACCAGCAGGCGGCCGTTGGGAGCAATGCCGAATATTTCGGTCGGAATTCTGTCGCCGGTGATCGGCAGGGCCTTGGCGAAGCTGGCGCGGATTTTGTAGACGTCCGTCGCGGTGCCCGCTTTTTCAATGACTTTTGCAAGCGCAATCGTGGCGCCGTAGTTCCGGAACGCTTCCGAGGTCACCATCCGTTTGTACGTGGGCTTGAATTTCTGTTCGAAGGCTATCGCCACGGGAGATCCCACGCTCATGGGAATCGCCACGCCGATGGTGTTGTCCATGAGCTTGTAGCCTTTGAGCAGATTACCGATGTAATCCAGTTTGGCCTGGTCGATGACGATGAAGCCGCCTTTAAATCCCATGCCGCGGGCCTGCTCGAAAACGAGCGCCGTCGTGGAGGACGGACCGCCGATCAGCAGGCAGTCCGGCTTCGTGGCGAGCGCCGCCGCCAGAGGCGCCGAGAAATCCGTTTCCGTGTAGTAGTTGGCGGGCTTGTCCGCCGTGACGATTCCGCCCGCTTCCTCCCAGTACTTCTTGAAGGTCTGGCGCCACTCTTCGCCGTAAGCGCCGGCCGTGACCACCATGGCGACTTTCTGGTAGCCTTTTTTCTTGGCCGTTTGAATGAACTGCTGCATGTAAACCCGGAAATCCGGAGCGGTGATGCCGACGAGCAGCTTATTGCCCAGCTCGCCGATTTTGGGCGTGCTGGTGTAGGCCATGAGCAGAAATTCGTTGCCCTTTTCCTCGTTGACTTTGCTCATGGCGGCGATGGTGGTGAACACGCCGTTGTAAACGGCGATGGCGCCGCTGTTGCGGAAACGGCGGGCGTTGTTGACCGCCGCGGTGGGATCGTTTTTATCGTCGAGCTTTTCCAGTTTGAACAGATGCTTCTTGCCGCCCACGGTGATGCCGCCGGCTGCATTGATTTCGTTTACCGCCATATCGATGCCGTAGAGCATATCCTGACCGTATTCAGCGGCCGGGCCGCTCAAGGGTCCCGAAAAGCCGATCACGATGTCCTGCGCCCGCGCGACAAACGCCCAGGACATGATGAGACAAACAACCGATACCACAACCATGCTCTTCCAATGCTTCATTTTAGCCTCCTCCTCATTTTGATAGTATCAACATGATAAACGGTTCGCTGGGAACGGTTTTCCAATGTCTTCGCAATCAATTAAAACGGATGGAACAAAAGCAGCTTTTTTAACCTGTCCGTGGTAATTCTTCGTCTCTCTTTTAATCTTAGCACAGGCGTCAGGCCCTGCGCAATTTTTCTTCCTTTCTTTTTTACCGGATGCCGTCGCCCGCGCCCTCGCGCGACCTTCAGGTGATTCGGATAGCCGCTGGAATGAAGCCTCCGCGCACTGAATCCAGGATTATTTCTTTAACGCAGGGCGAAGCTTCAGCTTCGCCAA
>DBPV01000079.1:10477-12066 GCA_002304995.1 Syntrophaceae bacterium UBA1411
CCATCCCCCATCCACCGGCACAGCCTACAGCGGAATGTTGTTGTGCTTCTTTGGCGGCCGGGGGTCCTGCTTGTTCTGCATGGCCTCCAGAACGGCGATGATGCGCCGGCGCGTCTCCCGCGGCGCAAGAACTTCATCAATCGCCCCCAGAGACGCCGCGTAGTAGGGATTGTTGAACTGCTTCTCGTAGTCGGCGATCAGCTCCGCCCGCCGGGCCGCCGGATCCGCCGCCTGCGCGATCTCCGACCGGTGAATGATGTTGCAGGCCCCTTCCGCCCCCATCACCGCAATCTGCGCCGTCGGCCACGCCATGACGTAGTCCGCCCCCAGCTGCTTGCAGCACATGCCGATGTACGCCCCGCCGTAAGCCTTCCGCGTCACCACCGTGACTTTCGGCACCGTCGCCTCCGAATAGGCGTGCAAAAGCTTCGCCCCGTGCCGGATGATGCCCGCCCACTCCTGGTCCGTCCCCGGCATGTACCCCGGAACGTCCGTGAAGGTGAGCAGCGGGATGTTGAACGCGTCGCAAAACCGGATGAACCGCGCCGCCTTGTCCGACGCGTTGACGTTCAGCACCCCCGCCAGGGCAAGCGGATTGTTCGCGATCACGCCCACCGGGCGACCCATCACGCGGATGAACGCCACGATGATGTTCGGGGCCCACTGGTCGTGCAGTTCGAAGAACTCTCCGCCGTCGGCCACCGCCTTGATGATCGCCTTCATGTTGTAGGCGCGCGCCGCCCGGTCGGGAATGATCTTGTCCAGCTCCGGGCACTCCCGCTCCGCGCTGTCGGTCGTCTCCCGGATCGGCAGCGGCCCGTGGCAGCTCTCCGGCAGGTAGGACAGGAGGACTTTGATTTTCCCGAGGCAGTCCCGGTCGTTTTCCGTCACCACGTGGCAGACGCCGCTTTTGGCGGCGTGCGCCACCGCGCCGCCCAGGTCTTCCTGCGTGACGCTCTCGCCGATGACGGCCTTGATCACTTCCGGGCCGGTGATGTACATGTACGAGGTGTTCTTCACCATGAAGATCCAGTCGGTGAGCGCCGGCGAGTACACGGCTCCGCCCGCCGTCGGCCCCATGATGGCCGTGATCTGGGGAATGCAGCCCGACGCCAGGGTGTTGCGGTAGAATATTCCCCCGTAGCCTTCCAGCGACGGAACGCCTTCCTGAATCCGCGCCCCGCCGGAGTCGTTGATCGCGACAAAGGGCTTCTGCGCGGCCAGGGCCATGTCCATGACTTTCCAGATCTTCTTCGCGTGCATCTCGCCCAGCGTGCCGCCCGCCGAGGTGAAGTCCTGCGAAGCGGCAAACACGGTCCGGCCGTTTACCTTGCCGAATCCCGTGATCACGCCGTCGGCGGCGATCTCCTTCTTCTCCATGCCGAACAGCGTCGCGCGGTGCTTCACGAAAAGCTGCACTTCCTGAAACGTCCCCGGATCGAACAAAACGTCCAGGCGCTCGCGGGCCGTAAGCTTCCCGCCGTCGCGCTGCCGGGCCACCGCCTTGGCCCCGCCCATCTGCCGGAGCCCCTCCACACGCGCCGCAAAATCCTCAAGCTTGTCCCCGGTCGTCGCCTGCTTCACTTCGT
>DBPV01000007.1 GCA_002304995.1 Syntrophaceae bacterium UBA1411
ACGGGATGTAGGCGCCTGCGCCGATGAAGTAATTTGTGCCGGGCACCCTTTCGACGTAGGTCACTTTCCGAAACTCGCCTTTTTGTCCCGGCTTTTCCCAGTAATGTTCAAAAAATCCGCCGCCGGCCCTGGCCGTGGCAGCGGCTTTGCGCACATCGTAAAATCCCCGGGCATCGCGGTGATCGATGAGATTTTCCCCTTCGAGCTTTTGCATGCCGCCGTGGCCGATCACCACGCCCTCGAGCGTGTACACGTAAATGTAGCCGCTGTCGTCCGGAAAGAAACGGACCGGCCGGACAAACCGGCGGATCAGCGCCGCCCGTTCTTCTTCAGCGGAAACGGTTTTCAAAAGCTCGCCCAGCGAAAGGCCGGATGCGTGCACCACCGCCCGCAAAACGTTCTGGATGCAAACCGTGTCTTGAGCGCCGGCGGGTGCGGACGCGGCAAAGAAGCAGATGAAAAGGCCGAGCAGGCATGCAGCATACCTCCCTGGTTCCCGGCGGCCGGTTTTTGTAATTTGTCTCATGGCAACCTCCTGGACTTTCCTGAAAAACAACGGCAGATGAAAATCCCTTTCTTCGCGAAAAATTTATCCGCTGCGTTTTTGGGCCGGCATTTTATAACGCCGCGGCGGTGAAACATCAATATGCAATTTTCTTTTTTCTCCCCGCTTTCCGTTTGTGCGCCGCGCGTCGGCAATCGGGCTTGACAAACCGTCTTTCTTCAGGGCAAAAGCACACCCGGAAGAATAATAAAGGATGCCGATCTTGTACACCATTTACCTCGCGCCGCTTCAGGGCATGACCGACCGGATTTACCGCCGTTGTTTTCCGCTTTATTTTCAAGGCGTCGACCGCGCCGTGGCGCCGTTTCTTTCTCCGCTGAAAAAGGTAAAATCCGAAGCCGGCTATCTGCGCGACCTCCTGCCGGTCTCCGATCCGGGCCTTCCCACCATTCCGCAGATTCTGACCGCTTCGCCCGATGCCTTCACAAGTCTCGCGAACCGTCTGTACGAGCTGGGTTTCGACACGGTCAACTGGAATCTCGGCTGTCCGTTTCGCATGGTCGTCAAGAAGGGCCGCGGCGCCGGCATGCTGTGTTATCCGGACCGGATCGACGCTTTTCTCGACAAGGCCCTGCCGGATCTGCAGCCGAAGCTCTCCATCAAACTGCGGCTGGGATTCCGGGATGCCGACGATATTTTCAGCCTGCTGCCCGTTTTCAACCGCTATCCGCTGGCGGAGCTGATCATTCATCCGCGGACGGGCGCGCAGATGTACATGGGAGAGGTCGATCTGGACCGTTTCGGAGAATGTCTGGCGCAGTCTGCGCACAAGGTGGTGTACAACGGAGACATTGATTCCGCAGAAAAGATGGCGGCGCTTGCGGCCCGCTTCGGATCGGTCGCAGGCTGGATGATCGGCCGGGGGCTTCTGGGCAATCCGTTTCTGGCGGAAGACATCCGGGGCGGCGCGAAAAAAACGCGCGCGGAAAAGCTGTCCCTCATGCAGGCCTTCCACGATCACGTCTTTGAGGAATACGCGCGGATTCTGTGCGGCCCCGCCCATCTGCAAAACAAGATGAAAGAATTCTGGACTTACTCGGCCGCCTTCTTTGAACAAAGCGAAAAAGCCAGAAAGCGGATCAACAAGACGCACACCCCGGACGATTACCGGGAGGCCGTCCGGCGGCTCTTCGACGAGGCCGCCGATTCCGGAACGCCGCCTTGACGATTCGAGAGGCGCATGATAGGCGCACAAAGACGTCCCCGCGGACGGACATTTTTTCCAGGCGAAAGGAGCTCTTATGAAAAAAACCATCTACCACGGCATCCGGAATATCCGGGTTGAAGACGTTGCGGATTCCGCACCGGGCAGAGGCGAAGTCAAAGTTCAAATCAAATACTGCGGCATCTGCGGTTCCGATCTGCACGAGTACCTGCACGGGCCGTTTCCGGAAAGTCCGTTCGGACACGAAGCCTGCGGCACGATTGTCGCCGTCGGTCCCGGCGCGGAGGGATACAACACCGGAGACCGCGTCTGCACGCTGGTGCCGGGCGCTTACGCCGAAGCGGTGATCTGCCCGGTGGAGAGGCTGTTGAAAATTCCCGACGACATGGACTGGAAGCGGGCGACGGTTCTGGAGCCTTTGTCCGGAGCGGCTTACGCCATCGACCGCGGCCGCGTCACCCCCGAGGACACGGTCTTCATCGCCGGCGCGGGGACGGTGGGGCTCATGCTGCTTCTGGGGCTCAAGGCGATGGGCGTTCAAACCGTCTACATGACGGACACGCTGGAGAACCGGCGCCAAAAGGCATTGGAACTGGGCGCCACGGACGTCTGGGATCCGTCCGCCATTAAAAGCCCGCCCAGAATCAAGAAACTCACGGGCGGACGCGGCGTGGACGTGGCGATTGAAGCCGTCGGCATCGAAGCCAGTCTCAAGGACTGCCTCGCCTCGGCGCGTTATCAGGGAACGGTGATCGTTCAGGGAATCTTCACCGAGCGGGCTCTGGTGCACATGCTGGGATTCGTCACCCGCGAAACGACCATGATCGGCACCAATTCGATTAAACCGGACCTGGCGATGCAGTGGCTGGCCACCGGGACCATCCGTCCGGAAAGCATCATCACGGATATCATTCCGCTTACCGATATCGCAACGCGCGGATTCGACGTCCTCGCGGCCAAAAGCAAGACGGCGATCAAAATCGTCGTGGAGCCGTAAGAACACCCTGCCGCCCCGTCGGGACGGCAGGATGCCGGAAGTCAAAGAAGCGTTTAATTGCGGGCCTGCCAGTTGGCCAAGAGCGCCGACGCCACCTGCCGGGCCACGCCGCAGGGATCTCCCGCGTGCGGATCGGCGTGTTTATCGCCGTGATGATGCGTCGCGGCCGTTACAAACGGAACGGCGGAGGGGGCCGCTGCCGAGCCGGAGCGGGCCAGCGGAAACAGCCGTCCTTCAAAGACGGTTCCCCAGATCGGAATATCCCTGATCTTCATCGGGTCCACGACAAACGGATCCTGTTCGAGAATGGTGAAATTCGCCGTCTTGCCGGGAACGATGCTGCCCAGCTCATTTTCCTTCTGCCAGGAATAAGCGGCCTCGATGGTGACGGCGCGCAGGGCGTCTTCCACGCCGATTCTCTCCTCCGGACCGGCCACGCGGCCCGACGGCGTGACACGGTTGACGGCACACCACACAAAGTTGAGCGGCGAACTGGGCCCCATCGGCAAGTCCGAATGGAACGACAGAGGAATGCGGCGCTTCAGCACTGACGCGGAGCGGACCATTGCATCGGCGCGCTCGGGCCCCAGTCCGAATTTGGCGTATTTATCCGCAAAGCCGACGGTATAATAGGGATTGGCGCTCACGATCGCCCCCAGCCTCGCGATGCGCGCAATCTGGTCGGGCCGGGACGTGGCGAAATGGACAACCACGGCGCGGTGATTGGCGCGCGGCGTTTCGCGCATCCGGCGTTCAAGCATGTCCAGAACGACGTCGAGCCCCAGATCGCCGTTGACGTGAATGTGCAGCTGATACCCCGCGTTCCAGAAAAGCTTCGCGCGCTCGTTGAGATTATCCGGCGTCATCAGCCATTCGCCGTGGTGCCCGTCCAGATACCCGTCTTTCATCTGCATGAGCTGCGAAATAATCGCGCCGTCGGCGAAAAGTTTGATCTGTTTCGGGAAAAAGGACACTTTTCCCTGCGGCGCCAGCGCCACCTGCTTTTCCGTGGCGGCCAGCGATTCGGCAAGCCCCAGCCCCGCATCGAGCTGCGTGCGCGCATCCACGACGAAATAGCTGTAGAAAGGCGTTTCCGGCGCGCCCAGAAGCTTTTGGTAAAGAGTCCAGATGTCCGGCGTGAAAATGGCGCCCGGCTCCATGTAAGCCGTGATACCGTTCTGGTGCAGGTACGCGATCATCTGCTTGAGGCCGAACACCATGCGCTCCGGCGTGGCCATGACTTTGAGAATCGGCTGCAGCACCAGGTTCATCCCCGTTTCCCACCAGTGGCCTTCATCCCAGTTCATCATTTCACTGGCCCGCCCCTTGCCCGCCATCGCCTGCTTGTTGAAGCCCAGGGCCTTGATGGCGGCGGAGTTCAGATAAAACTCGTGGCAGGAACGCTGCCAGACGAGGATCGGCCGCTTCGCGCTCACACGGTCGAGGGTTTTGCGGTCGAGCTTGCCGTGCCACAGCGAATGGTATCCCCAGGAAATCAGCCATTCATTCGGATCTTTCAGGGCGCGATCCGCCTCCTTCAGGCGGGAGAGATATTCCTGCGCGCTGTTCGCCGCTTTGAAGGTCCGGCCGGGCAGCACCCAGTCTTCCGTCGCGATCACCTCGGTGGCGAGCGTAAGTGCGCCGAGAATCGGATGCAGATGCTGGTCGATCAGCCCCGGCAGGATAATCCGGGACCGGAAAGTTTCGTCGAGGGTGAATTTTCCGTCGCCCAGGGCGGCTTTCACCTCGTCGAGGGATCCGACGGCAAGAATGCGCTTTCCCGATACCGCCACGGCGGACGCTTCCGGGTTGCTCTTTTCCATTGTCCAGATCTTCGCCGCCGTGTACACCGTCACCGCATCGGGCGGCGTTGCGGCCGAAAACTGTTTATTGAACTCGCTTTGAGCGGCGGCCGAAACGGCCCAACCGCAAAGGACGGCAATCGCCAGGACAACAAACAGCGCCCGGCCCAAAAGACTTTTCTGCTCCATTCATGAACCTCCTTAAAAAAATAAATCCCGCCCGGCCGGTGGATGTTTTTCCGTATCCGGGGAAACGGTCCATATGCCCGCCAAAACGGCGGCCGCACCTGCGCCCCGCGGAATGCTTCCGCCCTCCGGCGCCGGATCTTAATGCTGCTTACAGCGACGGATCGACGTTGCCCGGTCCGCCGCATTCCGGCGTGTAGCAGGTAACGTTTTTAAACTCGCATTTTTTATAACAGGACGGGCACTGCTCCGGCAGGGTCGCCGCTTTCAGGATATAGCCGCATTCCCGGCATTTCCAGAAAGTCAGTCCGCAGGCGGGGCAAATGTCGTTCACAAAAGACTCCGCCGACCTGTATCCGCAGTTTGCGCATTCTTTCACGGCCATTTCATGCCTCCTTGGAGATGTTGCTTTCGCGCCCATCATGACAGTTTTCCCCGGGGGATGTCAACGGTTATGAAAAGCGCGGCGAGGATTTTCTTGACGCGCAGCGCGCCCTTTCCTATACTCCGACGGTCTCCGGAGAAGTCCGGAAAGCCCATGTCCGGGAAACCGTCCGCTGTTCTCCGCAAGCCGCGGCGTAAAAATCGTCGCCGTCTGAAAAGCGGCGCAGGTTCCCGCCGGAGGAAAGAACAGGAGTATTTTATGAGCAAGCGAATTCTTGTGATCGGGGCGTCCGCCTGCGGCGCCAAAGCGGCGGCGCGCATTCGGCGGCTCTGTCCCGACGATGACGTCACCCTTCTCGACGAAAGCCGCTACATTTCCTACGCCGCCTGCGGCATGCCCTATTATCTCGGCGGCAGGGTCCGCGCGATGGACGACCTGCGGAAAACCACCTACGGCCGGATCCGCGACGCCGCGTATTTTCAGGAGGTCAAGGGCATCCAAATCCGCACCGGCCTCCGGGCGCTGCACATCGACCGGACGGCCCGCCTTGTGGAGGCTGAAGACGTCGCCACCGGCAAATCCTTCTCTTTCGCCTATGACGCCCTCATTCTGGCGATGGGCGCCGCGCCGAAGACGCCTCCGATTCCGGGAGCCGAGCTCAGGGGCGTTTACCATCTGACCCGTCTGGAAGACGCCGAGGCGCTCGCGGCGGAGCTCGGCGGCCGCGGACGAGGTTCGGCCGTCATTGTCGGCGGAAGTTTTATCGGCGTTGAAACCGCCGAGGCGCTCGCGTCCAGAAAATGGAGCGTAACCATGCTGGAGCGGGAAAGCCAGCTCTTTCCGGGCCTGCTCGACTTTGAAATCGCGGCGATGATCCAGGAGCACTTCTTTGAAAACAACGTGGCCGTCGAACTTAACGCCGAAATTCTTTCTTTCGGAGAAACCGACGGGCGCGTCGGCCGGGTAATCACGAAAAAAGCACAATACGACGCCGATATCGTCATTATCGCCGCAGGGCTCGCGCCCCGGACAAAGCTTGCCCAAGCCGCCGGACTGTCGCTCGGAGAAACAGGCGCGCTTCGGGTCAACGCCCGGATGCAAACCGACGATCCGGCGATTTACGCCGGAGGCGACCTGGTGGAAAACGTCCATCTCGTCACGGGAAAGCCCTGCTACATTCCGCTGGGCTCCACCGCCAACAAGCACGGCCGCGTCATCGCCGACAACATCTGCGGAATTCCTTCTGAGTTTCCCGGCGTGCAGGGCACCTTCGCCTGCAAGGCGTTCGACTACAGCGTCGGCTCGACCGGCGTCACGGAAGCGCAGGCAGCCCGGCTGCATCTCGACGCCGGCGCCGTCTCGGTCTGCGGCTTCGACAAAGCCCACTACTATCCGGGAAGCCAGATTCTGGGGCTCAAACTGATTTACGAAAACGGCACGCACAGACTTCTGGGAATGCAGGCGGTGGGAAAAGGCGACGCGGTGCGCCGGATCGACGTCGCCGCGACCGCCATCCGGCTTCGCGCTTCCATCCGGGACATCGTTTCCCTGGACCTGGCTTACGCGCCGCCCTTCTCCGCAGCGCTGGACGTTTTCGTCGCAGCGCTAAACGTCGTGGGGAACATTGCAACCGGCCTCATGAAGCCGGTTGACGCGCGGGAAGCCAAAGCGCTTCTCGAGCAGGGAGGCGCGCTGATGGTGGATGTCCGGTCGGCCCTGGAATTCGAGCGCACGCATATCGATCATCCGGGCGTCGTCAACCTTCCCCTCGACGAGCTGCCCCGCCGGATGGGCGAACTGCCGAAGAACCGCAAAATCATTTGCGTCTGCCTGCTCGGCCTCCGGGGATTCACTGCGCAGCGGATGCTGGACGGGGCGGGCTTTGCCGACGTCCATACGCTGGAGGGCGGCCTGTTTCTCTGGCCCTGGAAAGACGAGCTGGCCTGAGGCCGGCGCCGGATAATTTCCGCAACTGCGCCGCCGTTCAGCACCGCCGGCAGTCGGAAACCGTGAACCTGTTTCGGCCGCCGCTTTTGCTCGCATAGAGGGCGGCGTCGGCATATCCGATCAGGTCTTCCGCCGTAACGTCCTGGGTCGGCGCCAGCGACACGATGCCCATGCTGAGCGTCACGATGCCCTGTGTCTCGGGCGCCGGATGGAAAATTTTTCGGGCGGCCAGTTCGTCCTGAAGAACCCGGGCAATGCGCACCGCGCCGGCGGCATGGGTATAGGGAAGGATCAGCGTAAACTCTTCGCCGCCGTAGCGGGCGGCCAGATCGTAAGGCCTGCCCGCGCATTTTCGATGCGCGGCCGCGACCCGGCGCAGGCAGTCATCGCCGGCCTGATGCCCCAGCAGATCGTTGTACAGCTTGAAATGATCGATGTCCGTCATGATCAGGGACAGCGGTTCGCCGCTGCGGATATGGCGGGCGAGTTCGTCCGCCAGGGTTTTGTTGAACCGGCGTCGGTTGGCCAGCCCGGTCAGTTCATCGGTCTCGGACAGAGCCGCCAGCTCCTGATTCATCTTCTCCAGCTTCGCCTGCTGATCGGTAATTTTGCGCTGCTGAATGACGTTTCTTTTGTTGATCTGCCACAGGATCAGCGAAGCGCAGATGCCGACGGCAATGGCCGAAAGGCCGTTGACCCGGTTGGTCAGAACGATTTCCGGAAGCTGCTGGACGAGGCCCATGCCGATATAAAACAGGAGATAGGCCAGAAGATAAAAGGTGATGGACAGCCACGGCCTGATCAGAATCACGACGGCCATGATCGCGCAGATCACGACAAAGGGCGTGATATTGCTGGTGACGTACTGGTCGAACGTCACCAGGGCCATCGCTTCCAGAAGCACGACCAGAATAATGATGTTCGGCAGCCAGCGGGCGGCCCGCCCTTCCGTCTGCCCGCGGCGCCGGATGCCGAGAAGCACGGCGTAAAAGAGCGCCATACCGATCATGCCGGCGAAATGAACGCCGATCACTCCCGCACGCCAGAGCGCTTCCGCGTCGGAAGAAGGCGTCATCATTCCGAACAGGATCACATGCAGCAGGTGCACCAGGGCCGCTATGGGAATAATGTAGGCAAGCCGGCCGAGATTCTGCGAAGCGACGTCCTGCAGGATGTCGGTGTTTCCCAGGAACAAGCGTCTGGCACCGGCAACGAATCCGGAAGCAAAGAAACCGTCCATGTAAGAGCTGAGCCTTTCCGCGCTCCCGCTTTGCGGAAGCTTTCCCGGAAATATGATCAATTCCTCGAAACAAGGCAAGAAAAACTTCAGAGAAAAAAAACGGAAACCGCCCGGGAAAAATGCGGGGCGGCCCGTGTCATCCGGGCCGTCCCGAGGCAAATGATGCTTACTTGCAGGCAAAGTGCGTAGCCTGGCCTGCAACCACAAGCCAGGTGACCAGCATGGCGTTCAAAAACGCGCCGGCATAAATATGCCCCGTCTTCCGGAAGAAGTACGTCGAAACCAGGGCCGCAATGACGAAGATCGGAAAGAACTGAAACAGCACGATGCCGAACAAAGCCGCGGGCGGCAGACCCAGCGGTCCCCCGGCCAGGAGCGGCGCGTACTGAATCGCTTCACAGATGATGTAGGCGGTAATCAAAAGGAAAATGTTGATGAGGGCTTCGGCCCAGAAGCCCAGCTTGCCCCGGCGCAACTGTCCGTGCAGGCACAAGCCGATGACCAGGAAATAAATCACAAAGGGAATCAGGTAGCACAGGAAAATGCGGAAATGGGAAATGGTCATGGGCTTGATTGCGAAAATCCACAGCCGGTAGTCGGTCGTAAACGCCCAGGCGGAAAACGCCAGCGTCAGATACGCGGCGACGGCAATGACAGCCGCAAGCAGAAGCGATTTCCAGATTTTGCGGATGTCGAGCCCCCGGCCCGACCACGTGAGGCCGTAGTTGACGCCCGAGGCGTGCTTCCGGTTGAAGAGTCCATGCCACAGCAAAAACAACACCAGCGACACGACGGCCACAAACAGCGCCCAGTACATGATGGTCGTGGTGATGTTCTGCGGCCAGAAGGCGGTCGCGGCCTGATACGCTTTGCCGTGCGACGAAATGGCGACGAGCAGGAGCGGGATGGGAATCAAAACGGTCAGCAGGGCTCCCACCCACCAGCCGGCGCCCCGCAGCGATTTTTGTTCGGGCGGCGTTTCGCCAAGCTCCCGGAAAAAGCCTGTCTCCAGCAGCAGGGCGCCCAGCGGAAACACCAGCAGAATCATCCCGATCAGGGCGATAAACGTGCCCAGTTCCTTCCAGTACCAGATCTGATCGGAGGGCGGCAGATGCTTTCCGCCTTTGAGCGTCATCTGCATCCACTCCACCGCCGCGCCGATGCCCTCGGTCGAGAAGTGGACGCGGGGATGGATCATACTGGGGGAGTACAGCTTGCGGGCCGTTCCATTTTCGAGCGAACCGTAAAGTTTTCCCACTTCGATGTCTTCTTTCGTATCGAAGATCTTTTTCATCTTCTGCGTCTTGCCGACATCCCGGGGAATCGGCGAACCCCACATCAGGCCGGAAAATTCGTCGTAGCGGCTGAAGATGATGGCCAGATTGCGCGGAAACGTCGGAGTCCCGTCCGCCACGCCGTACGTCCCCGTCGATGAACTGGCCAGCACCATGGACGCATATCCGTCGGGATTGGCCGACGCCGCGGCCACCGAAGCCCAGCCGCCCATGGAATGGCCTTCGAGGCCGATGTTCTTCGAATCGACAATGTCGAGCGAGCGCAGATACCTGAGGGTATCGAGCCCGCCGAATCCCGCGGCGAAC
Organism: Syntrophaceae bacterium UBA1411; assembly: GCA_002304995.1. Taxonomy (GTDB): domain Bacteria; phylum Desulfobacterota; class Syntrophia; order Syntrophales; family Smithellaceae; genus UBA8904. The sequence continues at coordinate 9,889 of DBPV01000007.1, forward strand.
GCGGGCGGATCCGAAAATCCGTGGCCGGACTGATCGGGCGCTAAAACGACATAGCCGCGGCGGGCGAATTCAATGGCGAAGCCGTCCTGCGTCTCCCGGGAATTGATATATCCGTGCGTGGCGACAATGCCCGGCGCGGGAGCCTTGCTGCTGACGCCCGGCGGAATGTACAAAAGCGCGCTCGTGATACGGCCGTCGGAGCCGACAAAACGCACATCCTTGATCTTGATCGTCCCCCCTCCCGTCTGGACGCACCATGCGAGCAGTCCTCCGAAAAAAATCAACAAGAGAGCCACGATCAACCTTCGTTTGGCGCCGGATAAATGACGATCGTTCATTTTTCCTCCTTCTGTCGCTGGTCTTTTGTTGCCGGGGTTGAAAACATTTCACGACACCATAAAGACAATCTTTCGCCGATGGACGAATCACGCTCGGCAATTTCGTTTCCTTCCTTGCCCGATCGCCGGAAAAAACTTTCTTATTTTCCCGCAAGCAAGCGGCCGCTCAGGCCGGCATGTCCGCAATCGCCTTTCGGGCCAGGCGCGTCTCCAGATAAGAAAAAATCGGTTTGAAAGGGAAAATCCGCCTTCGCGTCATCATGAAGGCGCCTTTCCAGGTCGGTTCATAGCGCGTCCGGTTCTCATTGAGCACATAGTAGCCGTATTTTGCCTGCAGCGCCGCCTCCCGGTCCAGCGCCCGGGCGACCATCTGGGTATCGCTTCCCGCAAAAACGCTCTTGCCGCGGAATTTCGTTGCCACCGGGCCGGCCACCCACCGGTGAATTTCGTAAAGTTTTCCTATGGAACGGACCTGCGGATAGCAGTAAGAAATTTTCTCCGGATTTTCACACGCTCCCGCCAGCGGCGCGTTGCTGACGTCGATAATCCGTCCGTCGGGAAAAACGGTGGAAAACTCGTGGTACCTGAGGACGCATCCGGCGTCGTGCAGGATGACGGCCGCCGTTCCGGTCGTTGCCAGCGCGTCGTGCCGGAACAGTCCGAAGTAAGACGTCAGCCTGGGCGTGTAGCCGTGCAGAACCATGTAACCGGCGAACTGAAAACCCAGAGCTGCGAATTCCGCTCCGGCCTGATCGATAAATGCTTTGACGTCACCGTCGAGCGCCTCCGGAGAGACGCGCTCAACGGTGGCCTGGGCCGCAATCCAGTGAGACACTTTAACCAGAAAGGGATCAAGAATAATGGGGGATACCATCAGCATAAAAAGCACCATCAATAAAAAGTCCATCATGTGACCTCCTTATTGAAAATACGGTTAGGGTTCGTCGTGATCCCTGCTTTTTGACCTCAGAGACTCCTCCTTTCCTCACTGCTTCTCTTCCAGGCATTATCCGGCGCCGCCGGCCGGCAAAACAACCGCATGCCGTCGGCGCAAATGCCCTTCCAATCACTTTTTGATTTTGGTTTTAACGGGGTGAACCTGCAAGATGTCATGAAAATCACCCGCCGCTTCCTTTCGAGGATAATTACACTGACAACTTTTTAAAGAGGCTTGTATTGAAATCTGGCCTTCCCCTAACAACTTCCGGACAAGAATGCAAGAAAAAAACCGGCCGCCGGAAAGGGGGTTTCGGGCAGCGCCGCAGCGGCCGATCCGGCCGGATGAGGAATCCATATCTTCAATAAATTCCAGCTGTCCGAAAGCGCCGCCGCGCCTTTTCTTTTCGTCAAAAGAATGTTATGGCGCTTTTTCAGGAAACAAACGGCTGCCGCACGGGCCGCGGCCGGTCCGAAAGCAAAAGAGATGAAAATGAAAAACCTGTCCGGTCTGCCGGCCGGAACCATCGACACGCTGCTCTTCGACCTGGACGGCACACTCATCGATCTCAGTCCCAAAGCGACGCGCCTGTTTTATCTGCGGGCGTTTTCGCGGTTTCGCCCCCTTTTCAATCCCCTGTCCTTTTTTCTTTCCTTCAAGACATCCATGAAAGCTTTGCTGGCCAACCGCAGCGACCGGTTCAACCACGACGTTTTTCTGGAACACATGGCCAGGTGCGGCCGCACCACACCGGACGCCGTCGACAGGCTGGTTTCCGAAATGATTGAAAAGGATTTCCGGTCGCTTAAGCCGTATTTCACGCCGGTCGCCCGGGCGCGCGACACCGTTTGCCTGGCCAAAGCGCTCGGCTATCGCCTGGCGATCGTCACCAATCCCGTCTTTCCGGCCCGAACCGTTTTGTACCGCCTGGATTGGGCCGGACTCGACGCCGCGGATTTTTTCTGGATCACGCATTCCCAAAACATGAACCGGACAAAGCCCGGCGTCGCCTTCTATACGGAGCTTCTGGCGCGTCTGGCGCTCGATCCCGCGCGCTGTCTCATGATCGGCAACAGTCCGGAAGAGGATCTGCCCGCCCGCGACGCGGGCATCCGGACCTTTCTCGTGCAAACGCCGCTTTCCGCCAGGGCCATCCGCAAAAGCCTTGCCGACAAACGCCTGGACGCCTGCGGCGGATATGACGACCTGATGGAATGGATGAGAAAAGAAAAAGAGCCGCCGTCGTGACGCGGTTTCGCCGTCCGGCGCCTGCGCTCAGTCATGCCTGGCGCCTCGCGCGCCAAAGGCCTTGACACGAAAAACGCAAACTTCTATTGTGCACCTGAACAAAGGAGCTTCCATGAAACCGACTTATCTGATGGCCATCGATGTAGGGGGCGGCTCCGGCCGTTGCCTGGTGCTGAATTCCGAAACGGGCGCCGTCGTATCGGCAAAACGCGCCTGGACCCATCCCGTTGCGCCGGGCACGAGCGGCCTGGGCTGCAACATGGACACAGCCGGCATGCTCAAAAAGCTTGGTGAGGCCTCGCGCGAAGTCCTGGCCCGGGCGCAAATAACGCCCGGACAAATCGCCGGCATCGCGGCAAGCGGCATGCGCAACACCAGCGTGATCCTCGACCGGGAAAACAACGTCCTTCTGGCGACGCCCAACCGCGACGCCCGGGCGCTGGGCGAGGGTTTGATTCTGGGCGCCGAGCGGGGAGGAGAAATTCACGCTCTGACCGGCCACTGGCCGACTCCCCTGTTTCTCGGCACGCGCCTGGTCTGGCTCAAAAACAACGCGCCCGACCTCTTCGGCCGGGCGGCTTTTGCCCTGTCGGTCACGGACTGGGTCGCCTTCATCCTGTCGGGGAAAATGGCCGCGGAGCGCTCTCAGGCCGGCGAATCCCTCCTGTATGACCTGAAGCAGCGCCGCTGGGCCGGCGATCTGATCGATTCGCTGGGCTTTTCCCGGTCGCTTTTTCCCGAACCGGTTGATTCCGGTTCTCCTCTGGGAGTTCTGACCCGGGAGGCGGCCGACCTCTTCGGCCTGGTTCCCGGCCTTCCCGTGGCGGCAGGCGGAGCGGACACGCAGTGCGGTCTTCTGGGCGCGGGCGCCGTGCGGGACGGAGACCTGGCCGTCATCGCGGGGACAACCATGCCGCTCCAGCTGGTGACGGACGAACTGATTCTCGATCCGTCGGGCAAACTCTGGAGCGGCGAGCACGTGGTGCCGGGGCGTTTCGTCCTGGAGAGCAACGGCATGGTGACGGGCGATGTGCTCGACTGGTTTGCCCGTCTCCTCTATCCCCAGTCCCCCGATCCGGCGCTTTGCCTTTTTGCCGAAGCCGGACTGTCCCTGCCCGGAGCGGCCGGCGTCTATTCCACGTTCGGCGTTGCGCTCTTCGACGGACGCGTCGTGGGTTTGCCGGTCGGAAACCTGAGTCTGTCGCACATGGTCACGGGCGATCCTTCCCGCAGCCGCCGGCATCTTGCCCGGGCGCTCGTGGAGGGCATCGCTTATTCCGTCCGCGCCAATCTTGAACAGCTCACCGCGGTTTCCGGCAAAAAGACGGACGCGGTGCGCCTGGCCGGCGGCATGTCCGCGAGTTCGCTTTTCAACGCCGTGGTCGCCGACGTGACGGGAAGCGCCGTTTGGGTCCCGCCCACCGCCGAAGTGACCTCCGTCGGCGCGGCGCTCCTGGCGGGCGTCGGAGCGGGGCTCTTTGCCGACGCCGTTTCCGGAGCGGAAAAAATCGCCGCGGGTATGAAGGAACACCGACCCGGTCAAACGGCGGCAAAATACGCAAACCTGTATGCCGGCTGGCGGCAGGCTTTCGACAAGCGCGCCGCGGCCGACGCGGAAATCGGCAATCTGCTCACGGCATCGCTTTTCGAACCGTCTCCCTCAGCTGCGCGGGCGGCGGATCCCTGCTTCGCGCCGCATATCTTCGTCACGGCCTCGCTGGATTCGGCCGCCATAAGCGAGCTGGAAGCGATCGGCTCTGTGGTTTACGCCGGCTGGCGGGAAAAAATGAAGCTCTACGACGGAGGCGCCGATCTTGCGGCGGCGCTTTCCGGCGCGCAGATTTTCATCACGGAAATGGACGTGGTCGATTTTCCGGCCATCCGCGACGCGCGGGACCTGCGGGCGATCGTCACCTGCCGCGGCAACGCCGTCAACGTGGACCTGGCCGCCGCCACCGCCTACGGCATTCCCGTCATCAACACGCCCGGAAGAAACGCGGACGCGGTGGCGGACCTGACCGTGGCCTTCATGATCATGCTGGCCCGCAAAATGCCGGCGTCGTCCGACTTCCTCAAGCGCGAGGGCATTGCGGCGGGCGACATGGCCAAAATGGGTGAAGCCTATCTGAAATACCAGGGAAGCGAACTGTGGAGAAAAACCGTCGGCCTCATCGGACTGGGCAAGGTCGGCGCCGCGGTCGCCGCCCGTCTGGCCGGCTTCGGCTCCAATGTCGTCTTCTGTGATCCGCAAATGACGGCCGCAGACGGAGCGCTCACCGGCGGACGGAAAGTTTCCTTTGCAGAGCTTCTGGCCGAAAGCGATTTCGTAAGCGTCCACGCCCCCGCGGTGGAGGCAACGCGCGGCCTCATGAACCGCGAAGCCTTCGCGCGCATGAAGACCGGCGCCTTTTTCATCAACACGGCCAGGGCCTCGCTCGCGGACGAAGCGGCCCTCCTGGAGGCGCTTGACACAGGCAAAATCGCCGGCGCCGCCCTGGATGTCTTTTCCACCGAACCGCCGGCCGGCGACGATCCGCTCGTCGCGCATCCCCGCGTTCTGGCCACGCCGCACCTGGGCGGCAACACCGCGGAAATCGCGGCGCACCAGGGAGCCGTCGCCGCCGATCAGATCCGCAAGCTCTTCGCGGGAGAAAAGCCGGACTATATTCTGAATCCGGAAGTCCTGGACACTTTCACCTGGTCCGGCCCGCGTCCCGAACCGGATGTCAAAAAACAAGAGGAACTGGCCCAGAACAAGCGGCCGTCCATCACGTCGTGAAACCGCGGCGGGCGGAAAAGACCTTCCCCGCCGATGAGGAAAGAGAGGATAAAGCGCCATGCGTCCCTACGAACGCTATCAGCAAGAAGTGCTGGAGACGAGTCTCTGGCTTTCGGAACACGGTTATTTCGGCTCGCTTCGGGGCACAGGCGGCAACGTCTCGGTGAGAATTCCGCAGGAGGGGCTGCTGGCCATCACGCCGTCGTCGGTCAAATATGCCGAGCTTGCGCCGGCGGACATCTGCATCGTCGATTTTTCCGGCGCGATGGTGGAAGGAACCAAGCCGCCCTCCGTTGAAGCCGGACTGCACGCGGCGGTCTACCGCGAACGCCCCGACGCAAACGCCGTCATTCACACGCACCAGCTTTACGGCAGCGTTTTTGCCGTCCTCAACGAACCTATCCCCGCGCTGTTCGACGAGGTCGCCCTGGCACTGGGCGAAAAAGTGGAGGTTGCTCCCTACGCGCTTTCGGGAAGTCCGGAGCTCGCCGCCAATGTGGCGGGCAAGCTCGGCAACAACGCCAACGCCTACATCATCCAGAACCACGGCGTCATCGTTCTGGGCAAGACCATGGACAAGGCGCTTCTCGCCACGGAGCTCCTGGAAAAAATCGCCCACATTTACTACCTTGCTCTGTCCACGGGCCGGCCCGTGACGACGCTTCCCGCCGCGATTCAGGACATGGTCCGGAGCCTGCGGGATTTCGAAGTGGCCGAAGCCCGGAAGGCCCGGACGAAAACGCCCGCCGCCTGACCGAAAGCCGGCAAACGCGATCCGTCATTTATTCAAGGACCGGATGCGCCCCAAAAAGGCGTTGACTTATCCGGTGGAAAAGAAAATACTTCCGCTTCAGCACCACCATTCCAAAAGCAAGGATTTCCGATGAAACGGTCCGCGACGCTTGCGCTTTGGGCAGTTGTCTTTCTTCTGGTCCTGGCCGGCTGCAATACCGGCGAAAATGCAAAAGACTCGGACGGCGACGGGCTTGCCGACGCGGCGGAGCGTTTTTTCACCGGCACGGATCCCGCCGATCCCGATTCGGACAACGACGGCGTGCCGGACGGCGCCGAGGGCACGCTCACCGTCGCGGTGGAAAACAGGATTGCACCCGCCGACGGCGGTCCCTGCGCGCCTTACGTGTCGAACGGCGAGACCATCAAAATTTTTCTTCCCGCCGGAGCGCCGGGCGGGAAGGGCGTTCCCTTCAACACCCGCAGCGCTTCCTTTCCCCTGCATCTCGGCACAGCCTGCGGCCTGGGCATTCAGGTGAACTTCTGGTACTGGACGCGCCACGCCGATCGTCCGGTCGGCGCCGGACCGCCGCAGAATCCGGACAACTCCGGGGCAAATTTTCTTCTCGAGGCAAACTGCACGTTTAAACAGATACCGCCCTGCTCGGGCGACGGGAAGGAAACCTACACGATCGCCCACGTGACGGCGGCCTGGCAGGGCAACGTCTGCGTCGTGACGGTCCGACCCAATCATTACACGGGGTGCGTGACGCCCGCCTGCTGCTCGCCTTTCGACGGCATGGGCCAGTGCGCAGACACGCTGCCGCGGCACTACGCCTGCCCCGACCCGCCCCTGTGAGCGCGTGCTGCGGCAGGCAGATCCGCCGCGACTGCCTTCATTTCTTTTGGGAATAATCCGGATACAACTTGCGGACGCATTCCGGGCAGAGGCCGTGGCTGAAGAGCGCCCCGGACCGGTCTGAAATGTACTTCTCGATCCTTTCCCAATAGCCTTCATCATTGCGGATTTTCTTGCAGGACGTGCAGATCGGCAAAAGTCCGCTCAAGGTTTTCACTTCCGAGAGGGCCTGTTGCAGCTCTCCGATCAGCCGCTCGCGCTCCATTTCCACCTGTTTGCGCTCGGTGATATTTTCGAAAACGGCGACAAACGATCCCGGGTCGGGACTGTAAACGGAAATGCTGAGCCAAATGTTCAGAGGAGTAAACAGGAATTCAAAGTGCTCGGGCCGGCCGGTGACAGCCACGCGTCCGTAAATTTCCAGCACTTCGGGACTCTGCTCCCGGATGAGCGGAATGACCTCCGTGACGCGCCTGCCCACGACATCCTTAAGGCCGGTGAGCCTTCCGAAGGCGCTGTTGACCAGGTTGTAAACGAAATCCACCGGCCGCCCCGCATCGTCGAAGACCATCCGGCAGTGCGCCATGCCGTCGAGCATGTTTTCAAAAAGTTCGTAATAGCGCTTTTCGCTCGCTTTCAGGGCGTCTTCCGCCTGCCTCCGTCCGGTGATGTCCCGGATGTTCACCATGTCGCCCTCCGCGCCGCCGTAGCGCACTTTTGTTCCGATGGCCTCCACCCATCTTTTGCCGCCGTTTGCGGTGCGAATGCCGCACTCCACTTTGACCCGCTTTTGTCCCGACCGAACCCGCTGAACTCCCGCAAGGACAGCCGGCAGGTTCTCCGGCGCGACAAATTCGATGATGCTCCGGCCGACGGCTTCCGTATCGGGCGCGGCCTCGACCAGTTGCAAGGCGGCGGCGTTGGCAAAACGGATCGTCCCCTCCCAGTCGATGATGATCAGGCTGTCCGTCATCTGATCCACGAGCGAGCGAAAAAGCTCCTCGTTTTCCCGGAGCCTCTCTTTTGGCAGACGGCGCGGTGCTTCTCCGGTCGTTTCTGTCGCCGGTCTTCGGTTTCCGTCCGCCGCCGGCACCGCGCCGCGGTGAATGTCCTTCGTCTTCATGATATATGCCTTATCTCGATTTTCTTTTCCGGCCGGTTTCTTCCGGAGGCTTCAGTTCCGCCAGTTTCCGTTGCAGCTGGCGGACCGTAATGCCCAGAATGCGGGCGGCCTCGCGGCGGTTGCCGCCGGCAGCCTCAAGCACAAACCGCACATGCGCCGCGTCGTTCTCCTTCAGCGTACATAAAGAACGGGAAGACGCGGATCCCTGCGGCTCCGGAACCGCGCCGTTGGCGCCCAGATCCGCGGGCGTAATCGCCGGACCGGCGGCCAGCAGCGCGGCGTTTTCGACGATTTGCGCCAGTTCGCGGATGTTGCCGGGATAATCCCGGCGCGCCAGGGCGGTCATGGCCTCGGGGGAAAATCCGCCGATATTCTTTCCGTGCCGCGCGCAGGCCTTCTGCAGAAAGTGGGACGCCAGGAGCGGAATGTCCCCGCGCCGGTCCCGAAGCGGCGGCAGGCAGACGTAAGCGGATTTGAGCCGGTACATCAGGTCCATGCGGAACTTTCCCTCCTGGCAGGCGGCTTCCAGATTGGTGTTCGTGGCCGACACGAGCCGCACATCCACCCGCACCGGCCGGTCGGCGCCCAGCGGCGCAAACGTTTTGTCCTCCAGAACGCGCAGCAGCTTGGCCTGCAGGCCGATCGGCAGTTCGCCGATTTCATCGAGAAACAGCGTTCCGCCGTCCGCCTGCTCGAAGAAGCCGCTGTACGCGCCGTCCGCGCCGGTAAAGGCGCCTTTGACGTGGCCGAAAAACTGGCTTTCGAACATCGTGGCCGGAATGGCGGACACGTTCACCGGCACGAAGGGGCCGGCCGGCGCGGGTCCGGCCCGGTGAATGCCGCGCGCCATCAGCTCCTTTCCGGTTCCCGATTCGCCGGTGATCAATACGGGATTGCCGCTGCGCGCCATCACCTGGGCGTACGAAATGAGCGCCTTCATCTGCTTGTCCTTGGTGATCGTGTCCGCAAACGCGGGAGGAATGTCCGGCGTCTCGCAGCCGACGTTGATCGAGAGGCCGGCCAGCAGGCCCTTGCGTTCGTAGGCCCGCTCGATGGACAAAAAAAGGAGATCGTTGTCTACGGGCTTGACCAGATAGTCGTAAGCGCCCTGGCGCATCGCGCGCACGGTGGTCTGGATGTCGTCCACGGCGGTGAGAATGATGAATTCCGTCCCCGGGCAAAAAGGCTTGGTGGCGTCGAGCACCTGCATGCCGTCCACGTCCGGCATCAGCAGGTCCAGAAGAACGATATCGAAATTTTCCCGGCGGATTCGGGCGATGGCCTCCCGGCCGTTGTCGCACGCCTCGACGTCCCGGATGCCGCGCCACTTGAGCACGCGCTTCACGGAGGACAGGGACAATTCCTCGTCGTCGACAATCAGGATCTTCATAGCTGCTGTCTCCCCACGTCGTGAATGATCTTCTGAAGCTTATCGATACTGAACGGCTTGTGCAGCGTATAGTCGGGCAGCGCCTTTGCCTGCGGCGGCGCGGAAAGGGCCTTGCGGTCCGCCGAATAGAGAATCACGGGCAGCAGCGGAAACTTCGCGTGAATTTTTTCCAGGAGCGTCCAGCCGGTGCATCCCCTGAGGCGGACTTCCGACACGACAATGTCCACTTCCGGATGCTGGCCGAGAAACTGGAGAATGTCCTCGGGCCTGTCCTGGACTTCGGACCGCCAGATCACCGCGTCCACGAAATTGGCCTTGAGCTCCTTCAAATACTTGACGTTGTGATCGATGCACAAAATGGCCGGATACAGGCTGATCTCGGTTTCGCCGTCGAGCGGCAGGTAAAGGGAAAACCGGCTTCCCCGCCCCGGCCGCGACAGCACGCTGATCAGGCCGTGGTGCTCCTTGATCAGGCCGTAGGAAATGGACAGCCCCAGCCCCGTCCCGTCGCGGTCGCGCCGCGTGGTGAAGAAGGGATCGAAAATCTGATCCATGATCTTGCGGTCGATTCCCTTGCCGTTGTCCTCGATATCGACGACCACCGCCTTGAGCCTCTCGATGCAGCGGCAGCGGATGGTGATGACGCCTTTGCGGCCGGCGGGGATCGCCTGGTGGGCGTTGATGAGCAGATTGGCGATCACCTGTTCGATTTTCTGGAAATGGCCCGAAACCGGGAGCACGTCGTCGGCGATGTCCTGTTCGATTTTCGAGACGGTCCGGCGGATCTGCGCGCCCACGATCACCAGCGCGCCCGCAATCACCTCCGGCACCGACATCAGCTTTTTCTGCGTGGTCTCGTCGGAGCGGGAAAATTCTTTCAGACTGGTCACGACCCGGCTGATCCGGTTGGCGCCGATCTTGAACGCCGAAATGATCTCCCGCATGTTGCGGCAGACCTCTTCGAAGGACAGACCGCGCTTTTCCCAGTCGGGATGGCGGGCGCTCGAACCGGAAAGGATCGTTTCCACCGTGCTCCAGATTTCTTCGAGGATCGGCACGTTGTAGGCGATGAAGCTGACCGGATTGTTGATCTCGTGCGCGACGCCGGCGACCACCTCGCCCAGTGCGGTGAGCTTGTGCGTCTGAATCATCTGCTGGAGCCTGAGCTCGCCTTCCTGGCGGATGCGCTTGTCCTCCGTGACGTCCTGCCACGCGCCGACGATGTAGTTGGTCGATCCGGCGGGCAGCTGCACGACGCGCCAGTAGTCCGAAAACCAGCGGTAGGAATCGTCCATCACGCGAAACCGGTAGCTGTACCGGTGCGTTCCTTTTTCCTGGCCGGCCTTGAGCTCGTCGAGGATGCGCGGCCGGTCGTCCGGATGAATGTGGTCGGTCCAGAAATCTTCATCTTCCGTAAAGCAGCGCGGCGGATAACCGGTAATCTCCTCGATGGTGCTGCTCACGAAGGTGACGCTGAAATTGTCCCCCGCCTTGCGGGTGTAGGAAATGATCGGCAAAGATTCCAGAAGGAGCGAAAGATGGTCGGTGGTCTGCTTGAGCGCCTTCTGCGTCCGGTGGCGCTCCATGAGTTCGGTCAGAAGCGCTTCGTTGGCCTGGGCCAGCTCCGCCGTCCTTTCCTGGACGCGCTCTTCCAGCTCCTTGTGCGCGCGAAGCAGCGCCTCTTTGGCCTTCTTGCGCCGGGTGATGTCCTCGAGGGTTTCGATGGCGCCGATCAGTTCGCCCCCTTCGTCGCGGATGAGCGCCGCCGTGAAGCGCAGCCACTTGCCCCGATGGCCGAGCTCCGGGAAGAAATCGATCGCCTCGTAAGCCTCGTCGAGCAGTTTGGATTTGGAATATTTGCCGGTGTACCACTTGGCCATTTTCTCCTGCGCGCGGCTGACCAGCAGATCGGCCATGCAGGGCCGCTTCTTGCCGTAAAACGCCCGCCACTGCTGGGACGTGCCGATGACGTCTTCGGCGCGGATCTTGGTGAGCTGTTCGAGCGCCTTGTTCCAGTAGAGGATGTGATGATCCTTGCTGATCACGAACGCGGGGATCGGCGAACGGCTGACGACGCTTTTGAGGCGCTCTTCGCTTTCTCTGAGTTTGCCCTGGGCCAGTCGGAGCTTTTCGATTTCGCGGCACAACGTTACGGTATCCCGGGCCTGTCTCTCGTCGCTGTTGGATTTGCTCTTCACGATCGCGCCTTTCTTTGGAACGGGAGCACTGGCAGCCATCCGGGGACGCGCAGCCGCGGCCGCCGCAATGAAGAAGCCATCTTTTAAAAACTGATAAAAAGATTATAGGGGCTCGGTTTCAGAAGTCAAACATTTCTTTGGCAACATTTCTTTGGCCGCTTTTGCGGCCGCGCAGTGCGGCGCCGTTTTATTTGGCCTTGACAGGCCGGCGTCCGCTATTTTATAAAAACGCCGCTTCCGGCGGCCGACGAGGAAATGACGCTCGGGGAAACGCCTTCTGCACGCCGGACGAAAGGAGCGATCCGGCCATGGAAAAATTCTTCAGCCCCCGCAGTATCGTTGTCTTCGGCGCTTCCGCCACCAAAATGAATCTGGGCCAAATTGTTCTGCTCAACAACAAGCAAATCGGCTACGCGGGAAATCTTTACGGCGTCGGCTCCCGGGAGGGAGACGTGAACGGCATTCCCATCTACGCCCGCGTGTCCGATCTACCCGAGACGCCGGACGTCGCGATCTTTCTCACGCCCGCCAAAACAGTGCCCGGCCTGATGGAAGAATGCGGCCGGAAGGGCATCACGCATATCGTCATCGAATCGGGCGGCTTCAGCGAATACTCGCAGGGCGATCGCACGCTGGAAGAGGAGGTGCTCGCCGTCGCCGACCGGTACGGCATGAAAATCATCGGCCCCAACTGTGTGGGCACCGTCAATTTCGATTCTAAAATGATGATGCCCTTCGCCTTTTTCCGCGACATTCCCACGGGCGGCCGGCTGGGCCTCATCTCGCAAAGCGGCGGCGTGGGCGGCACCTACCTGCGCGCCGTGGCGGGCTACGGCGTCAAGCCCGGCAAATTCGTATCCACCGGCAACAAGCTGCAGCTCGATGAAGCCGACTTTCTTGCGTACTTCAGCCGCGACGACAAGACGGACACGATTGCCCTGTATCTGGAAGGGTTCAAGCGGGGACGGGCGTTTTTTGACCTCGCCCGCTCCTGCGATAAACCGATCATCATTCAAAAATCCAACCGGACGCCCGCCAGCGCCAAAATCGCCCAGTCGCATACCACCGCGCTTTCCGGCGACGACGCGGTGGCGGACGGGGCGTTCGTCCAGGCCGGCGTCATCCGCGTGGAGGACGAGATGGATTTCATCAACGCCATCAAGGTCGTGCGCATGCCGCTTATGAAGGGCAACCGGGTGGCGGTGCTGTCGCGCTCCGGCGGCCACGCGGTACTTTCCGCCGACGCGTGCGGCCGGTTCGGCTTCGACATGGTTCCCTTTCCGCCGGCGTTCATCGAAAAACTCAGGACCCTCTACAACACGCGCGTCATCGCGCATCAGAATCCGCTGGATCTGGGGGAAATTTTCGACTACACGCTTTTCACGGACATTCTGGAAGAGGCCCTGAAGATCGAAACGTACGACGGCGTTTTGTTCAATCACCTGTATTCCGCCGACTTCGAAGCGGACATGTCGCGGACCTTTCTGGCCGGCGTGGAAAAACTGGTGGAAAAATACGCCAAGCCGGTCTGTCTCACCATGATCTCCGACCGGGAAGAAATCTTAAAAATTCAGCAGTCGCAGCCCTTCCCCGTTTTCACCTCGCCGCTCGAGGGCGCAAAAGCGCTCCACGTGTCGCGAACCTACTACGAAATGAAAGAGGCGCGCAACGGCCGCGGCCCGCTGGCGGATTATCCGCTGGACACGAAAACGGTTCAGACGATCCGCGAGCGCTGCCGCCGGGAAGGCCGCATCGCGCTCACGGACGAAGCGCTGACCGTCTGCGCCGCGGCGGGATTGCGGCCGGCCGAAAGCCTGCTGCTCAAAGATGAAGTCGCGCCGGGAAGACTTCCCCTGCGCTATCCCGTCGCCGTCAAGCTGGTGTCGCGCGACGCCTCGCACAAATCCGACGCAGGAGGCGTGGCGCTTTCCATCCGCAACAAAAAGCAGCTGGCCGGAACGCTCGCCGACATGAAAAAAAGAATTCTGGCCATGAACCGACCGCCGGCCATCGACGGTTATCTGATTCAGGAAATGGCGCCCGCGGGAGTGGAATGCTTTGTGGGAGGACGCCGCGATCCGGCTTTCGGCTCCGTCATCGTGGCCGGCCTGGGCGGTGTTTTCGTTGAAATCTTTCAGGACACGGCCGTCCGCCTGGCGCCGGTGACGCCAAACGAGGCAGCCGGCATGCTCCGGAAACTGAAGGCCTATCCGCTCCTGGAAGGCGCCAGAGGCAAAGCGCCGGCGGACGTGGAGGCGCTCGTGGACGTGATCTGCCGGATCTCCGCTCTTTTGGCCGCCTGCCCGGACATCGCGGAAATCGACCTCAACCCCGTCATCGTGCATCCCCGGGGACAGGGCGTGTCGCTCGTGGACGCCCGCGTTTTCTTCGCGTAAAAAAACGAGGGCTTGAGGAAGTATCACGCGGGCATTCGCCCGCCGGGTAGAAGGAAGGAAGGAACTACCCCGATACTTCCCGCGCGCCCCCTCTTTTTGTCCGCTGCTTAAAAAGCGGCCGGCTGCGGTTTTTAAATGTATTCCCGACGACCGGCCTTCGGTCAGTTGATTGACGACAGGCCGGCGCTCCAGCCCGTCTGCGGCATCATCCGGCAAACATCCCGGACGTCTCTGTGCGCGACGGGCAGGTAAACGGTGAAGGTCGTCCCGGAGCCGACTTTGCCGGTCACGTCGATAAATCCGTTGTGGTCCCGGATCACCTCGCGGGCGACGGTCAGCTCGAGGCCGCTGAAACCCTTTTGCATTGTCTTTACGGAATAAAAAGGATCGAAGATGCGGCGCATGTCTTCTTCGTCAATGCCCCGGCCGTTGTCGGTCAGAGAAACCGCCACATACTCCCCTTCCCACAGGCGGTCATCGTCGCCGGCCGGAACGCCGAAATACACCGTCCGTGTGGAGGCGCACACGGTTCCTCCCGGACCGGCGTTTTCACAGGCGAGCGCCAGCAGATTCAGCAGGGATCTTTCCAGCTGCGGCAGACCTCCTTCGACCGCCCGGAGGGACGGTTCCAGGTCCAGAGTGACCCTCACCCCCGGACACCGCTGATCCAGGGCCGAAAAGACGTCTTTTTCCAGGCAGCCGCGGATCAGCCCGTTGACATCGACAGGTTTGCGCGGCTCGCCCTCTTTGCGGGCCACCAAGAGGAGGTCGCAGATGATGGCTTCGGCCCGTTTCCCCGCGGCGAGAATGCTTTCGATATGCGCCTTCCCCGCGCCGGCTTCTGCGTCATGCTCCGCGAGCAGGCGCTGTGCCTGTCCGATCATGCCCGCCAGAACTTCTTGCAGTTCCCCGGCGATTCCGCCGGCCAGTTTGCCGACCGCCGCCAGTTTTTGCTCTTTTTGCAGAAGGCCTTCCAGCCGCAGGCGTTCCGCCTCCTGCCGCTTATAGGCGCTGATGTCCCGCATACTGCCCGAATAGCCGACGACGTCTCCCTGCGCATCGCGCAGGGGCCGGGAACGGATCCCCGCCCAGAAATACGTTCCGTCCCGGCGCATCATCTGCAGCTCGTATTCAATGACATCCGTCCGAAGCCCCCGGCCTTCATTCCGGATGCGGGAGGCGTTGATCCGCCACAGGTGGTCGATGCCTTCCGGCGTCAGAAACTCCAGGAGCGACCTGCCGATGAATTCCTCCGTTTTGAAGCCGCCGGACAATTTTTCACAGGCGGCGTCGGTGAAGGTGAAACAAAGGTTTTTGTCCATTCTCCAGCGGCCTTCCGCCGGATCGTCGGCCGTCGATTTGAGCTCGTCATCGTTGTCGCTCCGGCTCTTCCCGGACACATTCCCCGTTCCTTGCCGCTCCGGGAGACAACCGGTTAATCCACCGCCGGCCTTCCTGTCGCCGGAAAACAATGCCATCTCCGGCCCGCCTGTCTGCTCGCCATTGTTCTCAATCATACGGGTTCCCCCCTCTCCAAAAGAATCGTTAGGCACCTGGCTGTTCATCCGGGACCGCCCCGCAGGCCTGTGCACAACCGGCGGAGCAGGCCGCCGGCATCATTCCGAACAATCCTGTACAACCTCCGGGGTCCTTTTTTAATTGATTCTTCGGCTGAAATGCATTATTTTAATGCCGCGATTCTGAACATCGCGCAGTCAAAGGCGGTCCCCGACCATGAACCCGATAAACGGCACACGCATCCTGGCTTGTCCGGTTGACCCATCTTTAAACCATCTTAAAAGTATTTGCGTCTTTTATGCGACAAACCAGGCCCTGTCAATATTCGGAGTCCGCATGAAATAAAATAGCGTTTCACAGTGAAACAGATGTCCTGTTTCATTCCGGATTTTTTCTGCGAAACGGACCGGTCATCGGTAAACCGCGTAAAAGGATTTTTTTTCATTCAGCAGCCCGGACAAGAGCGCACCCTTCATACGGAAATGAAGCGATCGTTTCATTAAAACGGAGAAGCGGCAAATGGCAGACAGCAATGCGGTCATTGTGGCGGGGCCGACCGGCGACGCGGCCCAAGGGGCTCTGCGCAGCATGTTCCCGACGGCGGCCAGTTTCCTGACGTTCAGGGACCATGACCGGGAAATTGCCCAGAAGGCCATCCCGGCCATCCTCCGCTTCGCGTTTCAGGAATCCGTCATCACGGCGGAAAACGAAAAGGCTTTTCTGGATTTCCTCAAAAAAACCCGCGGTCCGGCCGGCGACCGCCGTCTGCCTCCGAATGTGACGTTTGGCGACCTCATCGAAACCCTCTCGGAACACCTGTCCGTCAACGCGCTTGTCGCCCAGTTGGACCATCTGGCCCGGACGCTGGGCATGCCTGCCGTCCGGGCGCCCATGATCACCCGCTTGAAAAAAAATTTCCTTGCAAACACGCCCAAGAAGAGAGCGCTGCTGCGGCTCCTGGCCTTTCGCCTGGCCGCGAAGCATCCGGATATTCCCTGGGACTACGAGCTCCTCCTGCAGTTTCCGTCCAACGCTTCCGGCGCGGAGGATGTTTTTCCGGAAAAAGCCGGCGCCGCCCTCAGCGTCCACTTGCAGGGACGCGGAGACATCATCACGCCGGCCGACGTCGCCTGGGTGAAAAACGAGCTGGCCGAATGCGTGAATTATATAAGGATGGCGGGGCACCCTCATAAAATCTCGCCTGAAATTATCGGCGCCTCATCCTTTGCGCTCCGGTGCAGCAAAGATCCCGGACCGCCCGACGAGCCCAGGCTCTATGCCCGGGCCGTCCGGATCCTGCTGGCTGTCGCCCACCAGATGTCCGTCCGCTGGCTTGTTTTTCCCCAGATGAGCCCGGGGAAACGGCTCTCGATGATGATCGACGCGGGGCCGAAGCCGGAAGCGCGTCCCCTCGACATCCCCCCTGGAGAAAACGCGCTTTGGGATGATTCTGGCATCCTGCTTACGGAATTCGCCCGCCTGTGCGCGGGACTGGCCAACCTTAAAGGATTCAAGCCCTGCCGCCCGGCGGGCCCTGCTCCGAAGGGCCCCCTCTGGTCCGTCGTCAATTTCTGGCCCAACCATTTTTACGATTATATTCCCCGTCTGCTCGGGGAAGACATGCTGCCCGCTCACGCAACCGGCGAAGAATACGACCGTTTCCGGCAGGCCCTGCTCTTTCCTGAACTGAGCCGCACAGGTTCGTCCGGCGCTCTCGCGGTCATGCACCGCTGTCCGCAAAACTCCCTGCTTCTTCTCGAAATCGCCAAGGTGCTGCGCGCCCGCCGGATGCCCCATGAAGCGGACGCCGTGCTCACGCAGGTGCTCATGTCCCACCCGGATCACCCCACTGCCCGGTTCATGCGCTTTCTGACCTATTTTTACATGGCCGCGGACAAACGGGATTTTGCCTCCTCCAGTCTGGCCTTCGAGCGGGCGCTGGCCGAAAGCAGCCGGATCACCGGGCAGTCGGACACGGACAGCGAAGTCTGGGCCGCCGTCGGCCTTTTGCATTTCAGCAGAGCGGTCCGCCTGATTCGCCTCATCCGCGACGGCAACGCGCCGGAAACCGGCTCCATCCGGCCGCAGGATATCCTGGATCAGCTGGACGAGGCAAAGCAGTGCTTTTACCGGGGGCTGGCGGCCTCGCCGACCGGCCAGGACATGAATTGTCTTTTCTGGCTTTTGTATGCGTTGAGTTTCCGCGAATTCTTTATGGCCGATCCGGCCCTGCTCCGAAGGCGGTCGCGCGTCGCCTGGACGGACCGCCGCGACATTTTCCGGCGGGTTGCGGGGCGCGTTTTGGAAAATATCGGCTGGCTTAGACCGCAGAAAGCCGCGTCCGGCGGCGACGACGATGCCGATAAAGTCCTGGAGGCCGTGCTGCTGCTTTTTACCCGGTATGAAAACGCCATGTACGGCCGGAGCTACATGCCTGCCGCCCAGTATCTCTTCGGCATGCTGCTGTGGGATTTTTGCCCGCGCCTGACTCCGGCGGTCTGCCGGGCGGTGCTGGATCTGCTTGCAAAAGCGCGGGCAACCGCGCAAAAACTGGTGGCGGACCGCCTTTGCGTTTACACCGTCATGGCCGGCTACATTCCCGCCGACGTCTTTATGACGCGAATCGATAAAATCACGAACCTTATCCGGAAACTGGCGCCGGAAAACAGCCGGGCAACGGGAAGCGAAAGCCTGATTTCCGCCGCGCAAGAGCGGAAACTGTCCCGTATCAAGCTTATGCTGTTGGAGGCGGACCGCCGCGATTCAATTTAAAAGGAGTTCATTTTATGAAAATACTGAAAATAATACTGGTCACCCTCGTGGCGCTGGCAGCGCTGATCGCGGTTGCGGGATTTCTGATCCTGCCTGCCGTCCTCAAATCCGTGCTTCCCGACAAAATATCCGCAGCCCTGCACCGGCAGGCGACCGTCGAGCAAATTCAAATCAATCCGTTTGCGCTTTCCGCCACCCTCCGGGGGTTTAAGCTGGCCGACACGGACGGGAAAACGCCGTTTGTCTCACTGGGCGAACTTACCGTCAACGTGGACGTTCTGACATCCATCGCCCGGCGCGCCCTGATTCTGGAGGAAGTGCGGCTGGATTCTCCCTACGTCGGCCTTACCCGCAACGCCGACGGATCGTACAATTTCTCCGATCTGATTCCCGCCAAAAAGGAACAGCCCGAAGAGCCGTCCGAACCGTTTCTTTTTTCCGTCAACAATATTCAAATCGCGAAAGGGGCGATTGATTTTCGCGACCGGCCGAACCGGACCGATCACACGGTACGCGACCTCACCCTCTCGGTGCCCTTCGTTTCGAACATCGATTATTACATGAAGCACTACGTCGAACCGAAATTTTCGGCCGTCGTCAACGGCCATGCCGTGGCCGTCTCCGGAAAAACACAGCCCTTCCTGACGTCGCGGGAATCCCTGCTGGAGATCGACATCCGGGACATCGACGTCCCCTTCTACCTGCAGTACGTGCCGGTCCGGATGAACTTCACGATTCGCGAAGCGCGCCTGGACGCAATGCTGCAGCTGCATTTTCTCATGCCCGAAGGCAAATCGCCCCAGTTGAAGCTGACCGGCCGGACGGTTTTGAAAAATCTGGCCTTGGATGACCTGCAGAAAAACAAGCTGCTGCGTCTGCCCAGCCTCAGCGTCGAACTGGCCTCGGTCGAGCCGTTTGCACCCGCCGTTCATCTTCAGCAAATCACGCTTTCCACCCCCCAGCTGGTGGTCCGCCGGGACAAGCAGGGAAAAATCAACCTGCTCAATCTGGTGCAAACGGACAAAAAATCCGCCCGGGCGGCGGCCGAGGACAAACCGGCCGGCGGCGCGGAAAAGAAAAAACCCCTGGTCTTTTCAATCGATCGCCTGCTCGTCGACAAGGCGGACATCACCTTCATCGACGAACAGCCGGCGCAGCCGGTCAGGCTTTCCCTCTCGCCGCTGACGCTCGGCGTCTCGGGCTTTTCGCTGCAGAAGGGCGATTCGGCCGACCTGGATCTGGCGCTGGTTCTGGACAAAAAGACGAACCTCTCCGCAAAGGGCCCGTTCGGCATCGATCCGCTTGCGGCCGATCTCGCCCTCGACGTGAAAAATCTGACCATCCGTTCCTTCCAGTCTTATTTTCCCGAAACTCTCCAGATGGACGTCACGCGCGGCGCGATCTTCACGGCGGGCAGGTGCTCCCTCGCGATGGACGAGCAGAACAAGCCCCGCGTCAAATATACCGGAAATCTGTCCATCCGCGATCTGGCCACGCTCGACAAAGCCCAGGCCCATGATTTTCTGAAATGGAAACAGCTCAACTTCCAGTCGCTTGCGGCCGGTTACAATCCGCTGTTCGTGACGATCCGGGAAATTTCGCTGGTCGATTTTTTTGCAAAAATCGTCATCAATCCCGGCGGCGGCACCAACCTCCAGGACATTTTCGGCGCGTCAAAAAAGGAGGCGGCCCCGGCCGATAAAAGCGAACCGGCGCCGCCTCCCGCAGCCGAAACCGCCAAACCACAGCAGGCCCCACCCGACATCAAAATCGGCCAGGTGCGCTTCGCAGGCGGCACGGTGGATTTCGCCGACCGCAATATCAAACCCAACTACGCGGTCACCATGCTCAATCTCACCGGCAGCGTCACGGGATTATCGTCGCAGGAAATCTCCCGCGCGAAAGTCGCGCTCAAGGGAAATCTCGGCTACGGATCTCCCATCGACATTTCCGGTACGGTCAATCCGCTCAAAAAAGATCTGTTCGCGGACATCAAAATCAGTTTCAAGGACATTGAAATGAGCCCGGTCACGCCTTACACCAACCGGTATCTGGGCTATCCCATCACGAAGGGGAAACTCAACTTCGACGTCGCGTATCTGATCGACCAAAGGAAACTCCGCGCCGAAAATAAAATCTTCTTCGATCAGCTGACCTTCGGCGACAGGGTCGAAAGCCCCGAGGCCATCAAGGCGCCCGTGCCGCTGGCCGTCTCGCTGCTCACCGACCGCAACGGACAGATCAACCTCGACGTTCCGCTTTCCGGCAGCCTCGATGATCCGAAGTTCAGAATCTGGCCTCTGGTCTGGCAGGTGCTGGTCAACCTGATCACCAAGGCGGTGACGTCTCCCTTTTCGCTTCTGTCCTCCCTCACCGGCGGCGGAGAGGAAATGAGCTTCGTCGAATTCGATTACGGAAGCGCCGTTTTGCCGGAGGCGGACGGGAAAAAAATAACCGCGCTCGCCAAGGCGCTTTACGACCGGCCCCAGCTGAAGCTGGAAATTTCCGGCTTTGCGGATACAGACCGGGACAAGGAAGCGCTCGCCAAAGCGGAGTTCGACCGCCGGTTGAAAGCCCAGAAGCTCAAGGAACTTCTCGCCGCGGGCGCCAGCGCCGTGCCGCTGGCGGAGATCACCATCGCTCCGGCCGAATATGAAAAATACCTGACGCTGGCCTACAAGGCGGGCGATTTTCCCAAACCGCGCACGGCGCTGGGCGTCTTGAAAACCCTGCCGCCGCCGGAAATGGAAAAACGGCTTCGCGACGCCATCGCGATCACGGATGGCGATCTGGGCCAGCTGGCCGCAAACCGCGCCCAGGCCGTCCGCGAGCTGCTGCTCAAAGACGGCAAGATCGAACCGGCGCGCCTGTTTTTGGTCAAGGCGCCCTCTCTGGCGCCGGAAAAGAAGGATAAAGTCCGCAACAGCCGGGTCGACTTTAAGATCAAATAACTTTCGGAAGGCAAAAGATGCCGAAAATCAAAAACGGGGTGATCTGGCTTGCGCTTTGGCTTTTGCTGTCATCCTGTTCGTTTTTGCCGCCGGTCAGGCCTCAGGGCGAGGTCGGGCCGGCGCTCTGCCTGCCGCAGTTTCCGGACCGAAACGGCTGGTACGGCGGAGACGGCGCGTATTCCATCGCGCTGGACGAGCGGCGCACCCTCTGGCTGTTCGGCGACACCTTCGTCTCCTCCGATGCCGGGCGCAAAGACCGGAGCGGAATGGACCTGGTGTGGGGCACCACGCTGGCCGTCTCCACCTGCTCCGAAAACGCCGCNNTTCGGCGACGGAGACTGGCTCTGGCCCCAGGACCCGTTTCTGGCCGACAACACGCTTTATATTCCTCTTCTTGCGATTGAGACGGTGCCGGATGCCCCGCCGCCCTTTAATTTCCGGGTCGCCGGGCACCGCCTCGCCCGGATCCGGGATTTCCGCGCGGACGATCCCCATGACTGGCCGGTGGAATATCTGGACTGGAGCGGCGTCCTGCCCCGCGACATCGAAGCCCTGGCGACGACTTCCGTCGTCCACAAGGACCATGTTTATTTTTATCCGCTTGTGAAATTCGAAAAAAACGGGCAAAGCCTCCCGGGAAACATTCTGGCGCGGATCCCGATCCGCCGCCTGGACGATCCGGCGGGCCATATCGAATACCGGACGGCGCAAGGCTGGCAAAAAAAGCTGAATTCCGAAACGGCGCAAATTCAGTTTTCCGACGGCGTTTCCGAACTGAGCGTCCGCTATCACGCCGGGGAGCGGCAGTGGCTGGCGGTGTACCTGTCTCCGGCCAACCGGGGCGACCGCCTGCTTTATCAAACCGCTCCGCGCCCCGAAGGCCCCTGGAGCCCTCCGGCGCCGCTCATCGAACGCATCGACGAAGTCAATCCGGCAAGCCCCCTGTATTCTCCCCACACGTTCTGTTACGCGGGCAAGGAGCATCGCCAGTTTTCGCAAAACAAAAGCCTCGTGGTCACCTATGTCTGCAATTCGGCGGAAACCCCGGACACGCCCGCAAGCTTTCTGCGCACCCGCCTCTTCCTGTACCGGCCGGTGGTGAAAGTCCTCCCGCGCTGAAAGGCCTGCCGGGACGCAGGATCGCAGACGGCGGACCGCTTTGCGGAAATGATGTCTTTCTTCTACGACGGGCGCAGATGCATCTCGACTTCCGACAGGAATGTTTCGGGATTGATCGGCTTTTCGATATAGCCGTTGCATCCCGCCGCCATGGCTTTGTCGCGGTCGCCGACCATGGCGTGCGACGTCACGGCGACCACGGGAATGGCGGCCAGGGCGGCATTCGCCCTCAGGTGCCGGGCGACGGCGTAGCCGTCCATCACGGGCAGTTGAATATCGAGCAGAATCAGGTCCGGCCGCAAGCGATCCGCCATTTCGATGCCCGTCTTGCCGTCCAGGGCGGCGGACACCGTGTAGCCGTTTTTCTCCAGGATAAACCGGACCAGATAAAGATTTTGTTCGTTGTCCTCAATCACCAGTATATGGCCTTTCATTCGTTCTTCCTTTCTCTGGGCAAAATCAGGCGAAACGTACTGCCCTGGCCCCACTGGCTTTCCACTTCAATGCCGCCGCCCAGAAGCTTGGCCAGCTTCCAGCAGATGGACAGGCCCAGTCCGGTTCCGTCATAGCGCCGGGTGATGCCGGATTCAATCTGCTGAAATTCCCTGAACAGAAGCCCCATGTCCTCCGGTTTGATGCCGATCCCTGAATCCTCAACGGCGAGGACCACCTTGTCGCCCTGGCCCTCGCAGCGCAGGCGGACAAAGCCCTGCTCGGTAAACTTGACGGCGTTGCTGAGCAGATTTAAAAGAATCTGTTCCACCCGCCGCCGGTCGCTCGTCATCCGGTCGATTCCGGGAGCGATGACCGCCGTAAGTTCGATGCTTTTCCTGTCGGCCAGGGGCTTGGCGCTTTTCAGCACTTTTTCCAGTGACTCCTGCAGGCTGAACGCTTCGCTCGCCACCGTAAGCTGCCCGGCTTCGATTTTGGAAAGATCCAGAACATCGTTGATCAGAGCCAGCAGATGCTTGGCGCTGTTGTACACCATGGTCAACTGCTTGTCCTGCTCCTCGTTCAGCGGTCCGCCCAGACGCTGCAGCAAAATACCGGTAAAGCCGATGATGGAGTTGAGCGGCGTCCGCAGTTCGTGCGACATCGTGGCCAGAAAGGCGGATTTCAAACGATCGGCGGACTCGGCGCGCTCTTTGGCAATTTCCAGTTCCCGGGTGCGCTCCACAATGCGCTGCTCCATCTCCTCGTTGATCTTCTTGAGTTCCATCGTCCGCGCGTTGACCTGATGCTTCAAAAGGATGCTGCCGCCGAGGCTTAAGAGCAGAACAACGCCGAGCGCGAAGGCGAGGACCTGCAGCCACACGGGGATCTGGAAGGCGACTTCCTCGGACGTCCAGTGCTTGAGCGATTCATAGTAGGCCGATTGCGGGTCCTTCTTCAGGTCCGCAAGACGGCGGTCGATCGCGCCGAGCAACCGGCCGGGATCGTTCTTTGGCGCGGCAAAAAAGAGCGCCGACGGTTCGAAAACAACGGCTGTGTCCACCAGACCGTATTTTTTGGCGTGTGTGGCGCCGTAAAACTGGTTGGTGACGGCGGCGTCCGCATCCCCCCGGGCCACCATCTCAAACATGGTTTGATAGTCGGAGACGGGAAGAAGGGAGAACCGCAGACCGAACCCCCGGCTGAAGCGGATAAACGCCTCCTGCTGCACCGATTGCTCCAGAATGGCGATGCGCTTGCCGTTCAGATCCAGAAGCGACTGCAAGCCGCTGCCCCTGCGGGCATACGCCTGAAACCAGGAGGACAGCACCTGAATTTTGTGAAAGGAAAAAAGCCGGTCCCGCTCCGCGGTGTAGGCGACGTCCGGCATCAGATCGATTTCGCCCGCGGCCAAACGCTCCAGCCCCTCGGCCCACGTGCCGGATACATACTTCAGTTTCCATCCTTCGTCGGCTGCAATCGATTCGATGATGTCGATGAAAATGCCGGCGGGCCGGCCGGTTTCGGACGTAAACACCTTGGGGGCATTTTCATAGACGCCGACCCGCACAATCCTTTCTTCGGCGCGTGCGGTGGCAAACACCAGAACCGCCGCCAATACCAGCAAAAGAACCGCGCCGACCCGGGCCGGGGGAAAATTCAGCAGATTTAAACGTGTGGTTTTCGGTTCACGCATCAACACGTCCTCCCTAATATTTCAAAGTCATCTGCAATCCGATGAGCTGCCGTGTCCATTGCCACCGGCTGTCGATATTGGAAAAATCCACGCGGGTGTAGGGGCCCAGAGAAACGTGCTTTCCGATATTCCGGCTGACGCCGAATTTTATCCGGTTGAGCATGACGGCCTTGTCGCTGTTTTCATAAAACAATTCCCATCCGATCGAGGGCTCCAGCATCCGGCCGGGAAGGCTGATTTCCAGCGTGTTTTTGATCCGGAAATCATTCCAGTCCTCCCTGATCCTGTGTTCGTAGCGGATCTGATTGAAGATCCGGAAGGCCAAAAGAGGCGCGGTCAGATTGAGATTGAAGCTGGGTTTCTGTTCCACCGACCAGTGGCGCTCCTCATCCTTGGAGTAGCCGTGCTGGTAATAAACGAGAAACGAGAGCCAGGGCAGAGGCGTCCGGTAACTAAGGCCGACGCCCCATTCCACATAGTCGTAATTGGTGATGTCGTCGTCGGCCTGAAGAAAGACATAGGAGACGGCCCGGAAGCGATCATTGAAGGTATAGGAAAAATTCAGATCGGTGCGCAGCGAGGTGTCATGCTCCGCATAAGCCCAGGACGCGCCGAGCCCCGCCAGCAAAGCCCCGAAAATCATCGCCAGGCCGAAACGCAACGGACGCTTCTTTCGCTCCATAGCTCTCCAGATGCACGAACCGGTGTGCCGCTGATGTTCCGAATGCGGTGGAACTCTCCGCCTCTGTTTTCCTGAGATGAAAAGGTATCACATTTCCCGGACGATTGCCCTCATTATTTACCGGCTTTCCGCGAACGCCGGGCATTTGGGCGCAGGAAGGCCCGTCCGGCTACACGACGGAAAGCAGCATGTAGGCCACTGAAAAGCGCCCGCTTTCCGGAATGTAGCAGAGAATCTTTTCGCCGCTGAAAAGCCGGCCGGAATGGAAAAGCTCTTCGAGCATGACATAGATGGACGCCGACCCCGTATTGCCCTTGTCGGCCAGATTGGTGAACCACTTCTCGTAGGGAACATTAAATCCGATGCCGGCCATCGCATCGTACACCTGATCACGGAAAAATTCCGACGAATAGTGGGGCAAAAACCAGTCCACCTCGGCCGGCGTGATCCCGCGCCGGGCGGCCGCGCGGGCCAGCCCTTCGGTCACGGTCAACCGGATCACGTGCTCGCCCAGAATTTCCGTGTCCTGTTTGAGGGCGAAATAGTTCTTCCGCAGCGCCTCTGAAAGCGAGTCCAGCTGGCGCCAGCCCGTCACCGTGCCGTCTTCGTTTTTGTGGCCGCCCGCGTACATGCAGGTGTCCATCTGTCCGGCGTAGGAGACATGCTCGATCCAGTCCAGGCGCAGCGACGGGCCTTTTTCGTTTTTANNTCCGACTCGAAGGCCAGAATCGGATGGTTTTTAAAATCGGGATCGCCGGGCAGATGATCGAAAAAGTTGGAGCGCAAAAGCGACGACGCCAGCTCGGAACCGGTGGCGACGGCGTTGCCGGAGAGTCCCAGGGCGACATTGGCGCAGGCGGCCTTGAGCGACGTGATGCCCGACAGGCAGATGCCCGACGTGCTGATCACCTCGCAGGGGCCGAGCCCCAGCTCGCCGGCCACCATGAGACCGTGCCCCGGCGCGATGACGTCGGCCATCGACGTGCCCGAGCACAGACACTCGATATCCATGACGGAAAAGCGGTCGTAGGGATGAAGGCGCCGCACCGCCTCCGCGGTGAGCGCGGCGTTGGTGTAGTTGAGCCTGCCCGTCGCGCGGTCGATGGCATAGTAGCGCGTCCGGATTCCGTTGTTTTTCAAAACGCGGGATTTGACGCGGGAACGGACATCGTGAATTTTTCCCAGAACCTCCTCAATCTCGTCGTTGGTCACGGGCTCGTTGGGCAAGAAAGCGGCAATGTCATTAATGTAAACGTCCATGGATCTCCTTTAATGCGGCGTATGGGGTTTTTCGTGCAGCCTTTTGACGAGTTCCGCATACGTGCGATAAAATAATTCCTCCGGCATTTTCGTGCGGGTGACGGCATTGGTAAACGTGTAATAGTCCAGATCGGAAATGACGATTTCTTCTTTCAGAGTTTCGTAAAGCGCTGTGCCCGGCATCGGCGTCAGGACCGATACCACGGGAACTTCAATCCGGTGGGATACGATGAACCGCTCCAGTTTTGCAAAGTCTTCTTCCGTGTCGGCAGGCGACGCGATGAAGTCGCCGATGATGACGATGCCGAGCTCGTGCAGAATGTCGACGGCTTTCCGGATGACGTTGCCCCGGTATTTCTTGTTGTAGGCGGCCAGCCGGTCATCGGCGATATCCTCAAAGCCCACCACGACCGCGTAAAGCCCCGCCTCTTTCCACTTTTTCATCAGGTCCACATGTTTGACGACGGTGTCGGCGCGGACGTCGGCGAAAAATTTTCTCGTAAGCCCGGCCTGCAGAATCTTATCGCACAGGAGGCCGGCCTGCCTGGCGTTGCCGAAAGTGTTGGCGTCGACCAGGCGGACAAAGGGAATATCGCCCAAAAGGCCGATATCGCGCAAAACAGCATCGGAAGAATGCGTCAGATACTTTCCGCCGGTCATTTTCGGAATGGTGCAGAAGGAGCAGTCATGCGTGCAGCCGTAAGCCGAGATGACAAAGCCCATGGCCAGGCCCAGTTGTTCGAGATGGTACTGATCGCGGTACCCGGCAACCAGATCGTAGCGGGGAGGGATATCATCCAGGAGATCCGCCCGGCCGAACCGCCGCGGCGTAAAAACCAGCGGCTTTCCCGGAGATGTGCGGGCGACGCCCGGAATGGGGTCCGGTTGTGCCTGCGCGGCCAGCGCCTCGATCAGTTGGGCGAAGCTTTTTTTCCCCAGCCCGATTACCAGGTAATCAACCTCCGGACGGTTGAAGTACGCCGGATCGTATGTGGCATGGCAGCCGCCGACCACCACCACGGCCCGGCTTTGCATGCGGACTTCCGCCGCCTGGCGGATGACCGTGTTGGCCTCGCACGTAAGCGAGGTAAAGCCGACGACATCCGGGCCGAAATCTTCGAGCACTTTCCGGAAATTTTCCGGCGCTTCGCTTTTGCCGTCAAAAATCAAAACATCGTGTCCGGCAAGCGGCCCGGCCAGAACTTCCAGGTTGAAAGGCTCCCCCTTGAAAAGCTGTTTGAGCGATGTGATTCCGTATTGCTCTTCCGGAATGCTGCGGCCGCAGTTGGGCGGATTGACA
This sequence comes from Syntrophaceae bacterium UBA1411, assembly GCA_002304995.1. Lineage (GTDB taxonomy): Bacteria > Desulfobacterota > Syntrophia > Syntrophales > Smithellaceae > UBA8904. Next base: position 37,619 of record DBPV01000007.1, read on the forward strand.
AGCAGAATCTTCATTTTTTATATACTCGGCATAGCTTCATTTTTTTTCGCGGCTTCATCAACGGGTTTTCCCGGAATGAAGGCTCCGGGCGTGGCAGGTCCGGATGGAGGTGCACCGCCGACAATCGGTTTTATAAATCAATCTGGAAAAACATCGCCTCCCAAGCAGGCAAGCTTTCGTTTCTAACAACACGAAAAGAAAAGCAAAACGATTGCGCTTCCTTTGTGAAAAATTCCCGGAAGCGAAATTTCGGGAATTCCTATCACACTTTCCGCCCGCAGGCAATTCAGGAATCAGCCGGCCGCCTGTTAGCAGACGTCCGCCTTGACAATTATCGCAGTCAGCCGTATATTAGAGCCAAAGAGTCGCCGCAATGCCCGGGGCAAATCATGTAGCAGAAGTTCAGTCTACATCATTTCTCTTGGAGGTAAAAAAACAACATTGCGAGACACTGGCCCGGATGGCGGGCTGCCGAAAAGAAAAACATAAGCTCTCTAAAGCTTATACCGAAAAAGGCATTGCGGCGCTCTTCTATTTTAACGCTCTTTTCACAAGAAAATGACCGATACGGTCGGGATTCTGCGATGCGCGTATTGAGTCTATTCTACTGGATGTAAACAATCATGAAACCACAGGGTCTTGGTGGTGATGGCCACCCGTAAAAGGCCAAGAATTCAAATGATAGACTCCAGCGTGAAGACGAGACGGCATCGGCGGGTCCCGTCGGCCCCTCGCCGGATGATCCAGAACAGCGAGGGGCTTTTGTTTATGATCATCCGGTTTTCCCGCGCCGGCCCCGAAGGCAAAAGGCTCTGCAAAGGCGGCGGCGGACAATCATTTCAGCGGACGATTTTTGTCGTAGTATTTTTCCAGGCACTCGGGGCACATGCTGTGGGAAAATTCGGCTTCCGAATGCTCTTCGATGTAGGTCTCGATTCTCTCCCAGTACCCTTCATCGGTGCGGATCTTCTTGCACGCGGCGCAAATCGGCAAGAAACCGCGCAGCGTCTTGACATGCGCCAGGGCATCCCGGAGCTCGGCGACCAGTTCATGAACCCGGTCTTCGCTTTTTTTCCGCTCGGTGGTTTCGTACAGAGAAAACACAAGTCCGACCACCAGGCTGCCGGCGTTCTTGACGGGGCTGAGCGTCCAGTCCCAGTAAGTCATACCCCGCTCGGGCCAATACCGGTAATGAAAGGGCTTGTCGCGGATGCTGAAAGACTCGCCCGTGTCGCGGACGCGGGTAAAGATCACCTCGTTTTCCGCATTCGGAAAGAGATCAAAATGATTCTTTCCGACAAGCGCCCCGGCAGAATAACCGCAGCCTGTCGCATAGGTCTCGTTCACCCGAACGAAATTGAAATCCCGATCCAGATAAGCCAGATGCACATTGCCGGCCAGGTTCAGCATGGATTGGATCAAATCCTTCTCGTTTTGCAGAGCTTCGTCCATTTTTTTGCGGCGTGAAATATCCGCCGCGACAAGCAATCCGGCGGGCCGCCCTGCGACACGCGTGAGCATATCCGCCTCACCAAGCCACTTTTGCGTCCCGTCCTTCACGATGATTTTCATTTCACCGCAATCGATCGTTTCATCTTCATGCAGGCGTTTTTGAATGCGTTCTTGCATCATCGCCCGGAAGTCGGGATGCACGATGTCCAGAATATTCATGGAAAAAAGTTCGTCGGAAGAATAGCCGGTCATCAGTTGGGCCGCCCGGTTGGCGGCAATCCAGTTCTCGCCCTGGTACAGCAGAACCGCCGCCGGCGTTGCATCGGCCGCCTCCTGGAAAGCTTCCTGCAATTCCCGCCGCGTGGCGCACGACTTTATACGGCGTTGAAGAATTTCCTCCAGAACGCAAATCCAGGACGACAAATCAAAACTTGCAGGTTTTTCATTCATTAGTTGTAAGTCTGCGTTATTTCCTACAAAAAGGCAAGATAATTGCCGACGGAGTCATTCAGGCGGTACGTTTGAAAACGATGATCGCTTTTCTTCATGGTTGGCGTGCCTCTCCGCCCGGCGTCAGGGTAAAAAAACGGGCTCCATTGCTGGAGCCCTTATCCATGGTGGGTCAGGGCAGAATTGAACTGCCGACACTCGGATTTTCAGTCCGATGCTCTACCGACTGAGCTACCGACCCGTCTGTTTCCGATCACCTGCGAAAGGCTCGAAAGCTCTATAAAATCTCACTTCCTTTGTCAAGGTATTTTTTGGTCGTCCGAAGCCGCCGGGCGTTCCGGCGCCGGTGTTTCGGGCTTTTTTTCTTCAGGCGTCTCCGGGGCGACGGGAATGCATCCGAATCCCGCCGGACTTTGCGGGCCGGCCGGGGAATCGGGAATCGAAATTCCCGCGGCGTCTCCCTGCGGTTCGCGGATAATCACCACCGTTTGGGCGATCTTGTCATGCCAGCCCTGTTTTCTTTTGTCGAAGGCCACCCAGATATAGCCCAGACAAAAAACCACGCTGGAGACGAGATACCCCACCGATCTTAAAAACGCGACGCCGTAAGAGATCGGCGTTCCCTGGACGGAAACCACCTGCAAGCCCAACAGCATTTTACCGGGCGTCCGCCCGGTGGAGCCGTGAAAATAGGTAAAGTAAGCGATGTTCACGACAAAGGAAAAAAGCCACATCCAGATCGTGAGCGCCCCCAGCTCTTCCGGGTTGGAAAGTTTCGCCACCCAGGCCGAAGAATCGCCCGACACCGCGCCGGCGAAAAACGCCACTCCCGCGATAATCATCAGGACCATGAACATCAGGCTGATGATAACGCCGTCAATCGTATACGCGACAAAGCGCCGCCAGAATCCTGCAAAACGATATGTCGTCATGCTTCCCCTCCTTTACGCCTCGCGGCCGAAGATGCCTTTTTCATACTGGACGATGGACAAAATCGCCGCGGCCGCCGTTTCCACTTTCAAAATATGTTTGCCCAGCGTCACGGAGACAAAACCCGCCTGGCCCGCCCGGGCGACTTCATCGCGGGTGAGTCCCCCTTCCGGCCCCACGATGATAAAATACGAACCTGCATCGGCAAAGCGCGCGTCATGGAGGACTTGCCGGATGGTTTGTCGCTCTTCCTCCTCCCAGAAAATCAGCTTCCGGTCCTGCGGCGCCGCCTGGGCCAGCATCTCGCCGAAGGGCAGGACCTGTTCGATAAAAGCCAGCCGGGGGCTCCGCGTACAGCGGGCCGCCTCGCGCACGATTTTCTGCCAGCGGGCCACTTTGCCTGCGGCCTTTTCTCTATCCAGTTGCGGCACACAGCGGGCGGCGGTAAAGGGAATGATGACATCCGTTCCCAGTTCCGCGGCGGTCCTGACGATCAGATCCATTTTCCCCGCCTTGGGAATGCCCTGCGCCAGCGTAAGGCGAATCGGCCGGGGCGCGGCCGGCAGCGGTTTTTCCAGCGACACGCTGACCTGCGCAGGACTGAACGCCGCGATGCGCGCGGCAAATTCATGTCCGTAGCCGTCAAAAACGATAATCGGATCGCCCGGCTTGAGCCGCAGCACGGTCTTGAGATACCGCAGATTCTCCGCGCCGAGGTCGCAGCCTTCCGCCTCTTGCAGCGTTTCGGGACAGTAGATTCGGGGAACAGTCAAGGTTCAGTGCTTTCTCGAAAAAAAATGGTTTTCCCCGCCGTCAGGATCTTCCGTCCGCCGCGTCGCGCCTGAGCACATAGCAGACCCATTCCTTTTCCGTCAGCATGCGCTCTTTGGCCAGCGGCGCGGCAACGAAAATCTCCTCCATTGCGGGAATGTCCGGCTCGATGATGCCGGAAATCACCAGGTATCCCTCCGGCAAAAGCAGCCGGACCAGTTGCGCGTGGAGCCGGGCAAGCAGTTTGGCCGTCAGATTGGCGATAATCAGATTGCGCGGCTGGCGGATCTGCGCCGCATCCTCATTAAGGATCTTGAGACGGTCGGCCACTTCGTTGATGCGGGCGTTTTCAGCCGCGATTTCCGTCGCCTTGGGATCGTTATCGACGCAAATGACGTCCTCGGCGCCCATTTTGGCAGCCGTGATGCCCAGGATTCCCGTCCCGCAGCCGACATCGAGAACCTTCCACTCTTCGATGGAGCGGTCTTTTAAAATGATGTCTTCGATCGCCTCCATGCACATGCGTGTGGAGGCGTGCTGGCCGGTGCCGAACGCCATTCCCGGATCGATTTCCACCACAATGTCGCGGCTGGTGGGCGTGTATCTTTCCCAGGTGGGTTTGACGACAATGTTCTTGCAGACCCGGATCGGCTTGAAATATTTTTTCCACTGTTCGCCCCAGTCCGGATCCGTGATGGTCTCGGTGGCAAGCACGGGCGCGGGCAGTTCCGGAAATATTTCCTCCAGGCTTTTCAGGTATTTCCGAACGGCGTAAATTCTCTTTTCGCTGCGGATGTCCGCGGGAAAGAAGGCCTGAATGACTTCCGACTCGCCCGGTTCGGGAAAATCAACGGCCCCGGGGGGCAGAAGCGATTCCGAAAACACGCCCTGCGCGCCCGCCTCCTCGAGGAAATTGCTCAAAGGATCGAGAAGCTCCACAGGCGCCGTGATTTCGATTTTCAGCCATTTTTCCGGTTCTTTTTGCGTCATGGTCAAACCTTGTTTCACGAGGGAATTTGTAACAGACATATAACGTGTTTAGGCGAATATATCAAGCCGCCGGCTGCGCCTTGGTCGCCTGAATTCAGCTTGACACAAAGTTTTTAAAGCTTTACAGTACAACTGGTAATACCACCAGCCGCAAAGGCTAAATAAGGAGGACACGTGCTGGACGCCTTAACCGAACCCCTCCGGACGGACAGTCTAAAAGACGTTTTTGTTCTGCGCTTCGAGGAGCTGATCCTTTCGGGAAAAATAAAAATCGGGCAGAAACTGCCCTCCGAGCGCGAGCTGGCCTTGCAGCTGGCCGTCAGCCGCCCCGTGGTGCATGAGGGCCTCGTGGAGCTGGCCTCCCGCGGACTGATTTCGCTCAAACCGCGCAGCGGCGCCACCGTCAACGACTACCGCCGGGAAGGGTCCCTGACTCTGCTGGCCTCGCTCATTCAGTACCGCAAGGGCAGACTCGAACCGGAGCTCATGGAAAGTCTCCTGCAACTGCGGCGGCTTCTGGAGCCCCCCTTTGCGGGACTGGCCGCCCGAAACCGGACCGAGGAACAGATGCGCGAGTTTTTCACCCTTCTGGAAAAAGAAGAATCCGCCGATCCCCGCAACACCCTTAAGATCACTGATCTGGACTTCGACTTTCACCTGCTCATCGCCGTGGCGTCCGGCAATACCGTTTACCCGCTGCTGATGAATTCCTTCCGCCCCGTCTACACAAATCTTTCCGGCCAGTTCTTCCGGGACCGCGAGGTCACGGCCGCCGTGCACGCGTATCACCGCGCCCTGGCTGAGGCTGTCGCGGCCGGCGACGCTGAAAAAGCGGTTTCTATCATGACGGATATTTTACAGCATGGAGAAGAGCATCTGCGCCCGATGATCGGCGAAGAAACGCCGGCCGGATCTCTTCCCCGGGGAGGTTGACGATGAACATGGTTTTGACGCCCGAACACACGATGAAACAGCCGGGACCGCTGTCGGACCGCATCCGCTGGCTGCGGGATTACTATTTCCGGGGAACCGAGCGGGCCTGGAACAATGAATTCACCGCCTGGACGACCGGCACGCCCTGGGACGTCATTTACAACGAACTGACGTTTTACATCGTTCCGGAAACCTATCCGCTGCTCGCCACGCTGGGCGCGTCCTATCTGCAGGCGGCCCGGCCGGTGGCGCTCGCTCCGGACTTCTGGAACTGGTCGCTTTCCGAACGGCGCGCCTGGTTCGTCCGCGAAACGATCGTGAATTATGTGCCGCAGGAAATTCTGCCGGGCGACCTGATTGCCGGCGCCCGTTTCAACATCCAGACCTCGCTGTGTTTTACGGAGGCGGAAAGCCAACAATGGACCCGGCAGGTCAAGGGAAAAAACGGCGCGCGGTCAAAAATGAAATGGTTTCACGACCACGGATACGGCAACGCCGGCGCCACCAGCGGCCATCTCATTCCGGGGCACGAACGGGCGCTCGCCCTGGGCTGGAAGGGCATTTACGCCGACCTGATGTCGGTCTACAACGCGCTTAAGCCGCAGGAGCGCGCCGGCGCCAAAGGCGCACAACTGCGCGCCATGATGACCGCCGCCACCATGGCGCGGGATCTGGCCGGAAAATACCGGTTGCTCTGCGAAAAGCTCGCCGCCGCCGAACCTTCCGCGGCGCGCCGGGCGGAGCTGCAAACCATGGCGGCCAACTTAAGCCGCGTGCCGTGGGAGCCGGCGGCCACCTTCTGGGAGGCCGTGCAGGCGTTGTGGTTCAACCACATGCTCGTGATGACGGATGAAAATTATCCGGGCGCGGGCGTTTCGCTGGGGCGCATCGACCAGTACCTTTATCCCTACTACGAAAAATCCCTCCGCGACGGCATGCCGCGCGAATGGGCCAAGGAAATTCTGAAATGCTTCTGGATCCACGCCAACACGGCTTACGACGCGATGATCCGCAACGGCAACCAGGGCATCACCGCCGGCTTCGGCCAGCTCGTCACGCTGTCGGGCCTGGGCGCCGGCGGCGAGGACATGACCAACGCGCTGACCTATGTCCTCCTGGAAGTCATCGACGAAATGTCGCCGATCCTGGAGCCCAAACCCAACGTGCGCCTGCACCGGCAAAGCCCCGACGCGCTGCTTGATAAAATCGTCGCCATGATCGCCTCGAGCCAGGGCGCTCCGTTCCTGCTCAACTTCGACGAACGCTCCATGGCCGGCATGATGCGCGAGGCCCGGCTGGCGGGGCTTTCCCACCTGATTACCGAAGGCAACGTGCACGAGTACGCGCCCGTCGGCTGCCTGGAAAACACCATGGTCGGCAACGACCGCTCCGGCACCGTCGACAACAACATCAACCTGCTCAAGGCCGTGGAACTGGCGCTCACCGGCGGCAGGGATCTGCTGCCCTTCACCGATCCGATGACCGGGAAAACCGAGCCCATCCGCCAGGACGGCCCGCGCACGCCCGATGCCGCTTCGCTGAAAACCTGGGAAGATTTCTGGCAGGCTTATGCCGTTCAGACGCGCTGCATCATCGAAAAATGCGCAAACCTTTATGAAACATCCGAAGCGATCCGGGCGCGATTCTTTCCCACTCCGTATCTGTCCTGTCTGGTAAAGGGCTGCGCCGAAAAAGGCCTGGATGTTACGCAGGGGGGCGCCGAAATCAGCTTCACCACGCTCGAAGCCGTCACCTTCGCCACAACCGTCGATTCGCTTCTGGCCGTCCGGTACCTGGTCTTCGACCGCCGGATCTGCACGCTGCCCGAACTCGTGGCGGCGCTTCAGGCCAACTGGCGCGGCTATGAAGTTCTCCAGGCGCAGGCGAAAAACCGCGCGCCCAAATACGGCCGCGACGACGACGCGGCGGACGCGCTGGCCCGGCAGGTCATGGAACTGTGGTGCGGCGAAACCTGGCGTCACAAAACCAGGTCGACCAACCGTCAGTTTCGGCCGGGCATGCTGAGCTGGAATTACTGGGCCGGCGACGGCTACATCCTGGCGGCGAGCGCCGACGGGCGAATGCGGGGCCAGTTCCTCTCCAACGCCATCTGTCCGTCCAACGGCGCGGACATTCACGGTCCGACCGCCAATACCAACTCCGTCGGGAAGGTGCTGGGCGGAAAGGCTCCGGACGGAGGCGACTGGCTGGATTACATCAATTTTCTGCCCAACGGCGCCAGCCACACCATCACGTTCAACCCCTCCATCCTCGCAGATCCGGCCCACCGCGACAAGTTCAAGGCGTTTCTGAGAGGCTACGCGCAAAACGGCGGCACCGCATTGCAGATCAACCTGCTCGATCCCGACATGCTGCGCGACGCGCAGGCGCATCCGCAGGACTACCGGCACCTCCTCGTGCGCATCACCGGCTACAATGCGTATTTCACCACCGTGGGCCGCGAGCTGCAAAACGAGGTGATCGAACGCGTCAGTCACCGAAAATTTTAAGGCGGAAAGTTATGACCCGGCATCCGGCGCCCCAGGGAACGATTCTGGAGATCCAGCGCATGTCCACCGAGGACGGCCCCGGCATCCGCTCGACGGTTTTTTTCAAGGGCTGCTCTCTGTCCTGCGGCTGGTGCCACAATCCGGAAAGCATCCGCCCCGAGCCGCAGATCCAGTGGCTGAAGACGGCCTGCATCGGCTGCCGCCTCTGCCTCGACGCCTGCCCGCAAAAAGCGCTTACCCGCGCTGCAAACGGGGATATCGTTATCGACCGGAAGCTTTGCCTGGGCTGCGGCACATGCGCGGAGGTCTGCCCGTCGGCCGCCATGGAGCTTCTGGGAAAAAAATGGACCGTTTCGGCGCTCGCGGACGAACTCGTCAAGGACCGGGCCTTTTTCGAAACATCCGGCGGCGGCGTGACGCTGTCGGGCGGAGAAGCGGCCCTGCAGCATGACTTCTGCCTGGCCCTGCTCCGGGAGCTCCGGGCCAGGGACATCGCGACGGCCCTCGACACCTGCGGGCAGTTGTCCGCAAAGGCGCTTACGGATCTCCTGCCTTACGTCGACGTGCTGCTTTACGACCTCAAGGAAATCGATCCGCAAAAACACCGCGCCTTCACCGGCCGGGACAATGAAAAAATTCTGGCCAACGCCGTTTTGGCGGCGCGGTTTAAAAAGGAGCGCCCCTACCCCAAAACCCTCTGGCTCCGCACGCCGATCATTCCGGAAGCGACCGACACGGCGGACAATCTGCGGGGGCTCGGCGACTTCATCCGCGAACGGTTGGGAAACGCCGCGGACCGCTGGGAGCTTTGCGCCTTCAACAATCTGTGCCGGGACAAGTATCTGCGCCTGGGACTGGACTGGCCCTATGCCGGAAAATCCCTTCCCGAAAAATCGCAGATGGAGGAGCTTGCCGCCGTCGCTCAAAGCCGCGTCCCGTCGCTGGCCGTCTCCTGGAGCGGATCCGTGCGCCTGGCGGACCGGGCAGGGGGAAAAAATAAAACAGCGCGCGGGTGCTGAAATCCCGCAAGGAAAGGAAGAATTTCATGACCAGCAAGTACAAATTTTCGCCGGACGACCGGAAGGCCTTTGCGCCGGCGGAGAAGATCGGGCTTGTCGCCGTCGCCACGCCGGAAGGCCTCCCGCACCTGTCTTTACTGACGTCGCTCATGGCGCCCGCTCCGACGCAGTTGACCGTCGGAGAATTCTGCAAGGGAGCGAGCAAAGACTTTATGGCGCAGACGCGCAAAACAGGCTTTGCCGTTGTGACGCTCGATAAAAAGTTCTGGCGGGGAAAGGCGCTCTGGACGCACCTCAAGAAGGAGGGACCGGAATACGAAATTTACAATCTGCTGCCGATGTTCCGCTACAACACGTATTTCGGCATCCATACCGTTCACTATCTGGATTTGAAGGAAACCAGCGCGGGCGCGCCTCTGCCGATGGCGTCCATCGTACGTTCGGCGCTTTTCACGCGGCTGGCGAAAGGGGCGGCCGCAGCCGGCGGCGAAAATCCCCGCGTGCTGTCGTTTTTCGGCGAGGCCCTGTTCAACCGTCTCGACGCCCTCAAGTTTCTGTCCTATGTCGGCGCGGACGGCTATCCCGTCGTGATTCCCGTGATCCAGTGCCAGGCTGCGGACAACCGCCGGCTGGCCTTTTCTCCGGGCGCCTTTTCCACGGAGCTTGGCCGCCTCGAACCCGGCATGACGCTCGCCGTTTTGGGTCTCACCATGCAAATGGAAAGCGTGCTGGTGCGGGGCGTCTTCAACGGCTTTCGGCGTTTCCGCGGCGTGACGCTGGGCACGCTCGACATTGCCTGGGTGTATAATTCCATGCCGCCCAATGCAGGCCAAATTTATCCGCCCGTGCCGCTTTCCGCCGTTGTCAATTTCTGAAGTCCGCCGCGCCACGGGACTTAAAAGTGGTACTGGATGCCGGCGCTGAAGGCGTGCGTGCTAAAAGGCTCTCCCGACAAAAGCGCGCCGCCCGTTTCAAACTCCGGCCCGTTCATGCCGGCAAAGCGGTATCCGGCCGTCAGCCGCCAGGCGTCCGAAAGCATCCAGGACAGGCCGGCCATCAGCCGGTAGGTAAAGAGATTGCAGAGGCCCTCGGTCGGAGGAAAATTGGCGAGCCGAATGTCGCGGGCCTCGAAGCGGACCACACCCGCCCCCACACCCACGTAAGGCCGCAGGCGAACGCCTGTGGGAATATCGTAAAAAACATTCACCACCGCGCCCCACAGATTATAGTGCCCCGACAGATCGCCGCCGCCTCCGGCAAAGCGGATATCGCTTGCTTCGTGACGGCCGTACGTCACCTCTCCTTCAATCCGGAAATCGCGGCGGCGGTAGCCCAGCCCCGCGCCGATTTCCCATCCCCATTCCGCTTTCGTTTCGGCGGGGGAAAGACCGGGCGAGGTCGTCTCCACGAAAAAAGGGAAAACGGCTGAGGGCGCGACAGAAACGTAAAATCCCCCCGCCGGAGCCGGCTTCTGCTGACCGGCGGCGCAACAGACTGCCGCTGCCAGCAAAAGATAAAATACCGACAGACACAGCGTAAAAAATTTCAAGGTATCCGTTTCCTCTCCCTGCCGGTTGCTCATCCGGCGCCGGCTAAACGAAGCCGGCCCGATGCGCCGTCAGCGGTCCGACAGCTTGTTTGTCTTTTGCCGATACATCCGTTCGTCGGCCCGGCTCATAAGTTCATCGAGCGAGCAGGGATGATCGGGATCGTACGGCGCCACGCCCTTGCTCAGGCCGAGCGGATAGCCGCGGCTCTGGCCCTGGTTGCGCCGGTCGAGGATCTCCTGAACACGGGCTGACAGCAGGCCGCCGGCCGCCGCCGTGGCATTGGTGACCAGAACGGCAAATTCATCTCCTCCGATGCGGCCGATGACGTCCGATTCCCGAAAAGCCGATTTGAGGATTTCCGCCACTTCCACAAGCGCCCTGTCCCCTTCCTGGTGTCCGAAGGTGTCGTTGATTTCCTTCAACTTGTCAAGATCGGCAAAAAAGAGCAGCATCGCCTGGCGGGTCCGTACGGCGATTTTGCGGTGCTGCTCGGAGAAGGCAATAAATCCGCGCCGGTTGTACAGACCGGTCAGTTCGTCGGTGATGGAAATGACGCGGAGCTTTTCCTCCAGCTGCTTGCGCTCGGTGATGTCGCGGGCGATTCCCCGGAAACCGGTCGGTTCGCCTTTGGTGTTGCGGATCAGCGCCACGGATATTTCGTCGAAATGACGGGCGCCGTCCTTCTTGATGAGTTCAATCGCTTGCGCCCTGACCGGAATGCCCGTTTTATAAACACCGTAGAAAAGATTGAACAGCAACGCCGCGTTTTTTTCGTCCGCGTACTGATGATGATTCATGCCGATGATTTCTTCGCGGCTGTAACCGAGGTTGCGGCATTCCGCCTCGTTGACAAAGGTGAGATGTCCTCTGAGATCCGTTTCGAAATACCCGTCTTCGATCTGCTCAATGATGGTGCGGTACCTTTCTTCGGACTGGCGGATTCTCTCTTCCATCTGCCGGCGCTCGGTGACATCCCGGGAAATGCCGCGAAAGCCTATGGGATTTCCCCGGTCGTCGCGGATCAGGGCGACCGAGATTTCGGAAAATCCCCGCGTTCCATCCTTCCGGATGATTTCAAAGGCATATTTCTGAATTCTTTTTCCGGTCCGGTAGAGCTCCAGATAGTGGCGGGTCAAGGCCTGAAAGGTTTCTTCGTCCATGTACCTTCTGCCGTTCATCCCGATCAGCTCTTCACGGGTATAGAGGAGATGGCGGCTGATTTCGTCGTTGACCAGGGTGAAATTGCCGGCCAGATCGATTTCGTAATAGCCGTCGTCGATATTTTCCAGGATGTTGCGGTATTTTTCCTCGCTGCGGCGGAGCGCCTCCTCCATGCGTTTGCGTTCAGTGATGTCGCGCACGATGGCCCGCAGGTTGCCGTCCGGGTCTTTCCAGGCATTGGCCGAGACGATAATGATGCTGCCGTTCTGCCGCCTGAGCGGACGCTCGAAGCGGAGCGCCTCGCCGCATTGCAGGTCGGCCAGGCGTTTGAGGCCGTCGGGCATCGAAGTATCCGGGTAGGTGTCGAGAATGTTGAGCTTCAGGCACTCGTCCGGTCCGACGCCCAGCATCCGGCAAAACGCCGCATTGACGAAAAGAAACCGGCCCTCCCCGTCGATCGTAAAAATGCCGTCGGGCGCATGCGCGACGAGCTGCTGATACTGCGCATCTCTTTTGCGGATTTCGCCTTCTGCGCGCCGGTGCAGGGCGGCCAGTTCTTCCAGTTCCGCAATTTTCTTTTGCAGCAAAGCATTCTCTGCGAGCAGTTTCCGCACATTTTCAGCTTGATCGCTCATGAGTCGCTCCCTTGCCGCAACCGACGCCGTTGATTGAAAACCGCTGAGAAACCGTCCTTGTCAGACAGATCCGGACGGTTCTGAAAGTAGTCCACAATCGGGGAAAAGTCAAAGCCATTTCTGCCCGGATTTTCTGCCGGGCTCTTCACCGTAGTCGGCCGTTTACCGCCGCACAGCAAGCGCGTTCGTGCGCAGTCGATTCCCCGAACACTTTCAGTGAGGCATCACACCGGGGCAGGCGCACCCGAACTGAATTTCCCCTCCATAGCAATTTCCCCGAGCCTCTTGCGCGGCGACGGAAATTCGCGCTCCTGCTGATAGGCGGGCAGATCCTCTTTTTTGCCGTGCCGGCCGATGGCGATCATGGCCTCCACGGCATGATCGTCCGGCACGCCGAGTTCGCTTTTGGCCCGCTCGTAGTCGAATCCCTGCATGCCGTGCACGACGAGATCGAGAAGCGATCCCTGCAGGGCCAGGCTGACCCACGCGGCGCCCGTGTCATACGAATGCGTGCGGGCGGGCTTCCCCGAATCGAACGTGGTTTTGGAAACGACCACGACGAGCACAGCGGCGTTTTTTGCCCAGCCCCGGTTGCCCTCGGCAAGCAGGCTGAAAAAAAGGTCCCAGGCAGGCGTGTTCCGGCGGGCGTAGATGAACCGCCAGGGCTGGTTGTTGTTGGAGGAAGGCGCCCAGCGCGCCGCTTCGAAAAGCGTCCGGAGCGTCGCCTCGTCAATTGCCTCGCCCGACATGGCGCGCGGCGACCAGCGGTTGATAAAGAGTTCGCTTACGTCATTTTCTCTTTTGCGAAAATCGGCTACCTTCATTTTTCACCTCTCATTTTTTTGAGCGTCCGACGCCCAGATACCTCTTCATCGCCTCCAGATCCAGGCAATTGAGACAGTCGTCTTTCGTCACCCAGCCCTTGCGGGCGATCTTCACGCCGAGGCGGAAATGCTCCAGCCCCTCCGCCGCGTGCGCATCGGGATTGACGGCGATCTTCACACCTCTTTGCACCGCAGAGAGGCACTGGCGCCAGTCGAGGTCCAGACGGTGGGGATTGGCGTTGAGCTCGAGCGCCTTGCCGCGCTCGGCGGCCGTCTCGATGATCCTGTGCATATCGACCGCATAAGGCTCGCGGGACAACAGGAGCCTCCCCGTCGGATGCGCCAGCATGACCGTAAACGGGTTGGCCAGGGCTTTGATGATGCGGTTGGTCATCCGGGCCTCCGGCATGCCGAAGCCGGAATGCACCGCCGCAATGACAAAATCGAAACGCGCGAGGACGTCCTCTTCATAATCCAGTCCGCCGTCGGGACCGATGTCCGATTCGATGCCTTTGAAAATGTGAAACGGCGCAAGCGTCGCATTGAGCCGGTCGATTTCGGCATGCTGCCGCTCCACCGCCTCGACGCTCAGTCCATGGGCGTAAAAAGCCGACCGGCTGTGGTCGCTGACGCCGATATACTGCCAGCCCCGTTGCCTGGCGGCCAGAGCGATTTCCTCCAGGCCGGCCGTTCCGTCGCTGTAATTCGTGTGCACATGGAAGATTCCCCGGATGTCGTTTTCTTCGACGAGCCGGGGCAGCGCTCCTTTTTCCGCCGCTTCGATCTCCCCCCTGTTCTCGCGCAGTTCCGGCGCGATATACGCGAGCCCCAGAGCGGCAAAGATGTCCGCTTCGCTTCGGCAAACGATGTTTTCGTCTCCGCGGAAAAGGCCGTACTCGTTCATCCGGAGCCCCTGCTCTTTCGCCCGGCCGCGAAGGGCCGTATTGTGCTCCCGGCTGCCGGTGAAATGATGCAGCGCATAAGGAAACTGATCGGGCGCGACGATGCGCAAATCGGCGTTCACGCCGGAGTCCAGGGTGATGCTGACTTTCGTGTCGCCCTGAGCGACAACGGCCGCGGTCCGGCCGTAACGGGCAAAGGCGCAGCCCAGCTTTTGCGGCTGCATGGAGGCGGCGATAAGATCGATATCCTTGATGGTCTCATAGCCGCGGCGCAGCGATCCGGCAAGGCTTGCCGCGGCCGCTTCCGGAAGAGCCAGCAAAAAACCGCGCAGCTCCTCCGCCTGCCCGGCGACTTCATCCCAGAGATGCCGCTGGGCATACTTTTTGAACCGGGCGATGCCGATAAGAAGATTGTCCTGCGTTTTCCGGCCGAATCCCTTGAGATCCAGCAGGCGGTTTTCAAGGCAGGCATATTCCAGTTCGCCGACGGTCGTAATTCCCAGCGTCCGGTGCAAAGCGGAAATTTTTCTGGGGCCGAGGCCGCCGATTTTCAGCAGATCCAGATGGCCCGGGGGAATGGACGCCTTGAGCTTCTCGTAATATTCCAGTCTGCCAGTCTCGACAAGCTCGGTGAGCTTTTTGCCGATCGCCTCTCCGATGCCGTCGATTTTGTAAATTGCTCCGGTCTGCACCAGGCGCGTCAGATCCGCGTCCGTTTTTTCGAGCGACCGGGCGGCGTTGGAATACGCCCGGGATTTAAACGGGTTCTCCCCCGCCAGCTCCAGCCAGACGGCGATATCCTCGAGCATCCGGATGACTTTTTCCCTGGAAATCATGTTTTTAAAAAAATATTGCGGTGGAACTTGACATTCCGGGTTGAAAAATATATAAGGCGCAACTTACTTACCTCGGGCCAACGACGTCCCCATCGTCTAGAGGCCTAGGACACGGGCCTTTCACGCCTGTAACTGGGGTTCGACTCCCCATGGGGACGCCAAAAATATAAAAAGGCAAACCGTTTTTTTTCGGTTTGCCTTTTTTATCGCGGATGAACTAGGCGGCCGGGGCTTCTTCTTTCTTCTTCTTGGGCTTTTTGGCCGCGTCTCCTTCTTTCTTGGCTTCTTTTTGCGCCGGAGCCGCTTTCTTCTTTGCCTTGGCCTCTTTTTCCGCCGCCGCCGGGGCTTCCTTCGCCGCGGCCGCATCGGCCAGTTTCTTTTCCCTGGCTGCCTTCATCTCCTGGATCTTCGCGTCGTTTTTGTCGATGGCGGCGATGCGCAGGTTGGTTTCCCGAATCTTCGATTTCAGGTTTTTCACCAGAGGATCGCTGCCTGTCTTGTCGCCGGAAACTCCCTGTTGGGCCAGTTTGGCCAGACGAAGTTCCAGTTTCTTTTCCAACATCCGGCGCTGTTCGATCCTCACGTCCTTGGTTTTTGATGCCATTTTATCCTCCCCAGTTCTTTAAAAAATAATTTCTCTGGCCGGTGAAAATAGCAATATTTTCATTGGAAAGCCATCATTATTTTATGAAAAAAGCATTACGGAGCATCCAGAACTTCGCGGACTTTTGCGGAGAGGTCTTCCAGGCGGAAAGGCTTGGGCATGAACGCCCGGCATCCCCGACGGATGAGGGCTTCGACTTTCTCGTTCATGACGTAGCCGCTGGCCAGGATCACCTTGACGGCCGGATTGAGGGATTGCAGGGCTGAAAACACGTCAGCTCCGTCCATGCCGGGCATGACCATGTCCTGAATCACCAGATCGATTTCATCTTTCCGGCCGGCGTAAATAGCGACGGCCTCCTGACCGCGCTGCGCCACGAGCACCGAATAGCCGAGAATCTCCAGCATATCCCGGGCCACGTCGATGATGATCTGTTCGTCGTCCACCAGGAGGATGGTTTCATCCCCCATGGGCAGATCTTCCTCCAGGCCGTCCATGTCCGGGAAATCGCCGGAAGGCGCTTCCGGCCGGAATCCTGCGGAAAGATCCTTTTCTGGTTTGTTTTCTTTCATTTATTCCACACCGTCTCTTCAGGCTTTCTCTTCGCCTGAAATCACCGCCAAAGCCAAATCATCTGCCGCCGTCTGCTCCAAAACGGCACCCAACCTACCAGGGCATCAACGCATCGTCAGGAAGGAGCTCCAAACGTCAAAGCAAAGCCCGTTTTTTCCGGCGTATCTGTCCGTGATCGCGGAGAATGAAGAAGGTGTTTGTACATGAATCCTGTTTTCGCCTATCCCGATATTGCATTCGTGTCAATAAAATTATGCTTTCTTTCCGGAAAACTGCCCCGACTCACCGGAACTGCGGCTTATCCCCGCCGCAAAAAAGCGATGGTTTCGATATGCTCCGTTTGGGGAAACATGTCCAGAGGGCAGAGGCTTTCCAGGCGATAGCCGTAAGCCGCAAGCCGCAGCACATCACGCGCCTGCGTGGCCGGATTACAGGATACATAAATAATATCGGTTGTTTTCAAATCAGCCGCCGCCGCGAGACCCATCCCGCTCACTCCCGTCCGCGGCGGATCCAGCAAAAGAACATCCACCGTTTCTTTCCTTTTGGCCATTTCTCCCAGAACCTCTTCAACATCGCCCCGGACGAACTCCGCATGGCCTATTCCATGTTTTTCGGCATTCCGGCGCGCAAACTTTACAGATTTTTCGCTGATTTCGACACCGATGATGCGCTCGGCATAAGGCGCCAGAAAAACGGAGAAAAGTCCCGAGCCGCAGCAGGCATCGACCAGTGTGCCCGCCTTCTTGCCCGCCAAAAGCGCGCAGACCTCTTCCACCATCCGGTCGGTGAGAGACAAATTGGCCTGAAAAAAACCTGCGCGGGGAACCAGAAAGTCCCTGCCCCGGACGGTCCGGACCACCGCATCGGCCAAGCCGCCGGAATCGTCCGACCAGAAAACAACGTCGCCGGGCGCCGCAGGTGCAAGAGGGAGGGATCGCTGCCTGCGGATCTGATCGTTAATCGTTTCATGCACAATTTCACAGCGTTCGATATCGACAAGCCTTCCGCCGGTGATGTCCATGAATCCCAGATGAAAGCCGCCGGCGGTCTTTTGGGCGTGGAGCAGGGCTTTGCCGCGGTAGCGGTAGCATTCGGGAGAGCCGATCATGTCACGGACCGGCGGAGCGGAAATTTTCCCGATCCGGGAAAAGGCGTCCGCGACCTGTTTTTTCTTCAAGGCCAGCTGACCGGCATAGTCGATGTGCTGGTAACAGCAGCCGCCGCAGCGCCCGTAGTAGCGGCAAAGCGGGTCGGTCCGCACAGGAGAAGGCTCGAGAATCGCCAGCAGGCGGCCGCGGGCAAATTTCTTTCTGCGGTCGACAATTTCAATTTCCGCCAGATCCGCCGGCGCGGTGAAGGGCACAAAAACAGCCAGGCCGTCGATGCGTCCGACGCCCTGGCCGCCGAAAGCCACGGATTCTATTTTCACGATGGAACGATTTGCGCCCGGCATAGGTTTCCTCTTATCGGGCACTATCCTACTTTCGGGCGTCCCCGTCAAGGAAGGGCGCATTTTTCTTTACAAGACCCGCCATTGTTGTTATTGAACGCCGAAAATCACTCTAAGGAAAAATGAATGGCCCCTGAAAGAAACTCCATTTTGTGCCCCAACTGCCGCAAGCTGATCTCGCTTGATGAACCGGCCTGCCCTTACTGCGGCCTGGTCCGGCCCGGACTCCACGAAACGGCGGGGAAACTGCGCAATGTTTTTTTCGCCTTCGGACCGGTGAAAACCATTCTCTATGCCAATATCGTTTTCTTCGCGCTGGGACTGCTCCTTTTCCCGCACGGCATCTTCCGGGGAGGCAGCCTGCTTGGCTTTTTGTCCCCTTCCGATCAAAGCCTTTTTCTGCTCGGCGCAACCGGAACCATTCCTTTTTTTGGCGAACACCGCTTCTGGACGCTCCTCACCGCCTCGTTTCTGCACGGCGGCATTCTTCACATCGCGTTCAACATGATGGCGTTTTATCAGTTGGGGCCTTTCGTCCTGCGCGAGTTCGGCCTCCACCGTTTCGTAAATCTCTACATTCTGACCGGCGTTGCCGGCTTCGCCGTCTCCGTCCTGGCGGGCGTGCATTTCACGATCGGCGCCTCGGCCTCGATCTGCGGTCTCATCGGCGCCATCATCTACTACGGAAAAAGCCGCGGCGGATATTACGGCGACGCCATTTTCAAGCAGGCGCTGGGCTGGGTGGTCGGCCTCGTCATCTTCGGCTTTCTCTTCAGCGGCATCAACAACTGGGCCCACGGCGGAGGGCTTTTGTCGGGACTGCTTCTGGCCTTTCTGATGGGCTACAACGATCAGAAGCCGGAAAGCGCCTGGAGCAAGCTTCTGGCCTATGCCTGTCTGCTTTTGACGGCAGCCGCGCTGATCTGGGCGGCAGGCTCCGCGCTCTATATCCGGTTTGTGGCGTAATCATTGACACGACGAAAACCGTGTCTTATATAACGGCCATCACGGCCGGGAGGTGAACAAATGAAAATAAGGGTGCTTTTGCTGATGGTCGCCGTGGCCTGCCTTTTCGGCTGCAACGCCGCGATGGTCATGAACGGCAAGGTCATGGGAATCGAATCCGGGAAATTCATCTACCAGGACGGATACCTGACCACCCAGTACAAAGCGGACATCGATCCGGTCTGGAAAGCCTGTGAAAAAGCCGTGGTGGAGCTCAAAGGCTGGGACGTGAAGAAAGAACGCAAGATCGCGGGCGGCTCGATCAAAACCATCATTGCCGACGAAAAGGTGACGATCCTGGTGCAGTACACGGATAAAAACCTGACGTCCGTTTCGGTCCTTTCCGGCGTGGTCGGAAACCAGATGGCCTCCCGCATGATTCAGGACAGGATCGCCGCCAATATCGTCCAGCGCTAACCGGGACCTGAAGACGACGCACCGCAGACCGGACGACCCCCGGGAGGTCTGTCCGGAAGACAACAGCGCTCCGCAGGATTCGTTATGAAAGCTTTTTGGACCGGAATGTCCCTATCGCTGGCAGGGCTCCTCTGGCTCGCAAGCGCCGCAGTTTGCTTTGCACAGTGGCTGCCCGTCGGCCGGGACGCCAATGGAGATGAAATCCTCTACAAGGTGGAGCGCCGGATCGACCACCGGGTTGAGGTCTGGGGAAAGCGGATTTTCTCCGAGGACGGCGCGAAAGAATTTTTGCAGGACAGCAGGGCCAACGGACTGGATACGGAGGGATGGAACAAGCCGGGCCACTTCACCTCCTTTTATGAAATAGACTGCCGGAAAAACCTGTCGCGCGTGCTCTCCGTGGTCATCTATGCCGCGGACGGCCGGGTGGTGTATTCCGCTTCCTTCGGCAACCCCGGATGGACAGCCATCGCCGCCGGCTCTCTCGGCGCCATTTTCCGGGAAAAAGTCTGCCCTTAAAACAGGCTGACGCGGCCTTACACGACCGTTTTCCGCACGAGCAGCCCTTTAAGATACCGGCCTTCCGGATGCCCCAGGACGAGCGGATGATCGGGACCGGCTTCGAGCCTGGCCAGCACCTGCAGGTCCGCCTGTGCGTCGCGCGCCGCCCCCTGCACAATCTTGCCGAAGAGATCCTCTTCCATAAAATTGGAGCAGGAAAACGTCGCCAGGAGTCCGCCCGGCGACAGATGCCGGATGGCCTGCAGGTTGATGTCCTTGTAGCCGCGGGAAGCCTTGGGCACGTCATGCCTGGTTTTGGCAAACGCGGGCGGATCCAGAATGATCAGATCGAAGTCTTCTTTAAGGTCACGCAGGAAATCAAACACGTCCGCCTCGATTACGGAATGACTGTCCGCCGCAAAACCGTTGATCCGCAGGTGTTCGGCGGCAGCGGCGCAGGCGGACCGGGAGATGTCCAGCGAAACCACTTTTTTCGCCCCGCCCGCCGCGGCATACACGGAAAAAGCGCCCGTGTAGCAAAAACAGTTCAGGACGGTTCGGCCGCGGGCCAGCGCGCCCAGTTTTTCGCGATTGACGCGCTGATCCAGGAAAAAGCCCGTTTTCTGGCCGCCCACAAAATCCACGTCAAAGGTATAATGATTTTCCTTGACCCGGACGACGGAAGAATGATCGTCGCCCTGCAGAAATCCCCGGCGGTCCGAAAGTCCCTCCAGCGTCCGGGAGCGGCCGACGCTCTGTTCGTAAATCCGCGCCGGCTGAAGACAGGCCCCAAGCGCGTCCAGAATATGCTGTCTGTGCTTTTCCATGCCGGCAGTGGTGAGGGAAACCGCCAGCACGTCGCCATAGGCGTCGGCAATGAGCCCCGGACAGCCGTCTCCTTCGGCATTGATCACGCGATAGGCGTTCGTCGCGGGAGAAAGGACGGCCCGCCGCAGGTCCAGCGCGCGCTCGATGCGTTCGCGCCAGAAAGCCGCATCGATGGCAGCGCCGCAGTCCCGCGTCAAAAGGCGAAAGGAAATGTCGGTTTTGCGGTTATAAAATCCCAGCGCCAGTCCCCGGCCCTGCGCATCGGCCAGCCGGACCACATCGCCGTCGGCGGGCTTTCCCGCCACGGAGGCGATCGCGCCGGAAAAAACCCACGGATGCCCGCGCAGAAGCGCCGCTTCCCTGCCCTTTTTCAACGTGATTTGCGGATAGTCGGTTTTTGTCATTTTCGCTATGTAGCTTTTCAGGCTTGAAATAGCAAGCCGGATTGTACTATGTAAAGGCCGACAGGCGGGGCATGAGCAACCGGACGCATTCCCCCTTCTGAAAAAAAATACAAGGAGACACCGCATGCACGCCGTGATCATGGCCGGAGGGCGGGGAACGCGCTTCTGGCCGCGCAGCCGCGAGAAAAAGCCGAAACACCTGCTCGACATTCTGAGCGACAGGACCATCATCCAGGAAACCGTGGACCGGATTCGCCCGCTCATCCGGCCGAAAAATATTCTGATCGTCACGGGCCGCCGGCACGCGGGAGAACTCAAAAAACAGCTGCCGGAAATTCCCGCCGAGAACATCCTCATCGAACCGGTGGGCCGCAACACGGCCGCCTGCATCGGCCTGGCCGCCGTCCACATCCGGAAGAAAGCCAAAGATGATGTCATGGTGGTCCTGCCGTCCGACCACGGCATTGCGGATCCCGCCGAATACCGGAGCGTCATCGCCGCGGCTGCCTCCGCCGCCGAAAAGAAGAGCGCCCTCGTCACGGTCGGCCTCAAGCCCACCAGCCCGCATACCGGCTTCGGCTACATGGAAGGCGGCGCATCCGCGGGACAGGTTTCCGGAAAAAAGCTTTTGCGCGTAAAGGCTTTTCGGGAAAAACCGGATCGAAAGCAGGCCGAGGCTTTTTTGAAAAGCGGCAATTTCTACTGGAACAGCGGCATGTTCATCTGGAAGGCGTCAACCATCCTTGCCGAAATCCGG
The DNA here is from genome assembly GCA_002304995.1 of Syntrophaceae bacterium UBA1411. Classification (GTDB taxonomy): domain Bacteria; phylum Desulfobacterota; class Syntrophia; order Syntrophales; family Smithellaceae; genus UBA8904. Next base: position 59,124 of record DBPV01000007.1, read on the forward strand.
CAATTCCTGCCGGACCTGCACGCCGGCCTGACGACTATCGAAGCCGCGATGGGCAAGGCGTCCGAGGCAAAAACGCTGGCCGCCGTTTACCGGCGCCTGGCTTCCGTCTCCATTGACTACGGCGTCATGGAAAAAGCAAAAGACGTGTTTATGATTCCGGCCGACTTCGGCTGGAGCGATGTCGGAAGCTGGGATACCCTGTGGGAAATCAGCGCCAAGGATGAAAAGGGAAACGCCGCCACCGGCGGGTCGTTCGCCCTTTTTGAAGAGGTTCAAAATTCGCTGGTGCACAGCCCGAAAAAACTGGTGGCGCTCGTCGGCGTCCAGGACATCATTGTCGTCGAAACCAAAGACGCGCTCCTGGTCTGCCGGAGAGGAAAATCCCAGGACGTGAAAAAAATTGTCGATATCCTGGAAGCCCGGGGAAAAACTCAGTTGCTCTGAGAGCCGGACGGGAAGGCCTTCAGATAAACCGGTTTCCCCTGCACGAAAAACGTGCCTTCCTTGAGGGCCTGCCGGATTGCGCTCATACTCGTCTTTTCGTCGTCAAAAGCGACGATGAGAATGTTCGGCTGCCGGGTCTGATGCTTCGAGACGCCGTCCATTTTGGTAAGGATAGCCCCTATCCTTTTGCTCGCCCCTCAGGAAAAACACCCCGGAACGGTCAGCTGCACGATCCTTTCCGCCGCGCCGGCAACGCCCGCCCACGCGGCCACAAGCGTCACGATCAAAACCAGTGTCCAAATTTTTCTCATCACTTTTTTCATCCCTCCCCCTTTCACGAGGCGCGCTTCGCCGTTTCCGGCGTACCGGATAACTACGCCAAGTCGCGGCAAGTTGCAACGCCAATTTATAATTGACAGGGGACCTTTTATCTGGAATACATTGCGCAAAAATCGGGAAACAGCCCATGTCCGTCTCGTTATCATATCCCTTCGTTCTGGCCTCCGCCTCGCCCCGGCGCGAGGAACTCCTGCGCTCGCTGGGGCTCAGCTTCACCATTCTTCCCGCGCATATCGACGAAACCTGGCAGGAAGGCGAAACGCCCGCCGCGCACGTGAGACGGCTGGCCCGAGAGAAGGCGGCCGCCATGGCGGTCAAACATCCGCAGGCCATCGTGCTGGGCGCCGATACGATCGTCGCGCTGGACGGGCTGATTCTGGGCAAGCCCAAAAACAGGAAGCAGGCCCGGGAGATGCTCCAGAGGCTGAGCGGCCGCACACACACGGTTTTCACCGGATTTGCGCTCGCGCAGGAAAGCCGCAACGTAGCGACAACGAGAGTGGTCCGTTCGGCCGTGCGCTTCAAGGTCATCAGCCCCGATGAAATGCGCTGGTACATCGCCTCCGCCGAACCCTACGACAAGGCCGGCGGCTATGCGGCGCAGGGAATGGGCGCTTCATTCATCAAAAGCATCCGCGGCTCCTACACCAACGTGATCGGCCTGCCGGTTTGCGAAGTGCTGGAAGAATTGAAAAAACTCGACGCCGTTCATTTTGGGGGAAACAGGCGATGACAACGCAAATTGCCGACAACATCCGGACGATCCGCAACCGCATGGCCGCGGCCGCGGCGCGCGCCGGGCGCGACCCCGCAGGCATCCGGCTGATGGCGGTTTCCAAAACCGTGGAGCCCGAGCGCATCCGGCAGGCCATTGACGCGGGCATCGGGCTTCTGGGCGAAAACTACGTTCAGGAAGCCCGGGAAAAAATTCCCGCCGTCGGGCAGGCGGTCCAGTGGCACATGATCGGCCATCTGCAAACCAACAAGGTCAAGTACGTCGTCACCCTCTTTGACTGGATCCACTCCGTCGACCGCCTGGAGCTGGCGCAGGAACTGAGCCGGCGGGCCGGTCAGCACGGCCGCGTTCTGAATGTGCTCATCGAAATCAACGTGAGCGGCGAAGCCTCCAAAAACGGCGCGCGGCCCGCGGATGTTTTGGAGCTGGCCCGGCAGGTCGCCGCGCTGCCGAATCTGAGCGTCCGGGGATTGATGACCATGCCGCCCTACTCCGACGATCCCGAGAATTCCCGCCCGTATTTTGTCGCGCTGCGCCGTCTGCGCGATGAACTTGCCGCCGCCGCTCTTCCGGGCGTCGCAATGGCCGAGCTTTCCATGGGGATGACCGACGACTTTGAAGTCGCCATCGAGGAAGGCGCCACCATCATCCGCGTCGGCCGGGCCATCTTCGGCGAACGGCGCTCCACTTGATCATGTTCAGCAAAAATTTTTTTCACGGACGACTGCGCCTTGGCGGCAGCCTGCGGACCGCAGGGCCGTCATTCTAAATTATTGATCTTCCAATTATAATTTAAGAACACTTACCTCAGGGCCTTCAGGTGAAAAACATCATCCGACGGACCGCCCTCGCGAAAAAATATTGCAATATGAAAATTTACGCGCTATGGTAGCCACATCGTAACGAATCCGACCTCATAAACTTATTTTCAAACTATACGACTACGGAGTACATCTTCAGGGAATGTGCGTTCTGTGGTTGATCAAGAATGTTTTTTTAACCAGGGCTTTCCTGACGACAGCCGATGGCGGTAGCCTGTAAAAAAAGCATGGAAAACTGGTACTGCATTTACACCAAGCCTGGCATGGAAGAAACGGTCGGCCGGCGGCTTCTGGACTTGCCCGACATTGAGATCTTTCAGCCGAAACTCAGGCGCAGAGCCCTGCACCGCGGCCAGGTGCGGGAAAAAACCGAACACCTCTTTCCCTGTTATCTTTTTTCCCGTTTTCTTCCCTCCCGTTATGGCCATCTCATCACCTACACCCGGGGCGTAAGAAAGATTCTCTCTGATCCGGCGGGCCGCCCCTGCGTCGTGGACGAAGAGATCATCGCTCAAATCAAATCCCGTCTGCAGGACGGTTACGTCCGCCTGGAAGCCGCCGCATTCAAAACCGGCCAGCCGGTGCGGATTCAGGCGGGGCCGCTTGCCGGCTTCACGGGCGTCTTTCGGGAAGTCAAGGCCCGCGACCGTGTGCTGATTCTCCTTAACGCCCTCACTTACCAGGCTCGAATCGAAATATCAAAACAGTACCTTGCCGGGCTTTAAAACGCCGCGCCTGACGGCGTCGGCGCCTCCCCGCGGCAGCGCGCGGGACGGGCCGCTTCGCTTATCCGGGAAATCCATTTCATCAAAAGTAGTGGCAGCAGCCGAAGGCATCTTGCAAAACCATTGTTTCTGTCTTTGGAGGATGAATCATGTTCCTTTCTTCAGTCAGACATGGAAGGCTTTGGAAAATTTTATTCCTGATCGTTCTGGTTATTTCGGGGATTGTGCTCTTTCCGGGGCGGATTTTCTCCGTCGATGAACGGACAGAGATTCTACTCGATGAGGAACCGCGGATGGTGGCAATTTCTCCGGCGGCAAACCTGGCCGTGGTCACCCACCGTCGCGCGGATTCCGTCTCGCTCGTCGATTTGACCGCCGGGCGCGTGATCCGGGAACTGCCGGTCGGCCGTTCTCCCCGGAGCGTGGCGATCGATGCGGAACTGAACCTCGCGGTGATCACGTATGAAAAAGAGAAATCGGTGACGCTCATCGACCTTACCCGCAGCCGGATTGCCGCGGATATCCATGTCGGCGAGAGCACCGGCAGCGTCGCCGTCAATTCCCGGACGCACATCGCCGCGGTCACCAGCCCCGGCGAGGTTCACCTGTTCTTTCTCGATCTGACGCGCAGGAAAATTATCGCCCGGACGCCCGTCGGCCGGCACGCCGGCGATATCGCCCTCGACCCGGAGAGTAATACCGCCTTTCTGCTGAATCCGGAGCGCCGGAAGCTTTTCATCATCGACCTTAACCACTACCGCGTGAGCGAGGTCCTGAACCTGCGGGAGAGGCCGCGGGCCGTCGATGTGAATCCGCAGACCCAAACCCTGCTCATCGCGAACGCCCGGGACGCTTCGGTAACGCAAATTGATTTGCTGCACAGGCGCAGCCTGCCGATTTCCGTTCTGCGCTTCCCCCGGGACGTGGCCTTCAACACCGTCGACAACCGGGCGGTGATTCTGTGCGACCGCGACAGAAGGCTCCTGCTCTGGGACGGCAGCAAACAAAAAATAATTCAGAGTTATTTTTTACCCCGCCGACCCAAAAGCGTCGCCGTCAACAGCCTCAAAAACATCGCGGTGGTGGCCGATGACGAACAAGACGGGCTGACGATCATTCCGCTGCCCCTCTCTTCCACGCTGCCGAAGGTTAAAATCACCTCTCCGGCGGACAACGCGCAGGTTTTTTCCGCCGATGTGGCCGTTACCGGAACCGTAGAAAACAGCTCCGAGGTAACCGTCAACGGGCGGCCTGCCTCCGTGAGCGGCAACGCCTTTTCCGCGGCCCTGACCCTGAACGCGGGGAAAAACACAATCATCGCCATTGCCACCGACGCCTACGGGCGGACAGCCTCCCACGACGTAACGGTGGACATCGTCCTTCCCGCCACGGGAAAAATAAATGGAACCGTGACTGACAACGCGAGCGGCCGGCCTCTGCCGGCGGCCGTCGTCACCGTCACCGACGCCGCGGGGAATACACAAACCCTCTCCACATCGGCTGCCGGAACGTTTACGGCGGAAGTCGCGCCCGGCGCCTTCACCGGTTCCGTCAATAAACCCTGGTATTTGCCCGGCGCCTTTGCCGGATCGGTGGCGGCGGGGGAAACCGCCGCCGCCAGTACTCTTTTGTCCCCGGTCGAGCCGCAGATCGGCTCCATCACGGTTTCCGACCTGACGGCGGAGTCCGCCAGAATCACCTGGACAACAGACCAGCCGACGCAGGGCGCGGTCCAATACGGAACAACCTCCGCTTACGGCAGCCAGGCGGCCGACGCACTCGAGCAAACGGCCCACAGCCTCACGCTCGCCGGTTTGTCGCCGGTCACCGTTTATCATTACCGTGTTGTGGCAACGTCCCCCAACGGTTCAACCGTCGCGTCGGGGGACAACACCTTCAAGACCGGCGGCCGGATCGACCTCTCGATTACCGCGCCCGCCGACGGAGCGACGGTCACGGCCCGCAGCGTTGTCGTCACCGGGATTATCGCCAATGCCTCCGGCGTGGAAACGGGAATAACGGTCAACGGCATTGCCGCCGCGTTGACCGGCAATCAGTTTGTCGTCAACAACGTGTCCCTGACCGCGGGAGCCAACGTCATCACCGTCACGGCAACGGACGTCAACGGAACAACCGCGACAAAATCCGTCACGGTGAACGCCGTCCTTCCCGATCATTACATCAAACTCAGCGCTTATCCCGAATCCGGCACGGCGCCGCTGGAGGTGAATTTAAGACTCGGCGGCACCTTCAGCGTCAGCAACCCGGCGCTGACCTTCACCGGGCCCGGCGCGGCGGAGCAGCTGCCCGGCGGCGTTCCCGAAGAATACAGATACAGGCTCCTTTCCGAAGGCGTCTATTCCTTCACCGCCCGCGCCGCTGGACCGGACGGCGCTGCCTGTGAGGATACCGTAAGCATCAGCGTGCTGCCCCTGGAACAGGTGGATGCTCTGCTGCGGTCGAAATGGGCGGCGCTTTCCGACGCCCTGAAAAACAAGGATATTGCCGCCGCGCTGGCCATGATGGACGAAAGAAGCCGAGAGCGCTACCAGGTCATTTTCAATTTACTGAAAGACTCGTTGCCGGATATCATGGCGGCAAACACGGGCCTCGTTCTGCAATCCATTACCGGAGAAAGAGCGTATTATGAATTGTACGCCGCCGAGAACGGCGCGACATACGCCTATCGGCTCTCCTTCATAAAAGACGACAAAGGTCTCTGGCTCATCAAAGAATTTTAAAGCGCACAAAAGATGAAAAGCCGCCTGTTGCGCTGGATGACAGCCGTCATCCTGATGAACGTATTCGCCGCGCCGGCAAATGCCTGGCTGATCTACAGCAAGCCGGAGTTTCACGGCAAAGTCATCGATTCGGAAACAAAGGAGCCCATCGCAGGAGCGGTCGTGGTTGTTCTTTACTATAAACGATCGACT
>DBPV01000076.1:0-54512 GCA_002304995.1 Syntrophaceae bacterium UBA1411
GCCCGCCCCCGCCGTTTTACCTCCCGAGGTCCGCCCGCCGGAAGTCAAACCGCCGGAAGTTCCGCCGCCTCCGCCCGCCGCGCGCACAGAGCGTTACACCGTCGGCTGCATTTTTCCACTGACCGGACGCTTTGCCGATGCCGGAACGAGGGCGCTGGAGGCCGTGCTGCTGTCGGCCGATCTTTTCCGGAAGGGATCCGCTTCCCCCTGGAAAATCGTTGTGACCGACTCCGGCGACACGCCGGAAGACATGCGCAAGGCGGTCGCCTATCTGGCGGACGAAGCCAAGGTCATGGCGATCATTGCCGTTTCCGGCAGCACTGAGGCGGCCGATGCGGCCGCAGAAGCCCAGAAGCGGAAAGTTCCGCTCTTGCTCATCACTTCGCGCGAGCAGGTGACCGATGCCGGCGACTATGTTTTTCAGCATTTTCTGACGCCGGCCCAGCAGATGGAAGCCCTCGCGCATTACGCCATGAATACGCTCGATGTGGCGATCTTCGCCGTTTTGTATCCCAAGGACGATTACGGAGAGGAAATGCTTTCCCTCTTCCGGTCCGAACTTAAGAAAGTCGGCGGTAAAGTCATCCGGGCCGTGGGCTATGACAAAACGCAGACGGATTTCGCCCGTGAGATTAAAGAGATCGCGGGCAGTAAATTCAATCCGCAGGACAAGGTTTATGCCGCTTCTTCCGCGGTGCGCCAGAAACTGCCCGCCGATTTTGAAGCGTTGTTCATTCCGGACTCTCCACTGCGCGTCAAGATGATTGCGTCGCAGCTGGCGTTTTATGACATTCGGAACGCCAAACTGCTGGGCACAAGCCTCTGGCACACGCCGGACCTGTTGAAGCGGGGCGCCGAGTATCTGGAGGGCGCGGTTTTTGTCGACAGCTTTCTGGAAAACGGTTTTTACCCGGAAACGAACGACTTTGTGGATATTTATTATTCGGCCTATCGCCGCGAACCGGGCAATATCGAAGCCCTGGCGTATGATACGATGGAAATCGTTCTGGGCGTTCTGGAAGATCCGCGGATCACCTCGCGGGAAGCGTTTGTCAAAAACCTGCTCGCCGTCCAGGGATTCCGGGGCGCGACGGGCGGCACGACGTTCCGCGGCAGCCGGAGGGCGCAGAAAACCGCCTTTATCCTGAAGGTCCAGAACGGGAAAATCGTGCAGGTCAAGTAGCGCAGCCAGGGGAAGGTATCGGATGAAAATCTTACTGACCAATGACGACGGCATTTACGCGCGCGGTTTGGCCGCGCTCTACGAGGCATTGTCTGAAGAAGCGGACTGCCTGATCGTCGCGCCGGAAATCGAGCAGAGCGCCGTCGGCCACGCCATTACGCTTTTCCGTCCGCTGATGGTGCGCAGCGCCGCCAAGGGCGGCAAGTTCCTGGGCTACGCCGTTTGCGGAACGCCGGCGGACTGCGTGAAGATCGGCATCAGGGAGCTGGCCGGCCCGACGCCGGATCTGGTGGTTTCCGGCATCAACCGCGGCGCCAACTGCGGGAACAACCTGATTTACTCAGGGACGGTTTCCGCCGCGACGGAAGCGGCGATGATGGGCGTCACGGCGCTGGCCGTTTCACTCGATACACACGAAGAAGCGGATTTTTCGTTTGCGGCGCGCGTGGCGCTCCGTCTGGTGCGCCATCTGGCCGCTTCTCCGCCGCCGCCCGGCGCCGCCTTCAACGTCAACGTGCCGTTTCTTCCGGAAAACGAGGTCCGCGGAATCCGTCCGGTGCGCCAGGGCCGCAGCCGGACCATTGAAACGTTTGAGAAGCGCATGGACCCGCGCGGCAATGTGTACTACTGGATGTCGGGAGAAAAGGCGACGGGCGCCCATGATATTGAAACGGACATCGGCGCGCTGGCCGCGGGCTATGTCACCGTTACGCCGATTCACTACGATCTGACCCGCTATGGCCTGCTGGACGCCATGAAAAACCTGGCCGCTGTTCCTCTGTAACCGGACGGCCGGTTCCGAAAATCATCGGATCAGCAGGACCGGCAGGGGACTTCTGGAAAGAATGTGGGAAGTGGTGCTTCCCAAGAGCCATTCGCGCAGGCGGTTGTGCCCGTAAGCGCCCATGACCATCAATTCCACCGCTCCCTCGGCAATGAATTTGAGAATCTCGTCCGCCTCCTTGCCGGAGGAGAGGATGACTTCGCAGTCCGCCGTTCCTTCCTGCGCTTTTTCCTCGACCTCGGCGCACAGGGCCGCCGCTCTGGCTGCATCCGCGCTGACAATCAGGACGGTGATCGGCCATTTGGCCTGTTCGGAGAGGCGAAGAGACAGATCCAGCGCTTTTTTCGCGGGGGCGCTGCCGTCATAGGCGAGCCCCATGCTTTCAATTTCGCGGAAGGTTTCCGGAATGACCATCACGGGCTTGCCGGAACGCCGGATCACCACTTCGGCCACCGATCCGATCAGGCCGCCTTCCTTCAGGTGAAAGTGCTCGCCCTTTTTGGCCATGCAGATAAGATCGGCGGTTTCCGCCTCTTCAATGATCGTGTCGCTGATTTTGCCGATGTTTTTCCGGGTTTCGCAGACGACGCCCGCCCGCCGGCAGCGCTCTGCGAAGGAGGCCAGCACACCGGCGGCTTTTTCCTTGAGCGACGCTTCGACCGCATCCAGATAGCCGTCGTAGGGCGGCATGCCGACGGTTGCGGTCACGTCCGTCATCATCGGGCCCTGGATCAGATAGATGTCGAGAACGTGCAGGCCTCTTAACGACGCTCCGAATTTCGGCGCGATGTAAAGGCCGTAGTCGAGCGCAATGCCGCTGTTGGGCGATCCGTCCACCGGAATCAGTATGGTTTGAATCATGATCTCGGCCTCCCCGTCTGAAGGTTTGGGCTATTTTTGTTTTTTATCAAAGTGTGCCAGATCGTGCAGCAGGCCGGCCACTTCTTTTTCGTCCCAGGTGCGGCGCGACCCTTCTTCGTCGCTTACCTCTTCCGCGAGGGACGCTCCGTCTTCGGTGAAGCTCAGAAACCGGCCGACCAGCTTGCCGTTTTTATAAGCCGCCTTTTCCTTAATCTGCCCGTTTTTGAAATAGCAGACATAGTCGCCGTCGCGCCTGTCGTTTTTGAAGCCGCCTTTTTCCTTGACCTGACCGCTTTTGTAGTAGCAGACGTATTCCCCTTCGAACTTTCCGTTGGCAAAGTGCTCTTCCTCCCGCAATTCCCCGCTTTTGTAGTAGCGGCGGTAGGCGCCGTGGAGCTTTCCCTGAACGTAGTGCTCTTCTTCCCGTACATGGCCGTTTTCATGGTAGGAGAGGTAGGGGCCGTCCATTTTGTCGTTGACGAACTGGACTTTTTCCCGGATCTGTCCGCTGGCGTAATAGCTCACGGCGGAGCCGTGGCGTTTGCCCCGCAGAAAATGCAGGTGCGCCATGATCTGGCCGCTGGGGAAAAAAGTCTTGTATTCCCCGGAGAGGCGTCCATCAACCAGAAATTTCTTTTCTTTGACCGCCCCGTTCGGATAATGAACAATGCTTTCGTGAGCCATAGGATCGCCTGCCGGCGCGAATGTCTTTGTATATCGCGCGAGTGTTTTAAATTTCTAAACAATCCGCGGGGAGAATGCAACTAAAAACCGTCCGGAAAGCGCAAATTTTGTTTTGCTTTTCGCGAAAAAGGCTAATAGGGTTTGACAGGCGGGAAACTTTTCCTATAATAAGCCGACTTCAAGGAAGTACAGCGGGCAGGAATGATCGTTTCCAATTTAGACACCACAAGAATAGCGATAATCGGACCGGGACGCCTGGGGACGTCGTTTGCCTATAAATTCGGGCGCGACAACAAGCGTGTCGCCATCTATTATCACAATTCCGATGTGTGCAAGGCCATCAACCGGGACCGTCTGAATCCGATCCACCTCACCGAGGATCTGGCCGACCGGGTGGGGGGCATGGATCAGGTGCCCCGTCTGGGGCCGAAAGTTTACGCGACCAACGATCTCGAGCACATCATCGAGAACAACGATTTCATTCTGCTGTGCGTGACGATGAACCGCCTGCCGGAGCTGCTCAACTACCTCAAACCCATGATCGACCGGAAGGCGGGGGATACCTGCCTCATCTCGCCGATCAAGGGATTGATCTCCGATGAAATATCGACCGAACTGATCACGCCGTCGATGCTGATCCACAACCATCTGTACAACCTGGAGCATAAGTACCAGGTGGCATGCCTCGGCGGTCCTTTTTTCGATGTCGATATCGCCCTGGGCAAGCCCGTGTGTCTGACCGTGGCGGGAAAAAGGCGCACTGCCGGCATTATCCGGGATCATCTGCTGATGTTCAACCGCAAGGAGCTCAACGCCTATTACAATTTCGACAAAATCGGCGTGGAAGCCTGCGGCGCTTTGAAAAACATTGTGGCCAACATCAAGGGGCTCACGGATTCGCTGGCGCTGGGCGATTCGATACCGGGAACGATTTTTGCCCGCTCGGGCGTGGAGATCCGTTCACTCACCCGTCTTCTGGGCGGCAGTTTCCAGGCTTTTCATTCGCAGGCCGGCGTGGGCGACATGTATGTGACGGTTTCTTCGCTGGCGAGCAAGAATTACCGCTACGGAAAATACTTTTATGAATTCTACACCGGCAATCCGATTGAAACCAACCTGAAGGTTCTGGGAAAAATCGACGGCACGCCGGAAGGCCCCAGCACGATCCGCAATGTTTACAAGTACCTCGAAAAGAAAAATATGTACTCCCCGCTGTTTTCCTGCGCCTATACCATCTTCAACAAAGTCGGCAGTAAAAATGCGATTCAGGACATGATCATTCACGCCTGCCAGTTTGATAAAAGGAAAAACGAATACATCGGCCCCTTTTCCCGATTCATGTATCGGATTTTTCCGGATTATTGGTACCGGCGGGACAAGGAAATCTTCGATTGACGGACACAGGGAAAGCGGTCTTTTTGCCGTCTGGCGGGGATGAACAAGAAATGTGAGCAAAATGTCTGAGAAAAAGGTAAGATCGCTGTGCCGGAAACTCAATGAGAAGCTGCATGGTCGAAGAAAGAATGAACAGGTGGACGATGACGCCGCAGAAGCGTGTCCTCCGGACAATGGACGGGAAATGATGTGGAAGCAAAAAATAGTCTCCCCCGAGGAGATGCTGGCAAAGATTGAACCGGGCATGAGTATTTTTCTCGGAACCGGCATGGCCGAACCGCGTACTCTGGTCAGGCACCTGATGGAATCGACCCAGTTCAACCTGCAGGACCTGGAATTGATTCAGCTCGTCAGTCTGGGCGATGCGGTTGCCATCGACGAACGCTATGCGCGGAAGTTCCGCTTGAAAACGTTTTTCTCCGGATGGATCGCTTCCGACGCCATCAGCCAGGGCCGGGTGGATCTCATTCCCAGCCGCTTTTCGCGCGTTCCATGGCTCTTCAAGAGCGGCGTCATCAGCATTGACGTGGCGTTTATTCAGGTGTCGCCGCCCGATGAAAACGGCTACGCTTACATGGCGGGGGCGTCCGTCGAACGCCAGGCCATGGAAATGGCCAAGATCGTGGTCGGCGAGATCAACTCCCAGATTCCCCGGACGATGGGCGATACGCTGGTCAACATGGACGACTTCCATTACCTCGTCGAGGCGACCGAGCCGCCCTACTATGTCGGGCGCTGGCCGCTGCAGGACGTTTATCTGAAGATCGCCGAAAACGTGGCCTCCTGCATCCAGGACGGCAACTGCATTTCCTACGGCATCGGGCCGCTTTACGAGGCGCTTGCCAAGACGCTGGCGACGAAAAAAAACCTGGGCATCCACTCTCCCTTTTTCACCGACGCCCTGATGGATCTGGTAAAAAGCGGCGCCGTCACCAACCGCTACAAGGGCGTTTTCCGCGGCAAGTCCTGCGCGTCGTACGTCATTGGAACCAAGGAACTGATGGACTGGCTGGATCTCAACCCCCTGGTGGAGTTTCAGCCGCAGGATATCGTCATGGACCCCCGGACCATCGGCCTCAACGACAACATGGTGGCCCTGTTTCCGGCCCGGAAAGTGGACTTGACCGGCGATATCGCGCTCCACACCGGCAAGGGCAACGTCACCGCCGGTCCCGGCAACGTCCAGGAGCTGTTCTGGGGAGCGGCCCTGTCCAAAAACGGCCGGACGATCTTCGCCCTGCCCAGCCGCAACCGCAAAGGCCAGCCCAACATTCTTTTGTCGCTGGACAAATATCCCTTCCAGTTCACCAACCGCGAATCCATGGATCGGGTGGTGACGGAGTACGGCGTGGCGAATCTGATGGGCAAGACTCTTCGCGAACGCGCGCAGGCGCTCATTGAGATTGCACATCCCGACGACCGTCCGGAGCTGATCCGGCAGGCCAAAGAAGCCCGGATGATTTACGCCGATCAGATTTACTTTGCCGAATCCGGCCATCTGTATCCGGATAAGATCGCCTGTTCCCATAAGTTTCGGGATAATCTGACCGTCCGCTTCCGGGCGATCAAGCCGTCCGACGAAGAGGAAATGCGGCGGCTGTTTTACCGGTTTTCCGATCAGGCCGTGTATTACCGCTATTTCAGCCCGATCAAAACCATGCCGCACCGCAAAATGCAGGAATACGTCAACGTGGATTACCGCAAAACCATGTCCATCGTGGCGCTGATCGACGAGTCCGGCGTCGAAAAGATCATCGGTGAGGCCCGCTACGTGCGCACGCCGGAAGATCCTTTTGCCGATACCGCCTTCATTGTCGACGAGCAGTATCAGGGCATGGGCATTTCCACGTACCTGTTCAATTTGCTGATCCGGGCCGCCCGCGAGCGGGGCATTGCCGGACTGAAAGCCGACGTTCTGGAAAACAACCGGGCCATGCTGAAGGTTTACGAAAAGGCGATTTACCCGGTGCAGACGGTCCTCTCCGGCGGCGTTTACAAAATCACCATTCCCTTCAATGCGGCGTAAGGCGCGTTACTTTTGGCCGCGGCTGTGCCCGGTCGTGAGGTCGTCGCGAATTTTAGCCTTGTCCGCCGCGAGCTCAAGCGTCAGTTTGTACGCCACGAAGTATTTGTAGATGTTGCGGACATACGCGACGGTCTCAAAGCCGATTTTCTGGGCGGCGATGCGTTCGACGGAGTTGAACCACACATTGGGATCGAGTCCGCGCTCCGCGGCCAGCCTGCGCAGGGAGGCGATTTTGGCCGGGCCGGCATTGTAGCTGGCAAAAGCAAAAAGCGACCGGTCCTGATCGGAAAGCGAGACGTCCGCAAAATAGCCGGCGAGAAGCCGGTCGAGGTATTTGACGCCCGCGTGGATGTTGTGTTCGGTGACGCGGATATCGCCGACTTTCATCGCCTTTCCCGTGGCCGGCATGACCTGCATGATGCCGATGGCGCCGGCGCGGCTGCGTTTCCTCTGATCCAGACCGGATTCCTGATAGCCCTGGGCGGCCAGCATGATCGGATCGAATCCATACTGCTTGCCGTATTTTTCGAACAGAACGAGCGTTTGCGTAAAGCGTTTCCATTCCGGCGTCTGGGTCGGGTTTTCGATTCTGGCGATTTGCCGGTGGTACTGGGCCAGACGGCGGGCGGCCTCGCCCTGCGTGCTCTGAAAATGACGGCAGAAGCCGCGAATCTCCTCTGCAAGTTTCGGGCTTCCCTTGCGGATCGCCCAGCCGGTTGTGCCTCCGCTGCGCAGGACAATATCCCTGCGGACGCGGACGGCGGGCAGAATGTCCTCCCAGATCTGCGCCATCCAGTCGTCCACCACCAGGAAGTCGAAGATGCCCGCGTTGAGCATTTCGAGCAGATCCTCATCCTCCAGCGTGTCGGGAACGGCCACGATGCCGACCGGCTTTTTCCCTTCGCGCCCAAACCGTTCGTTTAAGGACGAAAGGCTTTCGGCATAGCTGGTGGCCAGGCGGACGTGCACCGTTTTTCCGGAAAGGTCGTCGATTGTCCGGATTTCAGGCGACGCCGCCTGCGCGACGAGAATTTCCACTGTGCCGGGCAGAATCGCGGGGGCGACGAAGTCCACGGTTTTCAGACGCTCTTCGGTGACGGTGATGTCGCCGGCGGCAATATCGCCCAGGCCGGCCGCCACATCGGCAAGCAGACGATCGCGGGGAGTGGGGACGAGAAATACCGTCAGCGGACGGCGGTTGAGTTTGCCCTTGTATTTCCTGTTTAAATAATGTTCAAAATCGCGCACCGCGTCCGCGGTGAGGCCCCGCAGGATGCCCTGGTCGTTGAAGCAGAGGGTGCGGCTGTAGGGCACAAGAATCCGGATCCGCCGGTTTTCCAGCATTTGATCGAAGTCCCCCGTCCAGGCATCGCGCAAAAGCTCCAGGCTGACGGATTGCGGCCGGTTGTCCTCGGCCGCCGCCGGCAGGACCGCTGCAGCCGCCAGGGAAAGTAAAAAACAAAAAGACACAGCAGAGATTTTTTTCTTCATGGCTGCTCGTTGCCTCCCTTGAAAAATATTCGGGTGCAGAGCTCTTTATCGCGCAAAACAGGCCCGGCGGAAATCCGCGCTTAAGGGGCTTGCCGCTTCAGGGCCGCGCCGATGAATGCTGTGAAGAGCGGATGGGGACAGGTCGGCCGCGATTTGAATTCCGGGTGGAACTGGCAGCCCAGAAACCACGGCTGCTCCGCGATTTCCACGATTTCGGCGAGCGTTCCGTCCGGCGACGCGCCCGTGATGCGCAGGCCCTGCCCGGTCAGCGTCTTTTTGAAATCGTTGTTGAACTCGTAGCGGTGGCGGTGCCGTTCAGAGATTTCTTTTCGGCCGTAGGCGTCAAAGGCGAAAGACGGTTCGGCGATGACGCAGGGCCAGGCTCCCAGGCGCATCGAGGCGCCCTTGTCCCGGACCGTGCGCTGTTCGGGCAGAAGGTCAATGACCGGGTAGGGCGTTGACGGATCGAACTCGGAGCTGTTGGCGCCCGCCAGGCCGCAGACGTGGCGCGCGAATTCAATGACGGCCATCTGCATGCCCAGACAAATGCCGAAATAGGGCATCCGGTTTTCCCGCGCGTACCGGACCGCCTGGATCATGCCTTCGATGCCGCGGTTGCCGAAGCCTCCCGGCACCAGGATCGCGTCCACGCCGGCAAGGTGTTTTTCCGGACCGTCTTGCTCGATTTTTTCCGTATCGACGAACGTGAGCGTGACGCGGCAGTTATTGGCGATGCCGCCGTGCGTCAGCGCTTCATTGAGGCTCTTGTAGGAATCGGTGAGGTTGACGTATTTGCCGGCAATGGCGACCGAGACCTCGCGTGCGGGATGGGAAAATTTTTCGACGACATTTTCCCATTCGCCCAGCCGGGGCCGGCCGGTCCACATGTTGAGCAGTTCGATGATTTTCGCGTCCAGGCCTTCGCGGTGGAAAACCAGCGGCACTTCATAAATACAGCCGACGTCCTTGGCGGTAAACACGCCATCGACCTCGACGTTGCAAAACAGGGCGATCTTGGCCTTGATGTCATCGGAGAGAAAGTTTTCCGTCCGGCACAAAAGGATATCCGGCTGGATGCCGATTTCCCGCAGCGCCTTCACGCTGTGCTGCGTGGGCTTGGTTTTGACCTCGCCGGCGGTTTTGATGAAGGGCACCCAGGTGAGGTGAATGAAAATGGCGTTTTGCCTTCCCGCCTCATTGCGGAACTGGCGGATGGCCTCCAGAAACGGCAGGCTTTCGATGTCGCCCACGGTGCCGCCGATTTCGACGATCGAAACATCGAACCCCTCGGCGGTCTTGCGGATAAATTCCTTGATCTCGTTGGTGATGTGCGGAATCACCTGGACGGTTTTGCCCAGGTAGTCGCCGCGCCGTTCCTTGGTGATGACCGAAAAATACACCTGCCCGGTGGTGAGGTTGTTGCTCCTGCCCATGCAGGCGGAGGAAAAGCGCTCGTAATGGCCCAGGTCCAGATCCGTTTCGGCCCCGTCGTCGGTGACGAAGACTTCGCCGTGCTGAAACGGACTCATCGTGCCGGGGTCCACATTGATGTAGGGATCCAGCTTCTGATTGGTGACGCGCAGACCGCGGGCTTCCAGAACGGCCGCAATGGATGCCGCGGCCAGGCCTTTTCCCAAAGACGACAAAACGCCTCCGGTCACAAAAATAAATTTCGTATTTTTCATGCTGATGTTCTCCCGCTGTTTTTGTGACGGCGTTTTAACGCGATAATCAAGCCAGGTTCTTTAAAACGATGCCCCGGTTTTTGAGCTCCTTCGGGGCGGCCAGCAGGCCTTCGGCGGCGATGCGGTCGATAATATAAATCAGTTCACCGTCCTGTCCTGCGTAGCGCTGGCCGTAGGAAATGGGGATTTCCGGCGTGGCGTCCATGAGCAGCGAACGGGTGACGGATTCGGTCTTGCGCGGGCCGTTGGCCACCAGCACAACCGTCCGCGCCGTGTAAACCAACTGGGCTCCCATGCTCACCGCGTACTGCGGCGAATCCGCTTTCGTCCTGAAATGTCCGTCGGCCACGGCGTTGGCAATCGTGTTGTCGTCGAGTTTGACCAGAAGCACCGAACTGCCCGCAAACGGAATGCCGGATTCATGGAAAGCCACATGGCCGCGGCCTCCCACGCCGATGATCTGCACGTCGATTCCCCCGGCTTTTTTAATGGCCCGGGCGTACCCGTCGAGAATGTCCTTTTTGATCCAGGCCAGATAATCCGATTTTGCCCCGGCTTTGATGACGATGGATTTCCCCGCGTCCGTTCCCCGGAACGCCCAGTCCTCAGGATGGGCCTTCAGTTCCCGGATGAGCGTCTTCTGGTCGATCAGGGCGCCGTAAGGGACGCGCGTTTCAATAAACTTTTTTTGCAGGTGTCCGAAAAGCTCCTGAATCATGAAGTAAGCGTAGCTTTCCGGATGCAGGACCCGCTGCTGGACGTTGTCGCCGGGCAGGCCGACGTATTCGTCCAGATTGAAGCTGCGGATCCGGCCCGCATCCAGACGGCCCTCGTTCGCGGCGCGGGCAAAGTGCTTGTAGAGGCCGGTGGGGGAATTGCCCGTGGCCAGGCCCAGCACGGCTTCTTTTTTTTGCCTGAGGACAGACGCTGTTTTTTTAATGACGACGTCTGCCCCGACTTCGCTCAAGTGCTCAAAATCTCTCGTGACAAAAACGGTGATGCTCATCGGCGGCTTCCTTTCTTGGGTTATCCCAGTTCGGCTTTGACGACATCCGCAATCTGCCGGCAGAATTTTTCCGTCACGCTGTCGGTCGGGCCCTCCACCATGACGCGGCACATGTTCTGCGTTCCGGAATAGCGCACCAGGACGCGCCCTTCATCCCTGAGCTCCGCTTCCACCTGCCGGATGACTTCCACCAGCCGTGGGATCGTGTTAATGTCCGGCTTTCGCGCGACGTCCACATTGATCAGCTTCTGCGGGAAAATGTCCATCATCTGGGCCAGTTCGGAAAGCGGCTTGCCTTCCCGGATCATGGCGGCCACGAGCTGCAGGGCCGCGATGATGCCGTCGCCCGTGGTGTGATGGCGCAGGAAGATCATGTGCCCCGCCTCTTCGCCGCCGATCACGCTGCCCAGCCGCTTCATGTCTTCCAGAACGTAGCGGTCCCCGACCTTGGATGCGTGGTGCTTGAAGCCGTACTTTTTGCACGCGACCGTGAGGCCGAGGTTGCTCATCACGGTGCTGACCAGGAGGTCGTTTTTCAATTTGCCGTCCTTTTTCAGAATATTGGCGCAGATGACCAGAATCTGGTCTCCGGTGATCTCGCGGCCTTTTTCGTCCACCGCGATGAGGCGGTCACCGTCCCCGTCAAAGGCAAGCCCGATCGAGGCTCCCGTTTCGAGCACCCGCGCCTTCAGGCGCTCCGTGTGCTGCGAGCCGCACTGGTCGTTGATGTTCGTGCCGTTGGGCGTTTTGTGTATGACGTCGACATTGGCGCCCAGTTCGTTGAAGGTGTCCGGCGCGACCCGGTAGGTGGCGCCGTTGGCCGTGTCCAGAACGATCTTCATTCCCTCCATGGAGAGGCTGCGGGGAAACGTGTTTTTGACGAAGACGATGTAGCGGCCGTTTACGCCTTCCAGACGGAAGGCCCGTCCGATGTCCTGCGCGGTGGGCAGCAGATCCTTGAGTTTGCCGTTGAGGATCAGATCTTCGATGGTGTCTTCCTGCTCGTCGGTCAGCTTGTAGCCGTCGCCGCCGAAGATTTTCAAGCCGTTGTCCTGGAACGGATTGTGCGAGGCGGAAATGACGACGCCTGCATCGGCGCGCATGCTCTGCGTGACGAAGGCAATGCCCGGCGTGGGCATGACGCCGACGAGATAGGAATATCCGCCCATGGACGTGATGCCCGCCTCCAGCGAACTCTCCAGCATGTACCCGGAAAGGCGGGTGTCCTTGCCGATGATGACCACGGCGCGATGATTTTCTTTTTTAAACACGTGGGCAATCGCCCGCCCGACGCCGAAGGCGATTTCCGGTGTCATGGGGTAGAGGTTGGCTTCGCCGCGAATTCCGTCTGTTCCAAATAATTTACCCATTGCTTCTCTCCTTTTTCATGAAGGCCAGCGATCGTGCGGTATCGCTTTGCCGTGCTGTTTTAGACCTCAGTTTCCAAATACGCCCAACGCCGGCAGGGCTTTTTGGGCCCGGTCGCAAAACGCATCCACCAGCGTGTTGAGCCAGCTGCTTCCTTTGAACGTCACGTCCGCGGGCAGGCTTTGAATCGTCTCAATGTAAGCGGCCTGCCTGTTTCCCGCCGCTTTTTCGAAAGCGGCGAGAAACGCGTCGCAGGACATCCGGACGTTCGGCGGCTCATCCGGCAGCTGGCCGCTGAAGAGGCCCGCGAGGTAGTCCATCCGGTCGTGGAGCTCCTGCCTGGCCTCGGCTGCGGCAAAGGCACGCTCCCGGCCGGCCGCCGCGGCTTTTTGCGCCATGGCTTTGAGGCGTTTGATCCTTTCTTTTCTGGCTGCGCCGATCTGTTCCAGGGCGCCGGCGTAAAGCAGCGAGCCGAAGGGCCGGGCTTCCAGAAAAGGCCGGCGGACGTTTGCATACCAGGCTTCCAGCGCCGCCAGATTGGCCAGATAGAGAATATTGTTTTCGACAATCCGCCTGAGGCCGGGATAATGCGCCGTTACAAAGTCTCTGACCGAGTCCGCCGGCGCCGCGGTAAAGATGAGCCGGCCGTCGCCGGTATAATTTTGCCGTAAAACGGAGCCGGCCGCCACGACGTTGCCGTAACCCAGACGCACGGGGCCGATAATACCGCCCTGGCCGCCCAGAAAAATGGGGGGCTCTTTGAGCATGACCCCCCGTGGAACGTCGCCGAGAAGCGACGGCGTGCTTTTGTCCGCATCCGGCGTAAAATTGAAATGAATGTAGGAGCTCCCCACTTCCGAGTGGTTGCTGCGGCTGGTGCCGCCGGCCATCAGGCAGTCGCAGAAGTTGATCAGACTGCCCAGGGTGACGAACGGAAAAAGAATGGTCTGCTTCAAACCGACGCAGTGCGCGCCGCCTGCTTCCTCTTCGAGAATAGAGCCTTCGCGGACGTGGCCGCCCAGCCCCATATTCGCCTTTTCCAGGAAAACGGATTTGCTGAAAAAACCTCCCTTTAATTCCACTTTTTCGCCCAGCTGGCAGTTGTCGATCGTGACCGGACCTTCATAGCCCAGCTTGCAGCCGGGGGAAATAACGGTTTTGGCGCCGTAAATGCGGCAGCCCGGATAAATTTTCACGCCTTTTTCGGCAATCTGGTCGATGTTCACCTCATCGCCGATATCCAGTGTTGCGGGATTGGGGATGTCCACGCCGCGCGCGAGGAGTTGTTTGATTTTTTCGTAAGCTTGCGGTTGCAAATCCATGGGAACTCCTTTGTTTTTCGAAGATGATTCGAAAAGCCGTCCGGTTTAAAGGGTTTCAATATCCCGGAGCTTTCCATATTCCATCACGGTGGACATGGCCTTGTTGTCCACCTCCAGCCCCTCTTCAACGACCGCGGCCACGGGATTGAGGCCGCCGATCAGGATCATGCCGATTTTGTTGACGTCCACGCGGGTCTGGCAGACGGTATCCCCCATGTTGCCGATGGACAGGACGCCGGAAATGCCGCATTTGGCGAAGTCTTCCACCACGCGATCCACCAGGCTGCGGGACAGGGCCGGAATTTCACGGAAATTGGCCAGGATTTTACCTTCGTCTTCCCGGACCACCTGGCCTACCGATGTCATCTTGCCGCGGATGAAGATTTCCGACGGATCGAGGGAGGAGCCGGCGTAGGAAATCAGCTCCACGAAACGCAGCGTTTCGCCCCGGCGGATCTGGAGGATGCCGCCGAACTTGGAATCAATGGGAATGCCGTGTTTGAGGAGAACGCCGTTGATGACGATGCTGCAGACGGTGGCCAGTCCGATTTTGCCGGGCGGCACAACAATATCGCCCAGAATCTTGCCGGCCGGGGCGACGGCCACCCGGGGTGAGACGGCCAGTTTTTTTTGAAAGACGGGCTTCATGATGGCGAGCGCCGCGGGAAACTGGTCTTTGGGAAAAAAGGAGATATTGACCGGCACCAGGCCGCTTTTCTTTTTGACATCGAAGGTGGTCTTGAAGGAGAGAACGTCGATGCGGGCGATGGACAGGCCGATTTTGTCCTGCACGCGCGCGTCGCTGATTTCATGGAGCCCCTGTTCGGTGACGATCCGTCCGTCGCGGCGGCCCACCAGGAGCGTCAGCCCCCGCTCGTCCATGAGTTTGAGATGGTAGCGCACCGTCCGCTCGCTGAGCTTCACGCCCTGCTCGGCCATTTTGCGGGCGATGACGCGCGCCCCCACGGGCTCCGCGCTTTCGTGGAGTATTTTCAGAATCAGCAGAACTTTCCGTTCGATCTCTTCGGGTTTAAAAAGTTGTTTCATGCGTGGTTTTTTCGGTAATCGGCTATCGTTTGCCGTATTCCTACTTTTAAACCCTTTTTTTGTCAAACGAAACTTCATGCCGGGGCGTTTTTTTTTCAAGCCGGCCCGCGCGGCCGGGCGCGCTTTTTAAAGGGCGTCCGGGGCCTTGCCGGACGGCGCCTCCTCCCGCCGGACGACCTGCGCTTTGATTCGGCCGGCGATGACCTCGACCGCCTCACTGAAGAGGAATTCCAGCGAAAACGCCTCCAGGTAACGGTCGGTCCAGATCAGGTTGTATTCGTCAATGAGATTGCGGATATCGCTGTAGCGGTAGCCGAGCACCGCGATTTTCTGCGGCAGGCCGAGTGCCTCGTTGTAGTCGACGTGAATCAAAAGCAGATGGCTGATTTCCGGCCCTTCCGTCCGGAACGGAACGATCAGGATGGGCGAGCCGTCTGTTTTTCCGCGGCCGAGATAGGCATGCCCCGTGCTGACGATGGTTCTTTTCACTCCCATCAGCGCCGTGGGCTGATCGGCGCGTGATTTCATATAGGTGGCCGCTCCGCCCTTGGCGGAAACGGCAATCGTCGACTGTTCGGTCGGATGGCCCTGCGCGTCGAGACCGTGGATATCGTAGACTGTGTAGCCCCGCACGGCGGTAAAAGCCGGCTGGATGCGGCTGATCATCCGGATGTCGCGGTAGCTCAGATGTTTGAGCGTGATATTCAGGGCCCCCATGAGGTCGAAGATGAGGCCCGCCGCTTCCTTTTCCTTCCGGCTCGTGCCTACGGTCACCGTTTTGGCCTGATGGCGGATGGCGTCGATGGGCCGGGACAATTCATCGATGGCGGCGCCCAGGGTGACGTCGAGCAAGTCAAACGGGGATAAAAGATCCTTTTCGTCCCGAAAATCCTGACGGATGTCCTGCAGGGGCAGTTTGCCGGCCGTGTATTTCATGAGCAGGAGCAGATCGGAAAGCGTTTTGCCCTTGAGCGCGCCGAAAGCGCCGCTCTGGCGCCGCTCGTTGAAGAGGGCGTAAAACGCGTTGATGGTCCCGCCGAGCGACGGGTCCGCGATGATGTCGAAAACGGACAGGCGCTGTTCTTTGCGCTGCCTGAGCTCTTCCGCCAGATGCCCCCGGAATTTCCGGAGGAACTGCGCTTCCTCGTCGATGGCCTGCGCGGCGAAGTAGCCCCACAGGTGACCGGCCATCGTGTTGAAGATGACCGGCAGAGGAGAGGGAGCCCGGGGAAGCGCGATGACCGTATCGGCCGTGCCGTCGAACCGTCCGTCGCCGTCATCGGCGAAAACGATTACCGTCGACTTGTGGGCTTTGAAGATGGCGACGTCCTTGGCGATATCCTCCAGCACTTCTTCGGGATTGCCGGCGGCGCAGACCAGAATCAGGGGTTCGGCGGATAAATCGATGTGCTTCTTGTTTTCAACAATATCGGAGGAGATGGTTTTGTAGCACAGCTCGGAGAGCTTGATCCGGATTTCATCGGCGGCCGCCTTGTTGGGACCGCTGCCCACCACCGCCCAGTATCTTTTTTCCGCGGCTTTTTTCACCGCCGCCGCAATCGCGTCGCGGCGCGCGACGATGCGGTTCATCAACCGCGGCGCCGTTTCCAGATGCCGAAGCTGGACGGCGATGGCGTCGTCGCTTAACGCCCGTGTGAGTTTTGCGAAACAGAGGGCCAGGATCTGCCCGGCGACGATCTGGGCGTAAAAGGCTTTGGTGGACGCCACCGACATTTCGATGTCGCGTCCGTCGCTCGTGTAAAAAACGCCGTGGGCTTTGGCGGTGATGTCCGACTGCCGGCGGTTGACGATCGCGAGGATGAAGGCGCCGTGTTCCCGGGCCATGGCGACGGCCCGGTTGGTGTCGGTGGTGGTGCCGGATTGCGTGATCGGAATGACCAGCGTATCGGAAAGGTCTTCGTGCAGACCGAAGCCGCTCAGTTCGGAGGCAATGCGGGCGGTTACCGCAATGCCGGTGCCTTTGAGGCGCTGCGACAGAGCGTCGGCCACCGCCTGGCCCGCCACTGCCGCGGTTCCGTGGCCGATGACGATGATGTGGCGAATCCGGCCGTCTTGCAGTCCCGCGCGCACCGTGTCGGGGACCATGTCCGCGCCCAGATTGAACTGGACGCCGACGGAGGAGGAACCGTCGGCGGCGATGCGGTATTTCCCCCGCAGGGTTCTTCTCACCGACAGCGCGGCTTCGGAGATTTCCTTGAGAAAGAAGTGGGGAAAGCCGCCGCGGTCGATATCCCGGGTGGTGATTTCGGCGGTCTGCACCGCTTCGTCGGCAAGGGCGATTTTTTTGCCGTCGTAGGAAAAAGCGTCGATGCCGCCAAGGCCGCCGCGCTGCGAATCGAGAATGAAAATCTGGCCGGCGGCGGAGCCGTTTTGCGCCTCTCCGTTCATCTTGACAAAGCGGGGCATCACTTCCACCAGACCGTACAGTTCCGAGGAGAATAAATACTGATCGGGGGCGACGCCCACATAGAGAGACTGGCCGCTGCCTCTGAGCGCCAGAAACATTTTCCCCGGCTCCAGACTGCTGTGCATGGCGATGGCGTGCGATCCTTCAAAATCGTTTACGGCCAGCCGGAAGGCTTCGGCAAGCGTCCGGCCGCCTTCGAGGTACTTTTCAATTTGCAGCGGAATGATCTTGGTGTCGGTGGTGACGGTCGGCGCAATCAGGTCTCTCCCGGACTCGAGAGCCTGGCGGAGCGCTGCATAATTGTCGATGTCGCCGTTTAACACCACGCTGATCTGCGGCTTTTCACCGTCAGCGGCCGGCAGTGAAGCGCAGGTATGATTGTTGACCGGATGACAGTTTTCTTCCGTAATGGATCCGACGGAGGCCCAGCGGGTGTGCGTCAGAGCGATTTCGGCGGCGGTGTCGGCCCCGGCGAAAAGCTTGAGCAGGGCATCGTTTTCGATGGCGCGCCTGAGCGCCGCGACATTGCGTCCCAGTTCGCCGACGATGGAATAGGTTTTATAGGTGAAGGCGATGTGGATCTTCCCGGCACGACGGCTGAGCGATATGGACGCATCGCGCAAATCGCCGGTTTGCGTCCGGCGCCGGAAATCGTCGGCAAGCGCCGCAGCGGAGATGTGTTGCTCAATTTCCCGCAAAGCTTCTTCACTGCCGAGCACGAAAGCCAGCGCAATGCCGGCGGAATCCCGCCCCCGCACTTCCAGGCGATCCAGCGCGTTTAAAAGCAAATTGAGTTTTCGGTATTTGCCGAACGCCGCCGGCATCAACTCCGCCGGTGTTTTCACTCCGCCCAGAGAGGCGATTTTTTTTAAATTGCTGAGGATGTCCCGCTCCAGCATCCAGTGGTTGTCTTTGAGCTGGATCAGCCGGCTGTGGATGGTTTCCAGATCGGTCGAGGAAAGGATTGCGGCCTGGACTTCCAGGTTTTTTTCTTCATCCGCCAGAAAGGCGGCCATTTCATCGGCCAGCGCGGCGAGGGTTTCCGCTCGCCCGGCCTGGAAGAAAAGGTCTTTCTGGGCCTCTTCGGCTTTAAGGGACAAGATGGCCGCGGTCAGGGCGTCAAGCGAATCCTGGCTGCCCGCGTAATCGGCCGCTTGCGATCCCGGAGCGCCAACGGCCTTAAGTCCGGCGCTTTTTGCTTTCTGCCACAGATCGACGAGCGTGGCGCCGGCAGCTGACGCCGGGGACGGCTCCGTGCTCCGGCAGGTCATGAGACCGGCCAGGCCGCAGTTGAGCCGGTCGGGGAGCAGGGGAAAAAAGATGATCGCGGGCGCGCTCACGCAAGCCGGGCGGCGGCCGACGTGGATACGGCACCGAAGAAGAAAAAGCAGAAAATTGTTCAAAAGACGGCACAATTTTGTATAACGCATAAAGTTCTTTTACCCGCGGCGTTTTATGTGTTTCGGGAAACGCTCCCTGTCTTTTTTTTTCAACAAATTTGTCTGGCGCAAGAGAACGACTTTCGCTGCCGGCCGGGCCTGGGCCTTCGGACCGGCAACCGCAATAGTCTTTGATCTGTAAGGCATTGCGGAGTCTGCCAGGCGATGACGGCTGCCGGACAATCGTCTCTTTTCCCGTTGCGCCGGCGGGACGTCTGCAAATCCTGCGGGCAGTTTTGCAAAAAACGTTCCTGAAATTACGGATGGTTTTTCTCGGCAGGACTCTTTGATAAGAAGCGGTTCAAAACGGATAAGCGTATCCGGGGGTGTTCTACTTCATTTTTTCGCACTCGATTCCCAGTTTGGCCATCTTGTCCGTAAAGGTGTTGCGGTTGATGCCCAGATAAGCGGCCGCTGTGCTTTTGACATAACTGGAGCGCCGCAGGGCGATTTTAAACAGACCCTTTTCCACCATGGCCATGACTTCCTCGTGCAGCTTGCTTTTTCCGTTGTCGGACACGGCAAGGATGGTTGCGAGGTTATCGAGATTTTTTTCCAATATTTCTTCAACGGCCGCATGACAGGTTTCATGCACGTCCGATAAGGCCGCCGGTTTGTCGTATTTTCTTGATTTTATGCTCATAAAAAAACTCCACCTGTGAATTCATCGCGGTTAATGAAAACATTCGGTTAAATACTGCTGATGCCTTGGACGGCGGGAACCCGCCGTCAGTTGATCAGTTTGGTTAAAATGATCGCAACAATGATGCCCACCGCAATCCAGGTCAGGACAATCAGAGAGGTGCGTTCAATCGGCGCCTCCAGATAGTTTTTGACCTCTACTTCCACTCGTTCCGCTTCCAATTTTTCCGTCAGGTGACGGATGAGATGCGTGTGGTCCTGCAGGAGGTTCGAGAATATATAAAACCCTTTGGTCGTCGTCAACAGGAAATACGCTTTGTTGCGCAAAATGACAAGGCCCAGGTGCGTGATTTCCGTCCAGGTAAAGGTTTTTGTTCGGAAAAATTTTTTAATGCGCAAACCGGTTTCGCCGGCGGCAAACGTCCGCTCGGACGCTTCGATCGCGATCGACAGCGTGACGATAAACAAAACGCCCAGAAGAATTTTTTCCCAGGTTTCGCCGCTTACGCAACTGATGACAAAAAGCACCAGCAGCAGGACGACTGCCGCGGTAAAGGGCAAACGGAAGGATTTCTTGATTTTGTAGATCTGGTCCGCCACGCTACGCTCCCGAATGTTTGACTGTTTTTCTCACGAAGGTGCCGCTTTTGCCGCCGCTTTTTTCAACGAGCAGAATGTCGCCGATGATCATTTCCTTGTCCACGGCCTTGCACATGTCGTAAATGGTCAAAGCGGCGACACTCACGGCTGTGAGGGCTTCCATCTCGACGCCCGTCGGTCCTACCGTCCGCGCTTCGGCTTCAATGATCACCTGCCGGTTGGGCCGGTCGACGGTAAAATCGATATCCACGCCCGTCAGCGCCAGCGGATGGCACAGGGGGATGAGGTCGCCGGTTTTTTTCGCCGCCAGAATGCCGGCGATCTTGGCGGTGGTGAGCACGTTGCCTTTGGCCATCCGGCCTGCCTCCAGAAGCGCGAGGGTTTCGCTTTCCATGGCGATGTGTCCGCGGGCCCTGGCTTTGCGGATGGTCTGGTTCTTCTGCGTGACATCCACCATTTGAACCTGGTCTGCATCATTAATGTGAGATAACTTTTTCATGGTGATCGCTGGTATGAGTTCGTTTGATTTTTTTCCCGGCCGAAACAATTGGTCGAACCCTAGCACAGGCATCCGGCCGAGTCAAGGAAGTCGGATAATTTTTTCCGGCAAATTAAAAACTTGAAATAAATGAATCGATTAGCTAGTATTTTTGTGCTTCCGAAATTTCCGTCCCGGAGAAAAAAATGTTCATCAAGGTATTCAGCGTGAGTGTGATTGGAATGGACTCCTATCCCATTGCGGTGGAGGTGGACGTGTCCGACGGTCTGCCGCAGTTTGCCACGGTCGGTCTGCCGGACGCCTCCGTGAAAGAAAGCCGGGACCGGATCCGGGCGGCCATCCGGAATTCCGGTTATCCTTTTCCCCGGTCCCACGTCACGGTCAATCTGGCGCCGGCCGATCTGCGCAAGGAGGGAACCGGCTTTGATCTGCCGATTGCGCTGGGCATTTTAGCGGCCGAGGAGGTTGTCGATCCCCGGACGCTGGACGGCTGTTCCTTTGTGGGCGAGTTGTCCCTCGACGGAGGCATCAAGGGCGTGCGGGGCGCTCTGCCTGCCGCGTTTAAAGCCAGGGAACAGGGAATCCGGTCCTTCTTCGTGCCCGGCGACAACGCTGCGGAAGCGGCCATGGTCGAAGGCCTTGACGTTTACGGCGTACGCGCGCTTCCCGACGTAGTGGAATTTCTCGCCGGACGGCAGACGCTGGCGCCGGTCCGTCTGGACATGGACGTTTTGCTCAATAAAAGCCGCTTTTGTGAAATGGACTTATCCGACGTCCAGGGGCAGCGCCAGGCGCTGCGCGCCCTGGAAATCGCCGCCGCCGGCAATCATAATCTTCTGATGATCGGTCCGCCGGGGTCCGGCAAAAGCATGCTGGCCCGGCGCCTGCCGACGATTTTGCCCGATCTGTCCTTTGCGGAGGCCATCGAAGTCACCAAGGTTTTTTCGGTCGCCGGTCTTTTGGATGCCGACGCGACGCTGATTGCGGCGCGGCCTTTCCGCGCGCCGCATCACACGATTTCCGACGTCGGTCTGGTCGGCGGCGGGCAGATGCCGCATCCCGGAGAAATTTCGCTGGCGCATCTGGGAGTCCTCTTTCTCGACGAGCTTCCCGAATTCCGGCGCAATGCGCTCGAAGCGCTGCGCCAGCCGCTCGAGGAGGGGACGATCACCGTGACCCGTTCGGCCGTGACCGCTGACTTTCCGGCGAAATTCATGCTGGTCGCCGCCATGAATCCCTGTCCCTGCGGCTATTTCGGCGACCGGCGGCGGAGCTGCCGCTGTTCCCCCCAGCAGATCCGCCAGTACCAGGCCAAGATATCGGGGCCGCTCCTGGACCGCATCGACCTGCATATCGAAGTGCCGTCGGTCAAGTACCGGGCGCTTGCGGACTCCCGGACGGGCGAGTCGTCCGCCGCCGTCAAAAAGCGGGTGAGCGAGGCGCGGGCCGTGCAGAAGAAAAGATTCGGCAATGCGGCAGTCACGACCAATGCCCGGATGACGGAACAGCAGATCCGCGCGTTTTGCGCAATTGACGAAGCGTCGCATCAGCTCATGGAAATGGCCATCGAAAAGCTGGGGCTTTCCGCGCGCGCCATGAACCGCATTTTGAAAGTCTCCCGGACGATTGCCGATCTAGACGGACGGGAGAAAATCGATTCCGCGCATGTGGCGGAAGCGATTTCCTATCGAAGCCTTGATCGAAGCCTGGTTTAGTGGTATGAAAAAAACATTTTAGTCCAAAGACCGCCAGAGGCGGGCTTTTTATAAAGAGGAAACTATGGAAATCAAAATCATCAAAGCGTTGCCGAAATATCTGAAACCCAAACCCGATGAAACCAAACTGGGATTTGGCCGGCATTTTACCGATCACATGTTTTCAATGAAATACAAAAACGGAACCGGCTGGCATGAACCCGTCATCGAACCTTACCACCTGCTGCAGCTCGACCCGACCGCCATGTGTCTGCATTACGGCCAGGAAATCTTCGAGGGGCTCAAAGCCTACCGCGGCAAAAAGGACGAAATCTACCTGTTTCGGCCGCTGGAGAACATCCGTCGGATGAACACCTCCGCCGAACGGCTCTGCATGCCCCCGATCGACGAAACCGTCTTTTTCGATGCGCTTAAAAAATTCGTTCTGCTGGAAAAAGACTGGATTCCCCGGGAATCCGGCTCGTCTTTGTACATCCGGCCGACGATGATTGCCACCGAGGCGGCGCTCGGCGTGCATCCGTCCGGCGAGTATCTGTTTTTCATCATTGCCGGACCGGTGGGCGCCTATTACGCTCACGGCTTTTCTCCGACCAAAATTTACGTGTCCAACGAGTATGTGCGGGCGGCGCCGGGCGGCACCGGACAGATCAAGGCGGCGGGCAATTACGCGGCGAGCCTTTACGCCAGCCGCATTGCCACCAACATGGGTTACACCCAGGTGCTGTGGCTCGACGCGCGGGAGAAGAAGTACGTGGAAGAAGTGGGGACCAGCAATATTTTCTTTCTGATCGGCGATGAACTCATCACGCCGCCTTTGGGCGGAACCATTCTGCCGGGCGTCACCCGCGATTCCGTGATCAAACTGGCCGCCCATTTCGGCGTCAAGGTCAGCGAAAGGCCGCTGGCCATTGACGAAGTCATTGCCGCCATCGAAAAAGGAACGCTTCAGGAGTCCTTTGCTTCGGGAACCGCGGCGGTTATTTCACCGGTGGGGCAGATTTTTTACAACAACAAGGAATATCTCATCAACAGCGGGAAGACGGGAGCGCTTGCCCAGAAACTGTTTAATGAAATTATGCACATCCAGTACGGCAGCAAGCATGATCCCTTCAACTGGCGCGTCCAGATCAGCTAGGGGGCCGTATCCGGAACCAGGCGCCGTCCGGTTTTTATGCACTGGATACCGGCACTTGAAACTGTATTCCACAAAGGTGTGGAAAACTCTGTTGATAACCATGTGGATAAAAGCGGCAAGTCCGCGCGGGTCAGGCTTTTGGAGCAGATTGCTTAAGGTTTAAGCAAGAATTTATCGTAGCGATATCAATGGTTTGTAGAATATGCCCTTTGATCATCGTCACTTACCGCACCGTGGGCAAAAGATATAAACGCCTTTGAAAAAAATGTGCCATTCGTGCCTGTTTGCGGGAGTTTTTTCCAAGGAAAAAAATGAGCCGATTAAATCTTAATAAAAATGCGTCATTTCTGCCGGCCGCTTTGACCGGAGTGCTTTTCTGGCTCATCGTTTTTGCCGCGGCGGCCGGCGCCGAGATGCCGCCCCTTTCCGAAACCGTCGGCCGTTTACAGCAGATCTATGAGCGGACGCAGGATTTTCAGGCGAATTTTGTGCAGGAAACGACGGTAAAGTCCATCCGCAAAACGGAGGTGGAAGAAGGCGTCGTCTATTTTAAGAGTCCCCGGCAAATGCTCTGGGATTACAAAAAGCCGAAAGCCAAGAAACTCATCATCAACGCGCAAAAAGCCTGGCTTTATCTGCCGCAGGATAAAACCGCTTACACTCAGGACGCGGACAGGCTTTTCAAATCCGAGGCGCTCATCAAGTTTTTGTCCGGTCTGGGCAAACTGACCGAGGATTTCACGCTGCGCTATGCAACGCCTGCGGCCACGGACAGGAATGGCGATTACCTCCTGCAATTGTACCCGCGGGAAAAAGGCGCCTCCTATGCCTATCTGCAGATGACGCTTGATAAAAATTCGTTTCAGATCCTCGAAGTCAGTTTCGACGACGTCATGGGCAACACCACCCGCCTGAAATTTTCCGCAATCAAAATGAATGCGGGGCTTTCCTCCAGACTGTTTCAGTTCCAGCCGCCCGCCGGCGTGAGCATTTTCAAAATGCCGTAACGGATTTTTTTTTCAGGGCTTGGCAATGGTCACCCACAAAAACGTTTCCCCGCCGATGTCGCGGTACCGGCAGGCTTCGACGGCAAATCCGGCGGCCGTGAGGATGTCGTGGAGCCTCGCGGGTGTGGTGTGGCTGTAAAAAAGCGTTTCCCCCATGAATTCCTTGTAGCCGCTGAAAACCTCCGCGCCGGTGTATTCCTGCGTGGCGTAAGTGAAAAGCGCCTTCCCCCCCTTTTTCAGCCAGCGGTGCATGCCGGAAAAAAGAGCCGGATGTTGCTCGTGCTCAATGTGAAAAAGGCAGTAGACGGCGGAAACGGCGTCAAAGGATTCGGCGGGGAAATCCACCTTGCGGATGTCGGCCTGCAGCGTTTCCATCTTCGGCTGAAAATGACGGGCCAGTTCGAGCATCCGGGAAGAAAAATCAACGCCCACGACCCGCCAGCCCCGGGCGAGAAAGAAGGCGGGAAAAGGTTCCCCCGCGCCGCAGCCCAGATCGAGGAGTCGCCCCGGCCGCTCCGGCAGCCTCCGGTAAAAATCGTCGATGACCTCGGACATGTCGAACAAACCGCGGTTTTGTTCGTACGTGTCGGCGAGGCGGTCGTAAACCTGTCTTAAGTCGTCCGGCATGGCGTCACCCGGAGGCGTCAAAAGGATTTTCCCGGTCGAAGTCCGGCGTCAGGGCTCTGTCGTCGACTTCCTGAACAAACAGGTTTTCAAAACCCAGCGAAAGGGCGAAATCCACCATTTCGTCGTATTCCGCGACCGTGATGCGGCGGCCCAAAAGCGGATGCGACCGCAGGGCCGCAATCGGCGTGTACTGGGACATGAGGCTGATCGGCAACGTGGTTGAAATCTCCCGGCGCAACAGCCGCAGCGCCTCTTTTGAATTGTTGAGCCGCCCGGGCAGGATCAGGTGGCGGACGATGATGCCCCGCGCGGCGATGCCGTCCTTCATTTCCAGATCGTCGCCCACCTGGCGAACCATTTCCCGGATGGCGCCAAGCGCGGTTTGCGGGTATTGCGGCGCGTTGGAGAAGGCGAGCGCGTCTTCTTCCAGACCGTACTTGAAATCCGGCAGATAAATATCCACCATGGCGTCGAGCATCCGAACGACGTCGGGATTTTCGTAGCCGCTGCAGTTGTAGACGAACGGGACCGTGAGCCCCTGCATGCGCGCCAGGCACAGGGCTTCCATCACCAGCGGCGTCTGCGGCGTGGGCGTCACCGGTTCGACGTTGGAGCAGCCTTTTTTCTGCAGGTCGAGCATCACACGGGCCAGTTCGATCACGGTGAGTCGCCGGCCGTCGGCGCTGTGGGAAATCTGATAGTTCTGGCAGTAGATGCAGCCGAGATTGCAGGACGAAAGGAAAATGGTGCCGGCGCCGTTTTTGCCCGAAAGCGGCGGCTCCTCGCCGGCATGCGGCAGCGCGCAGTCGAGGACAATGTCGGCGGGCAGCCGGCAGTATCCCAGTTCGCCGCGGGTCCGGTCCACCCGGCAGGCGCGCGGACAGAGCGTGCAGGCTCTGTAAATATCAAGCAATTCCTGAATGATCATTTTCTCTTCCGCGAAAAGCCTGGGCGCTCAGCCGTGCGGCGCACGGCCGCGGCCATTACATCTTTTCCACCATCTCCCGGATTTTACCGCTTTCGATCAGTTCCAGGAAGTCCTCGCCCAAAGGCGCGGCCAGGTCGACGGCTTGGTTCCACGCGGCGATCCGTTCGCTCCCGTTTTCCAGGTAGGTCAGAAAATCGTCGCGGTCCGGAACCTTGCCGCCGGGCAGGCGGTCGATGAAACTCTGCGACGGAAAAAGCATCACCACATTGGCCAGCGTCTCTTCATCCGGCGTCCGGTGCTGAATTTTTTTGTCCAGCCAGCCGGGAATGATCCGCTCCTGGTGGTGGAAAAAAAGCACCAGGTCGTTTTCCCGGGCGGCGAATTGATGCGTCAGGTGATAATCGATCAGGCCGCCGTCGCGGTAAACGCCGCGCGGCGCGCCGAAAATGTTTCTGACGCCGGCGACCGCCAGCGGAATCGCGCCGGACGCCATGACTGCATATTTGAAATTGGCTTCGTTGATGGGCACAAAATGGCCGCGAAAGCCGGGCTGAAAGCAGAAAGGCGGCGGTTTCGATCCGTTGTAGAAAACCACGCGGTCGGCAAAGGTGTAAATGGCGTTGCGGCTGATCAGGTTGAGCAGATAGCAGACCAGAAGGGCGCTCTTCTGCAGGAGGGGCGATTCGGACGCGACCAGACCGCGCGCGCGGGCCGTAATGACCGAAAAACGGTAGCGCTTGCTGGCCAGAGCAAAGGAGAGCGCATCGTCTTCAATGTAGGCATTGATGATTTCGCTGAATTTGTTAAGGATGGTGTCGGGCGTGTCCTCTCGCGTGAAGCCGACGTGCACGTAAGCGTGCAGGAATTTCCGGTAGGCGTCGAGAGCCTCGGGCTGCAGCCAGGCGGCAAAACGCCAGGCACCGGCCGATGAACCGATCAGATGGACGGGGCGGGACCTTCCCAGCAGTTTTTGCGTCAAAAGCGTCAGATCAAAGCCGCTGGCGATAAGCCAGCGCGGTCCGACTGCGGCTCCGAAATAGGCGGAAACGGCGTCAAAGTCAAAACCGCCGTCCTTGATGATTTCATAAGCTTTTCTACCGGCTTTGATGCGTAATCGGCTCATCTTCAATCATCCGGGCAAAGGCCTTGACACATCTCTTTTTGTCTTGTAGATATATTTGGAAACGCAGGTAAAGCCACCTTTCCCCCAAACGGTTCTTATCATGGACAGTTGCGGCTTTTATCAATAATTACAGAAAATGCAAGTCATTATTCCAATATTGCAGATCGAGGGTAGAAATGGATATGCACAGTTCCGTTAAAAAAATTGCCGAAGACGCTCAGGCGGCTTCGCGCCGTCTGGCCCGTATGTCCGCGGGCGCCAAAAACGCCGCGCTCCTGCGCATGGCCGACGAACTGGTCTGGCACCGGGATCTGATCCTGGCTGAAAACAAAAGAGATGTCGCCGCCGCCCGCGAAAAGAAAATTTCCCGGGCCATGATCGACCGGCTGACGGTGACGGAGGCGACCGTCGAGGCCATGGCGCAGGGACTGCGCGAGGTTGCCGCGCTGCCCGATCCGGTGGGCCGCGTCACGTCCATGTGGCGCCGTCCCAACGGTCTTCTGGTCGGGCGCATGCGGATTCCCCTGGGGGTGATCGGCATCATTTACGAATCCCGGCCCAATGTTACCGTCGACGCGTCCGCCCTGTGCCTCAAGTCGGGCAACGCGGTCATTTTGCGCGGCGGTTCGGAGGCGATCCACTCCAACCTGGCGATTGCCTCCGTCCTGCAGGACGTTTTGCGGGAGAGCCCGCTGCCGGACAAGGCGATTCAGGTGATTCCGTTTACCGACCGCGAGGCCGTGTCCACGCTCCTCACGCTCGAGGAGTTTATCGACCTGATTATTCCGCGCGGCGGCGAAGAACTGATCCGCGCCGTGGTGGCCCAGTCCAAGATTCCGGTGATCAAACACTACAAGGGCGTCTGCCACATCTTCGTGGATGCGTCCGCCGATCCGGAGATGGCGGTGAACATCTGCGCCAACGCCAAGGTGCAGCGGCCCGGCGTCTGCAATGCGCTGGAAACGCTCCTGGTGCATGAAAGCATCGCCTCCACGTTTCTGCCCCGGCTTGCCGAGAGGCTGCAAAAGGCGGGTGTCGTGCTGCGGGGCTGCCCGGCCACCCGCGAGATCGTGAAAAATGCGGAAGCGGCCGCCGAAGAAGACTGGTATGCGGAGTACCTGGATCTGATTCTGGCGGTGCGGGTAGTGCCGTCTCTCGACGAGGCCATAGCCCACATTGAAAAATACGGGTCGCTGCACACGGAATCCATCATCACCAAGGATTATGCCCATGCGCAGCGGTTTTTGAATGAAGTGAATTCTTCCACGGTGCTGGTCAACGCCTCCACGCGCTTTTCCGACGGCTTTGAACTGGGCCTGGGCGCGGAAATCGGCATTTCCACCACCAAGCTCCACGCCTTCGGGCCGATGGGGCTCGAAGAACTCACCACGTCCAAGTTCATCATTTACGGCGACGGTCAGGTCCGCGGATGAAGTGGGGGCTGTTCGGCGGAACATTCGATCCGGTGCATTTCGGGCACTTGCGCGCCGCCCTGGAGCTGGCTTGCCAGCTGGCGCTGGAGCGGGTGATCTTCATTCCCGCCGGAGAGCCGCCGCACAAGACGGCCTGCGACATCACGCCGTTCGACCATCGTCTGCGCATGGTGCGGCTGGCGATCGCCGGAAACGACCGGTTTGACGTCTCCGATCTCGAATCCCGCCGCCGGGGCAAATCCTATTCCGTGGATACGGTCCGGTCTTTTCTGGCGGAACACAGTTCTCCTCCGGACCTGTATTTCATCACCGGCCAGGACGCCTTTGATGCGATTACCACCTGGCGGCAGTGGGAAGAGCTCCTGGGGCTTTGCCACTTTGCCGTGATGACCCGCCCCGGGTATGAAAACGGCGGGCTGAACAGGATTCTGCCGGCGGAACTTGCCGCCCGCTACGTTTACGATGCAAAGCAAGACGGCTTCATCTCTCCTGCCGGACGAGGGATTTTCTTCCGCCGGACCACCTTTCTGGATATTTCCGCCTCCGCCATCCGCGAATCCGTCCGCGCCGGGCGTTCCATTGCGTACCTGACGCCGGACGCGGTGATGGCCTACATTGCGTCAAAGCGTCTGTACGGATCATCCGGAAAGGTGTAAAGCGGCATTTTTTTCAGGCCTGCAACTGCAGGAAACCTTTCTGTCCTTCACCTTTGTAAATGTCAAGGCAGGCGTCGACGACCGCCGGATCGTAAAGAACGCCCCGGCAGCCGGCGATCTCGGCAATCGCTGCGTCAATGCCCATGGCGGGCCGGTATGGCCGGTGCGAAGACATGGCCTCGATGACGTCGGCGATTCCGAGGATCCGCGCCTCCAGCAGGATTTCCCGGTCCTTGAGCCCCTGCGGGTAGCCGGAACCGTCCATCCGTTCATGATGCTGCAAAATGATCTGGGCGATCGGATAGGGAAAGGCGATTGTTTTGAGGATGTCGTAGGCGTTTTGCGGATGGGTTCTGACCATTTCCATCTCCAGGTGGCTCAGCCGTCCGGGCTTGGTCAGAATCTCGGAGGGGACGGCGATCTTGCCGATGTCGTGCAGCGCGGCGGAAATCCGGACGGCGTCGACCGAGTCCTGTGGCAGAGCCATTTTCTGCGCGATGACGCCGGCGATGCGCGCCACCTGCTGCTGGTGGCCGGCCGTGTAGGGATCCCGGCTTTCCACGATCTTGGACATGGCCAGAACCGTTCCTTCCAGAATCATCCGGATCCGCTCATAGCTGGCGTTGAGTTCAAAGGCCCGCTGGTCCAGGTGCAGCGTTTTGACGCGCACCTTTTCCTCCAGGCTCTTGTTGAGCCCGATCAGCTCGGCGTTTTGCTTCCGGACCACCTCGTTGAGCCGCCGGTTTTCGATGAGCAGCTCGGCCTTGGCCAGAAGCTGGTTGATCGAATAAAGCAGATCGTCTTTTTGCCAGGGCTTGGTCAGGTACAGGTGAATGCCGCCCGAATTGATCGCGTCGATCATGGCGTCCGTGTCGGTGTAGCCGGTGAGCAGGACGCGCAGGGCGTCGGGGCAGATTTCCCTGGCCCGGGCGAGAAACTGCACGCCGGTCATGCCCGGCATTTGCTGGTCGGAAATGATGAGCGAAAAACCGGAATGCGCCGCAAGGACCTGAAGGCCCTGTTCTCCGGACAGGGCTGTGTGCAGGTCATAGCCTGCACGGGCGAGCATCAGCGTCATGATGTCGAGGATGGTCTGTTCATCGTCGATTAAAAGGATCGCGTGCCTGTATTTGAGCGGCGCAAGCGGCAAGGGTTTCATCGGCTGTCCTCCTTCGCGATGACCGGCGATTGTGAGCGTCCGGTTCGGGCTCCGCGTTTTCCGGAGCGCGGGCCACGCTAACACAAAAAGCCGAAAAGAGAAACCGGACGTTTTTGCGGACGGTCAAACGATGGGGGAGGGACGGCCGCCGTCTCTGCGCCGGCCCGCGGATTCGTCGAGGATCTTCTTCAGAAACTGGCCGGTATAGGACTGTTCGTTTTGCGCCACCTCTTCCACCGTGCCGGAAGCGACGATCCGGCCGCCGCCCGGGCCGCCTTCGGGGCCCAGATCGATCACGTGATCCGCGGACTTGATGATGTCCAGATTGTGTTCGATCACCACCATGGTATTGCCCATGTCCACGAGGCGCATGAGCACGTCCAGCAGCTTTTGAATGTCGGCGAAGTGCAGGCCGATGGTCGGCTCGTCGAGGATGTACAGCGTGTTGCTGTTGACCCTCTTTCCCAGCTCCCGCGCCAGCTTGATGCGCTGGGCTTCGCCGCCGGACAGAGTGGTGGCCGACTGTCCCAGACGGATGTACCCCAGGCCGACGTCGGCCAGCAGTTGCAGATGGCTCCGGATCGACGGAAGGTTGGCGAAAAAATCCAGCGCCTGATGAACCGTCAGATCCAGCACGTCGGCGATGCTTTTGTCCTTGTACCTGATATCCAGCGTGTCCGCGTTGAACCGCTTGCCGCGGCAGGCGTCGCAGGTGACATAAACGTCGGGCAGAAAGTGCATTTCGATTTTGATAAGCCCGTTGCCTTCGCAGGCCTCACAGCGGCCGCCTTTGACGTTGAAGCTGAACCGCCCCGGCTTGTAGCCGCGGACGCGCGCGTCGGGCAGGTTGGCAAAGAGATCCCGGATGAAGGAAAAAATTCCGGTGTACGTCACGGGATTGGAGCGGGGCGTCCGGCCGATGGGCTGCTGGTTGATCATGATGACCCGTTCGATGCCGCCCAGATCCTTCACGCGCCGGATCCGGCCCATGCCGCCGGAGTGCCGGTTCAGGCGGCGCGCCACCACCCGGTAGAGGGTTTCGATCACCATCGTGCTTTTGCCGGAGCCGGAAACACCGGTGACGGCCGTCAGCACGCCCGTCGGAATCCGGATGTCGATGTTCTGGAGGTTGTTTTGCGACGCGCCTTCAAGGATGATGGAGCGTCCCCCGGCCGGCCGCCGCCCGGCGGGGAGGGGGATGGTCTCCCGGCCGGAGAGGTATTTTCCCGTGAGCGACGTATCGCTTTGCAGCACTTCGGCGGGGCTGCCCTGAAAAATCACTGCGCCGCCCTGTTCGCCCGCGCCCGGTCCCATGTCGACGATATGGTCGCAGGCCAGCATCATGTCGGCGTCGTGCTCGACGACGAGCACGGTGTTGCCCATGTCGCGCAGTTGTTTCAGCGTGTCGATGAGACGCAGGTTGTCCTTCTGATGCAGGCCGACGGTCGGTTCGTCCAGCACGTACAAGACGCCCATCAGGCCGGAGCCGATCTGCGTGGCCAGGCGGATGCGCTGGCTTTCACCGCCGGACAGCGTGGACGTGGAGCGGGCGAGATTCAGGTAGTCGAGGCCGACGTTGAGCAGAAAGGAAAGGCGGCTTTTGATTTCCTTGAGCAGGCGCTCCGCGATTTGCGTCTGCAGCGGCGAAAGCGCCAGGGTCTCAAAAAAATCGAAGCATTCGCGGATGGACATCAGACACAGGTCGTAGATGGTTTTGCCGCCGACAGTGACGGCCAGGCTTTCTTTCTTGAGCCGCGCGCCGTTGCAGGCCTCGCAGGGGCGCAGGTCGATGAACCGGGCCAGATCGTTGCGCACCGCCTGCGAGGCGGTTTCCCGCCAGCGGCGCTCCAGTTGCCGGATGGCCCCTTCGAAGGGACGGTAGGCGAAGTAGCGCTTGTCCGGGCGGTCGAAGTGGAACTTGATCGCCTCGTCTCCCGAGCCGTACAAAAGAACATCCTGGATTTTTTCCGGCAGTTTGTTGAACGGCGTATTGATATCGAAGCCGTAGTGTGCTGAAAGCGTGTCGAGCAGATTGTGGTAGTAAAGGGAACTGCGGTTGGCCCAGGGGGCGATTGCCCCTTCGCGCAGCGACAGGCCCGCGTCGGGAACGACCAGGTCCACGGCGAAGTGCATCCGCGAGCCCAGACCGTTGCACTGGGGGCAGGCCCCGTAGGGACTGTTGAAGGAAAAGACGCGCGGGGCCAGCGTGGGCATGCTGATGCCGCAGTCCGGGCACGCGTACTTTTCGCAGTAGAGGGTCTCCGCGCCGTCGGCCGCGGCGACGCGCACCAGGCCGTCGCTTTTGGCCGCCGCGATTTCCACGGAATCGCGCAGCCGCTGGCGGACGCCCTCCTTGCGCACCAGCCGGTCCACAACGAGGTCGATGTCGTGGCGCCTGGTTTTGGCAAGGACGATATCTTCGGCCAGGTCGCG
Source organism: Syntrophaceae bacterium UBA1411 (assembly GCA_002304995.1). Classification (GTDB taxonomy): domain Bacteria; phylum Desulfobacterota; class Syntrophia; order Syntrophales; family Smithellaceae; genus UBA8904. The sequence goes on from DBPV01000076.1 coordinate 32,677, forward strand.
GATTTCGCCGTCGATGCGGACGCGCGCAAAGCCTTCCTTTTGGAGTTTCTTGAGCTCCTTGGCGAACTCGCCCTTTTTCCCCCGCACGATGGGCGCGAGCACGCTGAAGCGCGTGCCTTCGGGCAGGTCCAGCACGGCCCCGACGATGTCGTCGATGGTCTGCGACCGGATTTCCCGCCCGCAGACACTGCAGTGGCACAGGCCGATGCCGGCGAAAAGCAGGCGGAAGTAGTCGTAGATTTCCGTCACCGTTCCCACGGTCGAGCGCGGATTGTGGCTGGCCGCCCGCTGCTCGATGGCGATGGCGGGCGAGAGGCCCTCGATGGATTCCACCTCCGGTTTGTCCATCTGGCCGATGAACTGGCGCGCGTAGGCGGAAAGCGATTCGACGTACCGGCGCTGGCCTTCGGCGTAAATCGTGTCGAACGCCAGCGAGGACTTGCCGGAGCCGGAAACGCCGGTGATGACCACCAGCTTGTCGCGCGGAATGTCCAGCGAAATATTTTTGAGATTGTGCTGGGACGCGCCCCGAATGCGAATGAAATCCATACCCGATACCGAAGGCTACAGCCGGACGTCGATAAAGGATTTTTTGCGGATGCCGTCGATCCATTCATCGAATTTTTTCATCACCATTTCTTCCTCGATTTTGGCCTTGATTTCATTGCGCACCACGGCGAGCGGCTTAAGTCCCGCGCCGCGCTTGTCGACCACCGCGATGATGTGAAAGCCCAGCTCCGATTCGATGACGTCGCTGACCTTCCCCACGGGCAGGCTGAAAGCCGCTTTTTCCACTTCGGGCACAATGACGCCCCGCTCCACAAATCCGATGTCGCCGCCCGAGGCCGCTTCCGGACCCTTGGAATACTGGGCCGCCAGCCGGTCGAACGGTTCGCCTCCGGCGATGCGTTCATACAACTGCCGGGCCTGCTGCCGGACGGCTTCCCGCGCCGCCGCGTCCAGCGTCGCCGGCGCCGTCAGCAGGATCTGCCGCAGATGCACGGCTTCCTTGCCTTCATAGTCCTGGCGGTGCCGGTTGTAGTATTCGCCGATGGCTTCGTCGGGAACCAGCACTTTGGACTGGACTTCCCGGCGCAAAAGCCGCATCCGCAGGATCTGGCCCTTGATTTCCTTTTTGACGGATTCGAGGGAACCGCCCTCCTCCGCCAGTTTGCGCAAATAGGTGTCCATGGTCAGGTTGTTTTTGGAGAGCGTGTTCTGAAGCACGGACATGATCTCTTCTTCCGTGACAGTGGCGAGCGGTCCGCCCGCTTTTTTCGCTTCCTGTTCGATGAGCATCTGATCGATCATGCGCTGCAGCAGGGCCGCCCTGTTCTGCTTCAGAACTTCCTCGGGATTGGGGCCCTTGTAGTTTTTCTCGATGTTCATGGCGTACGGTTCGAAAGCCCGGTTGAGCTCCGCAAGCGTGATCACCTCGTCGTTGACGACGGCGACGATGCGGTCCGTCACTTCGGCGTAAAGCGCTGCCGTCGCAAACACTATGATTAAAACGGCCGCCCAGCCGGCTTTGAAAACTTTTGCCATGTTTCCTCCCTGTTGCGAATTCAGTTTCGTTTTTTTGTTTTCAGGACTCCCGGATCCTTGCGCACAAGCGCCTTGATCTTCAGATCGTTGAGCCAGACGTTGAAAGCCGCGTCTTCCTTGCGGGCGCGGATGTCGGCGATAAGATCCTTGCGGCATTCGGAAAAATCCCTGGTCCGGGCCGGCTGTTTTTCCAGCACCCGGACAATGTGGTAGCCGTAGTCGCTCCGAATAATCGGGCTGATCTTTCCGACCGGCAGCGTGAACAGCATCCGGTCGAGCGGGTCCGGCATGATCCGGCGCGCAACCCACCCCAGATCGCCGCCGCGCGCGGATTCCGGACCGATGGACATTTCGGCTGCTACTTTTTCGAAGGCGTCGCCTCCGGAGAGCCGGGTTTCGGCTTCCTTCGCCCGGGCCATGTCGCGGACGACGATCTGCCCCGCCCGGACGCGCGCCTCGGTTTTGCAGAATTCCGGATTTTCTTCGTAGGCGTCCAGAGCTTCATCTTCCGAAACGCGGATGACGGCGTTCACGTCCGTCGCCACGAGCTTGTCAAACAGCATTTCCTTGCGCAGCTCCTCGCGCCATTCCTCGTATGACACATTTTGCGCGGCGAGCAAATCAAAAAAATTTTCGCCGTAGTCCTTGCGCAGGTCAAGCAGTTTCCTTTCGAGGTCGGTGTTGCTGACCGACATGTTGAGCGCCCTGGCCCGCTGCAGGACGATTTTTTCCGTGATCATGGATTCGAGAATTTCCTCTTCGAGCAGTTCCCGTTTGCCGGGGGAATCCGGCAAGCCCTGCGGAAAAAAGGCTTTTTTCTGCACGGCCAGGCGCTTTTCAAATTCGTCGAGGTAGATATTTTCCCCGTTGACTGCGGCGATCACCGTCCGGTTTGAAAACTCTTCCCGGTTGCAGGCGGCGCAAAGGCACACGACGCCCATGAAAACGAGGAACAGCAGAGGTTGGCGGCATGCGGTCATAGTTTTAAATTTCAGCGGTTGCATGATATTTCCGGACTGTATATCGTGATAATGGTTATTGGGCAAGCATCTTTAAAAGCTCTTCGGCCTGAGCCAGCGGGTCCGGCGCGCCGGGAGGCACGGGCCAAAACAGTTTGAAATCCGGTGTAAAGCGTAAGTCCTTGATTTTCTTCCGGCCGAGCGCAATGATGCGGGCCGGGTCCAGCGGCGAGGATTCCCGGAAGTAAAGGTAGAGAAATTTGCCGTCCGAGCCCATCTTCCTGGCCGCCAGCGGTTTGAGAGCGTTGCGCAGTCCGATGACGCGCAGCAGATTTTGCGCCGCCTCGGGCAGAGGGCCGTAACAGTCGGCCAGTTCTTCGCCAAGGTCCTGAAGCTCGCCGGCCGTCTGGGCGAGCGATATTCTCTTGTACAGAATCAGCCGCTGGTGGACATCCGCCACGTAATCCTCGGGGAGGTAGGCCGAAACGCCGAGCGAAATTTCCGGCTGCTCCTCTTCCGCCGGCGCGGGATGGCCCTGAATTTCGCGCACCGTCTTTTCCATCAATTCCGTATAAAGTTCGTATCCGACCGCGCTGATGTGCCCCGCCTGCGACAGGCCCAGCAGATTGCCGCCGCCGCGGATTTCCAGATCGTTGTAGGCGATGCGGAAGCCCGATCCCGGATCGGAAAATTCCTTGATGGCCTGGAGACGGCGCATGGCGTCGCGGGACAGAAGTGCGCCCCGGGGCAAAAGCAGGTAAGCCGAGGCTTCCGCGCTGCCGCGCCCCACGCGGCCGCGGATCTGATAGAGCTGCGCCAGGCCGAAGCGGTCGGCCCGGTTGATGAAAATCGTGTTGGCCGACGGAATATCGAGGCCGGAGCCGATGATGGTCGTGCAGACCAGCACGTCGTATTCGCGGCGGATAAATCCGGCCATGGTTTTCTCGATCTCGGCGGGTTTCATCTGCCCGTGCACCACGCCCACCCGGGCTTGGGGCGCCAGCCGCTGCACCAGACGCGCGATGGAATAAATGGAGCGCACCCGGTCGTGAACGAAAAAGACCTGCCCGCCCCGGTGGAGCTCCGCTTCCAGGGCCGCCTGAATCGTGTCTTCGTCGAACTCCAGAACGTAGGTTTTAATCGGCCGGCGGTCCTGGGGCGGCGTGTTGATAATGGACAGGTCGCGGATGCCGACCAGCGACAGGTGCAGCGTGCGCGGAATCGGCGTGGCCGACAGCGTCAGCACGTCGACCAGCGTCCGCAGTTTTTTCAGCTTTTCCTTGTGCGCCACGCCGAAGCGCTGCTCTTCATCGATGATCACCAAACCCAGGTTTTTGAACTCCACGTCTTTGGACAAGAGCCGGTGTGTGCCGACGACGATATCGACCCGGCCCAGACGCAGATCCTCAAGCGTTTTCCTGATGTCGGCCGCGTTTTTGAAGCGGTTGAGCGCCTCCACGCGAATGGGAAAGTCGGCCAGCCGCCGGGAAAAAGTCGCAAAGTGCTGCTCGGCGAGAATCGTCGTGGGCGCCAGGAGCGCCGCCTGCCGGCCGTCCATGACCGTACGGAAGGCGGCCCGAAGCGCGACTTCGGTCTTGCCGAATCCCGCGTCGCCGCAGACGAGGCGGTCCATGGGCTTGGCGTTGTCCATGTCGGCGTGGATGTCTTCGATGGCGCGGGCCTGGTCGGGGGTTTCCTCATATTCGAAAGTGGCGCAGAATTCCTCGTAGAGGCGATCCGGCGGAGCGAAGGCTTTGCGCTCCAGCGCCTCCCGCGCGGCGTAAATGGCCACCAGTTCCTCGGCCACGTCGCGGACGGATTTCCTGACGCGCTCCTTGACTGCGTCCCAGGACGTCCCGCCCATCTTGTCGATCTTCGGCGGATGGCCGTCCGGTCCCAGATAGCGCTGGATCCTGTCCAGGGCGTTGACCGGCAGGTAGAGCTTGTCTCCCTCCGCATATTCGATGACCATGAAGTCGTTTTCAATTCTGCCCACGGAAATTTTCTTCAGGCCGCGGTACCGGCCGATGCCGAAATCCCGGTGCACGACGAAGTCCCCCTCCGCCAGATCGCCGAAGGATTTGAGAAAGTAGCCTTCGCGCTGCGGACGGGGGCGGCGGCGGACCGTTTTCCGGCCGAAGAGCTCTTCCTCGCTTAAGAAAACCAGCCCCAGGGCCTCCAGGCTGAAGCCGCCGGAGATTTTTCCTTCCCGCAGGAAAAGACCGGCGCCGCCGCTTTCGTCGCGCACGACGGATAAAAGCGGCGCATCGGCGGACAGAAGCCGCACGGGCAGAGTGTAGCCTTCCAGCAGATGCTTCATCCGGACCGTGTCTTCCGGCGTGGGGGAAAGGAAAAAGACGGTTTGCCCCGCCGCCAGGCGGGCCCGAATTTTTTCGGCCGTCCGCCCGAGCAGCGCTTCCTCGCGCACTTCACCGGCCGGCGTGTCACCGCCCGTTGTTTCCGCCGGCGCGGAAATCGTCACAAAAGGAACTGTGCTTGCGGCGTCGTCGAGCGCCAGTCCGATCAGGCGGATGTGCTGAAAGCCGGACAGGCGTGCGGCAAGCGCTTCGCGGGGCAGGTAAAGCGTCGCGCTTTCCAGGTAAAACCGGCCGGCGGCCCTGGCTTTGTACAGGAGCTTATCGATGGTCGCGGCGGCGGTTTGGGCGGCCTGGTCGATGGCCAGCGGATCGCTGAGGCAAAAAAGCGTATCGGACGGCAGGTAGTCGAAAACGCCGGAAAGTATTTCCGCCCCGGCCGGGTCGTCCGCGTCCTCATAAAACAGGGGCAGAAAAATCGGATTGACGGAGGTGGCGGACTCGCGCCGCAGTGTTTCCACCAGCCGGTTGCGCAGATCGCGCGGCAGGTCGAGGTCGTCGGCCCGCCGGCGGACGTTGCGCACGGCCCGGGTTTGCCGGACCTCGTCCACCAGAATTTCGCCGGCCGGTCCGAGGACAAAGGCTTCCACCGCCGGGCCGGAGCGCTGGGTGGCGGTATCGAAGCGGCGGATCGATTCGATTTCGTCGCCCGCCATTTCCAGGCGCAGCGGCGTTTTTTCGGTCGGAGGGAAGATGTCCAGAATATTGCCGCGCAGGCTGAATTCCCCCGGCTCTTCCACCAGCGCCACCCGCGAATAACCGCCCGCCGCCAGGCGCGCGGGAAATTCCTGCAGGAGCAACGGATCGCCCGCGGCCAGGATTTTCAGATAGCGCTGAAATTCGGCAAGCGGCATGACTTTCTGCATGAGCGCCGTAAAGCAGGTGACGAAAATCCGGCGGTCCTCCACCTGGAGGCGGGTCAGGGCGCCAAGCCTCGCCAGCTCCTCATCGCGCTGCAGGGCAAACATGTCGATGGACAGGAAGTCCAGCGGCGGATAGTGCAAAACCGCGTCCGGCCCGAGAAAAAGGCCGAGGTCGCGGGCGAAAAGCTCCGCTTCCCGCGGCGTGGGGCAAATCACCGCGAGCGGACGGTCCAGCCGTTCAAAGAGCAGCGCCGTTGCGAGCGGTCGGGCGGCGGGGGCCATCCCCCGGACGTCGATGGCCGGCGCCCCGCCGCCGATTCGTTCGTAAAGCTCCCGCAGCGGCGGCGCGTCCGGAAGTAATTTTTTATCGATGATTTTTCTCAAGAAGTTTTTCCCAAGGGGGCATCCGGCGAGGTTATGACGAGGCCAGCATCCTGTCCAGCGTCTTGCGGGCGGCCTCGCTCACCTCGGGCGGCACGGTGATCACCGGCTGCAGGGTCAAAAGCGATTGTTCGATGTCGTCCAGCGTGATTTTCTTCATATCGGCGCACAGCAGCCCCGGCGAGGCGAGAATAAAGGTCTTGCCGGGATTTTGTTTTTTTAGCTGTGTGAAAATGCCTTCCTCCGTTCCGATAATGATCTTTTCCGCTGCGTTTTCCCGGGCAAACTGAAGGATCGCCGACGTGGAGCCGATGAAATCGGCGAGCGCCAGAACGTCGGGGCGGCATTCCGGATGGGCGACAAACGGCGCCCCGGGATGCTCGCGTTTGCGCGCCAGGACGTCTTCTCCGGTGAGCGCCTGGTGGATCGGGCAGCAGCCTTCCCAGGCAATGACCTCTCTGCCCGTCGCCGATGCGACATGGCGCGCCAGGTTGCCGTCGGGTAAAAGGACGATCTTCCGGGAAGAAGGCACTGACCGGATGATGTTGATCGCATTGGACGACGTGCAGCAGACGTCGCTTTCGGCTTTCACTTCCGCGGTGGAGTTGATGTAGGTGACAAAAAGGGCATCCGGTTCCCGCTGCCGCATGTTCCGGACAGACTCCGCCGTGGCCATGTCGGCCAGCGGGCAGCCCGCGTCCGCGCGGGGCAGGAGAACGGTTTTTTGCGGTGAGAGCATGGCTGCGCTTTGCGCCATGAAGTGCACGCCGGCGAAAACGATGACCGCCGCGTCGGTGCGCGCCGCCGCCTGCGCCAGAGCCAGCGAATCGCCCAGCACATCGGCGATTTCTTGAATTTCCGGCCGGACGTAGTAGTGGGCCAGCAAAATGGCGTTCTTCCGGGCCAGAAGCGCGCGAATTTTTTCCTGTTGGGGCGTCATAAACACATCCTTTATCTTTCTTTCTTTTTCCTAGCGCAAATGCCCGGAGACTTCAAGGGGAACCTTGCACCTTGTACCTTGCCCCTTTCTTCCGTCTTTGATAAGGTAGGCCCAGTTTGAAAGAATGGAGAAAACAACATGATATCAGTAGAAGAAGCTTTTTCGACCATCCTCGGCTCCTGCCGGACGCTGGGGCTGGAGAAAGTCGATATTCTGGAAGCCTGCGGCCGCGTCATCGGCGAAGATGTGTTCGCGCCGCGCGATATTCCCTTTGCCGCCAATTCCGCCATGGACGGCTACGCCGTCCGGTCGGCAGACATCCAGGGCGCCCATGCGCTCGGGCCGGTGGAGCTCCGGGTGATTGAAACCGTCGCCGCAGGAAGTCTGCCCCAAAAAACCGTCAAGGCCGGCCAGGCCGTGCGGATCATGACGGGCGCCGTGCTGCCCCGCGGGGCGGACGCGGTGGTCCGCCGCGAGGACACGGAAGAAAAGGGCCGCACCGTGCTGATCAAAGTCGCCGCGCCCGGGGGGCTGGATATCCGCTTCCCCGGCGAAGACGTGCGCCAAGGCGAGCGGGTTATCGCGGCGGGAGAGGCGCTGCGCCCCGGCCACATCGGCATGCTGGCCGCGCTGGGCCGGGCGTTTGTGCCGGTTTACGGCCGGCCGCGGGTGGCGATTCTGTCCACCGGCGACGAACTGGTGGACATCGAAACGGAGCCGACGCCGGGAAAAATCGTTAACTCCAACAGTTATTCGCTGGCCGCGCAGGTGTCGGCCTGCGGCGGCGTGCCGCAGATGTCGGCGATCGTCCGGGACAAGAAGGAAGAGCTGGTGGGCGCTTTTACGACCGCGCGCCGCGCCGACGTTATTTTGTCGTCCGGCGGCGTCTCGATGGGCGATTACGATTTCGTGAAAGATGTGATGGGCGATATCGGCAACGCCATGCATTTCTGGCAGGTGGCGATGCGTCCGGGCAAGCCGCTGGCCTTCGGGTCGATCGACGGCACACCGCTGTTCGGTCTGCCCGGCAATCCCGTTTCCGTGATGGTGTCGTTTGAGCAGTTCGTCCGTCCCTACCTTTTAAAGATGCAGGGGTATACCCGCATCCTGCGCCCGGCGCTCACGGCGGTATCCGCCCAGGAGATCAAAAAGGGCAAGGGCGTGAAGAACTTTCTGCGCGCCGTGGTGGAGAAGGAGGAGGGCCGCTACGTCGCGCGCCTGACCGGCGAGCAGGGATCCGGCATTCTCAAATCCATGGTGACGGCGAACGCCTTCATCGTTCTTGCGGAAGACGTCACGCGCGTGACAAAAGGCGCTGACGTCACCGTGCAGATTCTGGATCCGACAAGCCTTTAAGGTGGTCCTTCGGCAGCGGCAAAGCGCTTTTTTCCCGCGACGGAGCCGCCGCCTCTATCAGGCTGGCCTCTTGGGCGTTGCTCCGATCCGGATTTGATGTTATGGGAGGTCCAATAAAAAATTTTGTTGTGAAAGGATAGGTATGCGTAAATTAATCGTATCGATGGCCGTATTGCTTTTGGCCCTGCCCGCCCTGGCGGCCCCGCCCCAGACGGACCATCAGAAAACTCTGTACGCCATGGGAGTCCTTCTGGCCAGGCAGCTCGCAGTCTTTGAACTTTCCGCCGAGGAGTATGAGTTCGTCAGGGAAGGCATCGCGGATACGGCCGCCGGCAAAAAGCTGGCGGCGGAGCCGGAAGCCTTCGGAACGAATATCAACGCCCTGGCTCAGGAGCGGATGAAGATCGCCGCCCAGAAGCAGAGGGAACTGTCCAAGCCTTACCTGGAAAAGGCGGCGGCCGAAAAAGGAGCCCAAAAGACCGCGAGCGGACTCATCTATCAGGAAATGCGCCCGGGAACGGGCGCCTCGCCCAAAGTGTCGGATACGGTCAAGGTGCACTACGTGGGGACGCTGATCGACGGCAAGGAATTTGACAGTTCCGTCCGGCGCGGCGAACCGGTCGAATTTCCCCTGGGGCAGGTCATTCCCTGCTGGGTGGAAGGCGTCGGCATGATGAAGGTCGGCGGCAAGGCCAAACTCGTCTGCCCCGCGGAGCTGGCTTACGGCGATCAGGGCAGCCCGCCCGTGATTCCCGGCGGCGCAACTCTGGTGTTTGAAGTGGAGCTGCTGGAGATCAAGGCGCCGCCGGCGCCCGCTCCCCAGGTTGTCCCCGCGCCCAAAAAGCCGGCGTCGACCAAGAAAAGTCCGAAGAAATAAGCCGCCGGGCATTTTGCGGCTAAGAAAAAAAGGGGCGGCCGTCAACCGCCCCTTTTTTTTGAGGCGGCGGAGTTCCGCCCAAGAATTGTTTGAATCTGGCCGGATATTCGTGTAAAGAGGGCTCACAACTATTTCCCAGGAAAGGATGGTTATGCGTAAAATACTCTTGGTCGTTTTGATTGCCTTAATCGCTGTTTGGGGCTGTTCTCCGGAACCGCCGAAGACGGAAGAACAAAAGGCTTTCTATGCGCTGGGCGCGCAGCTTCAAAAACAGATATCCATTCTGGATCTCACAGCCGAAGAATTGAAATACGTGCAGATGGGCATGGCGGACGCGGCCGCCGGCAAGAAACTGGCCGCCGAGCCGGAAACCCACATGCAGAAACTCGGCGAAATCGCCCAGGTCCGGATTGCGAAAGCGACGGAAAACAGTAAAGCCGCCGGCAAGGCGTATGCGGAGAAAGCCGCCGCCGAACCGGGCGCGAAGAAAACCGCCTCCGGTCTGGTGTACAAGGAAATCAAGGCGGGCACGGGCGCCCAGCCCAAACCCACGGACACCGTCAAAGTGCACTACGTGGGGACGCTGATTGACGGAAAGGAATTCGACAGTTCCGTCAAGCGCGGCCAGCCCGTTGATCTGCCTCTTACCCAGGTCTTTCCCTGCTGGGCGGAAGGCGTCGGCATGATGAAAGTCGGCGGCAAATCGAAGCTCGTCTGTCCTTCGGATACCGCTTACGGCGACCGGGGACGTCCGCCCGTGATTCCCGGCGGATCGACGCTCGTCTTCGAAGTGGAGCTCCTGGAACTCAATCCGCAGGCCGCGCCTCCGGCGTCCGCCGCAAAGCCGGACGCGAAGCCCGCCGCGAAAAAATAGTTTTGCAAGGGCGTCAGCAGCTGTCTTTTTTCCGGGAGAACGGGAATGGCTCCCGTTCTCCCGTCCGTCTTTTGGAAAACCCCCCAGCCGGAAAAGCCGCCTGTCTGTCTTTTGCGGCTTGTCCGTGGCTTGCCGGGTATCTCCGGACCGGATCAGCGCACCAGGAGAGTTGAATTTGACATATTGGGATAAGTGGCTGGATGTGCCGGCCGCCGGGCTTCTTTTTAAAATTCTGAAAATCAGGCAAAAGCTCCGGCAGATACAAGACGCCATCGGCATGGATGAAGCCCGACTCGGGGAGTACCGGCTGGAGCAGTTGAAAAGCGTGATGGCGCACGCCTGGTCCCAGATTCCTCTGTACCGGGAGAAATGGCGGGCCGCCGGCCTTCGTCCGGAGGACGTCCAGTCGCTGGATGATCTGGCGAAGTTTCCGATCCTCTCCAAGGAAGAGCTGCGCAACGCGCCGCCGGCGGCGACGGGATTGTCCCGGGACAGACATTACGTGTTTAAAACAACCGGCTCCAGCGGCTCTCCGATCAGCATCGCCTATGACCGCGACAAGGGATTTTATGAAATCGCGCTGATCTCGACATTTTCCATCAATCTCCATTTTCAGCTGCGCCTGAAAAAAGGCATGAGCATCCTGGTGCTCGACGATGAGGCCATGGAGATCCTGCCGGCGATCGAGTTTCCCCGGTTTAAGAAATTTCTGTTCGACGCGCTCGAACCGGTGGAAAACCAGATCGCGCACATCAACCGGGTGCGCCCGGATTATCTGGTCACCTATCCGAGCGTGCTGAAAAACATCGCGCTTAGAGTACAGGCCGACCAAATCAAAATCCACCAGCCGGCGCTGTTAATGACGACGGGAGAAAGCCACGACGATCATACGCGCAAAATTATCGGCCAAACTTTTGCGGGCGAACTGATCGACGGTTACGCGGCCACGGAGACCGGCGTGATCGCGGTGGAGTGCCCGCGGCACAACGGACTGCATGTTCTGGATTACCGGGCGATTGTCGAGATTGTCGATGACGAAGGGCGTCCGGCGCCGCCGGGGCAGTCGGGCAACGTGGTGGTGACCGACCTCGTCAACAGGGCTTTTCCGCTCATCCGGTATTCGGGCATGGGCGACATCGCCGGCTACCGGCCCGGCCGCTGTACCTGCGGCTTGCGGGCGCTGCCGCTCCTCGACAGAATCGAGGGGCGCAAAATCGATTCCATTCTCCTGCCGGACAACAGGATCGTCCACCCTTACCGGTTGACGCTGCTCGTGCAGGATCTTCCCGGCGTGCAGAAATTTCAGATCCGCCAGGAGACGCAAGATGAAATTCTCGTTCTCATCGTGAGAGATCCGGCCGGCGCCCGGGAGGCGTCGTCCGCCGAAGATCTGCCGCCGTACCGCGAACTGAAAAAGCGCCTGCAGGATGTTCTGGGCGGCGGCATGACCGTCCGCCTGCGGTTTGTCGACGACATTCCCCGCAGTGAAAATTCGCACAAGTACCAGACCGTCGTTTCCCTCGTCCATTCCCGGGGGCGCTTCCTTTCCGCCGGTGGAACCGCCGCGTAAATTCGGCCGTGTTTCCCGGGCCTGCAAAAAACATCGGTCCTCCCTCCTTGAATTCCCGGCCGTAATCTGGTAACGGCTACGGCAACGTTTCCAGCGGAAAGCAATGGTCCGCGTGCTTTTGCCTTTCCGACCGTTGTTCCGACCACTTCACGAGCATGAGGGAAGAAAAATGATTCGATCGATTGAAGAAAGTCCGCTGTATCCCATTATCAATCCCCGGAGCATCGCTTTTTTCGGCGCGTCCAATAATTTTCTGCGCATGGGGTCCATGATGCTGTCCTCCGTCCAGGCGCTGGGCTACGAGGGAAAAATCTATCCTGTTCACACGAAAGAAAAAGAAGTGCGCGGCCTTCCGGCCTATGCCGCCGTCGCGGATCTGCCCGAGGCGCCCGATCTGGCGATCATCGTTTTGCCTACGGACATTGTCTGCCAAACGCTGGAGGACTGCGGCAAAAAGGGCATCCGCCGCGCCATCGTCGTTTCCGGCGGATTCCGGGAGGCCGGGCCGGAAGGCGTCGAGCGGCAAAAGCAATTGACGGCCGTCGCCCGCCGCTACGGGATCCGGTTTCTGGGGCCGAACTGTCTGGGCATCGCCAATCCCTATCGCAAGCTCAATCCGACGACGATCACGGCGGAAGGGGATCCCGGATTTGTGGGACTGGCCTCCCAGTCCGGCAGCTTCATCACCCAGATGTTCAATTACCTGCACCGCCAGGGGCTGGGCTTCAGCGCGGCGGTCAGCGTGGGGAACGAGGCCAATCTCGACATCGTGGACTGCCTGGAATATCTGGGCGCCTGTCCGTACACGAAAGTGATCACGCTGTACATCGAAGGCATCACCCGCGGCAAAGCGTTTGTGGAAGCGGCCCGGGCCATCACGCCACACAAGCCCATCGTGGCCCTTTACGTGGGCGGGTCCGAAGCGGGGCGGAAGGCGGGGCTTTCGCATACGGGCTCCCTTTCCGGACCGAACGAAATCTACGACGGCATTTTCCGGCAGTGCGGCATTCTTCGCGCGCAGACGCTTGCGGAAATGTTCGACTATGCGCTCGCGCTGGGCACCTTGCCCAAACCGGCGGGCAACCGCGTTGTCATCCAGACGCATTCCGGCGGTCCGGGCGCCACGGCGGCCGACGCCTGCGGGCGCGCGGGTTTGACGCTGCCTGCGCTTTCGGCCGACACCGTGGAGAAACTCAAACCGATGATCCCCAAAACGGCCAGTACGGCCAATCCCCTGGATCTCACCTACAGCCTCAATTCATCGGAAAATTTTTACAACATTCCCGATATCCTGCTCGGGGAAAAAAACGCTGACGTGCTTTTGGCCTACATCCTGTCTCCCGGAATCTTCGTCGACCGCGTGCTCAGGGAAATGGGCGTTCCCGAGGAGGCGATTCCCGCCGAACGGGAAAGACTGCTCGCGCAGCATGCGGCCGAGTTTGCGAGCCTCAGGGAGCTCCATCCCGACAAGCCGGTTGTCGGTTTCACCTACCGGAGCCTTCAGGAAAAGATGGTCCGCAGTCTGCTCGACCGGGGCGTTCCCGTTTTTCCGGATCCTGAGCGGGCCGCGCGGGCCATTGCGGCGTTGCTGCAGTACCATCGGGGGCGCGACAAAGCGGCCGCCGGCAAGCGCCGGTAATCGGAAGCCGGCTGTTTTGCGCCAAGCAAAGCAGTTGACTTACCCGCTCCGAATTTCTATACTTTCCGGCAGATTAAAAAACAGGATGAAGCGCCGCGGTTTTTTTTCAACGACAACGCCAAACGCTCCTGAAGCCCGGAGAAAAGCCATGAACTGCAAAAAGCACCTCATCGGACCCTTCTTTTTGTTGCTTGCCCTTCTGCTGCCGGCCGGCAGTTTTGCGGACAGCCGGTTTCCGCTTCCCGACGCTCCTCTTCTGGAAGCGATCAGAAAGGACGACGCCCCGGGCGTGCAGTCCCTTCTGGAAGCGCCCGGCGGCCGCGAGCTGGTCAACCGTCAGGGGGCAAGGGGGGACAGGCCGCTTGCGACGGCCGCCCGCCGGGGAAACCTGGCCATCGTCAAACTGCTCGTTGAAAACGGCGCGGCTCTGGACGGCGGACGGGAAGAGGGAGAAAGAACGCCCCTGCTCGAAGCCGCGTGGCAGGGACATGCAGACGTCGTTCAATACCTGATTGCGAAGGGCGCAGATGTGAACGCGGGAGGCAAGGGGCTTACGCCGTTGCTTGCGGCCTGCGCCCAAAGCAGTATTCCCATCGGCCCCCCCGGGAATAAGGCCAAAACGATCCGGATCCTCCTCAAAAACGGCGCGGACGTCAATGTCGCGGATGAGTCGTGGCTGAAAACGGGCCGGACGCCGCTCATGTGCGCCGTTTTGCACGGAGATCCGGCATTGGTGCAGGCTCTGCTGGCTTATGGCGCCAGGCAGGATATGAAAAACAAAGACGGAGACACGGCCCTGGCGCTGGCCAGGAAAAAGGGGCTCGAGTATATTGCGCAACTTCTGGAAAAAGCCGCCTCCGGCGTGCTGCCTTCGCCGCCCGTCGACGCCGCAACGGATCCGTTGTTTCAGGCGGTGAAAAAAGGGCGCTTGAAGGATGTGAAAGCGCTCGTTGCGGGGGGCGCGGACGTCAATCTCCGGGATTCCTCAGGAAGCACGCCGCTTTTGCATGCAGCCGACGGCAATTCTCCGGCAATGGTCCGCCTGCTTTTGCGCCTGGGCGCCGACGTCAACGCAAAGAACGGTTCCAACAATACGGCGCTGATTTATGCCGCCTTGAAGGGGCATGAGCGGGCGGCGGCGGAGCTTTTAAAAAACAAGGCCGATGCGAACGTCAGGAATATGGCCGGACAGGACGCCCTGATATTCGCGGCAACGGGCGGAAAAACGAAGATAGTCGGAGCTCTGCTGGCCGGCGGCGCCCGGACGGACAACACCTACGGCGAAGGAAAAACCGCGCTTCTGGCGGCGGCGAGCGGCGGCCATTCCGGCGTCGCTCAGCTGCTTCTGGCCCACCGGGCGGATGTCAACGCGGCGGACGACACCGGCCGGACCGCTTTGATCATCGCCTGCGAAAAAGGCGCGGCCGGCTTGGCGGAAGCACTTTTGCAGGCCGGAGCGGATGTCGGACACAAGTCGCAAGACGGAGATACGGCGCTCCATAAAGCCATTGCCGCCAAAAATATCCGGATGGTCAAAATGCTGATCCGGCATGGCGGAGATTTCGACCGGCGGGAAGCATTGGGCCGGGCGGTGATTGCCGGCTATCTGGAGACGGTCAAACTTCTGTACACGAAGGACGCGGACATCAACGCGCGCGGCTTTGCCGGCGCGACGCTTTTGATGCTGGCCGCGGATGAAGATCCGGAACTGGTCAGGTTTCTCGTCGCCCGGGGGGCGGATGTGACGCTGGCCGACGATGAGGGAAACACCGCCCTCATGAAGGCGGTGATGTCTTTTAAAAAAACCGGTCCGGCGACGATCAAATTTCTCGCGGCGCACGGGGCCGACGTCAATGCGGTCAACAAAGACGGCGAGACGGCGCTGATCCTCGCTGTCAAGAAGGACGACGTCCAGGCCGTCCGGACATTGATCGGCCTGGAATGCGCTTTGGGGACGAGGGACCGGGAAGGAAAATCCGCCTGGACGCATGCGTTTGAGCGCGGCAAGACCGATCTCGTGAGCCTGCTGGAAAAAGCCGGAGCGGCCAGAGATTACCTGGGCATGGAATGGAAGGGCCATGTATCGCGGCAAAAGGAAGCGTTTATAAAAATTGTCGAAACAAAAGAAGAATGGAACGATGTGTGGCGGCGGGCGCTGGAAAAGCCGGCCCCGGACGTGGATTTCGAAAATTATGTCGTGGCCTCGGTCTTTTTGGGCCACTCCGCCCCCTGGCTGTATTCCATCGGATTTGCCGGACCCCGGCAGCGCGGCGAAAGGTGGGTGATCTCTTACGCACTCCACGATGTGATGCTCCGTCTGGCCGGACCTTTTCAGGCGGGCGGCCAGTACGCGATGAAGGTGTTCGAAAAAAAGAAGGGCGCCGAAATGATTCTGGAAGAAGCCGGCTCCACATCCGGAAGCCGCCGCAGAAGGTAAGGCCATGCGCGAAATTGCCGAAACGGCTTTTGGAAGAAACACGCTGGCGGCGGGGCTGGTCTGTCATGCCGCGGCCCTTGTGGCGGGCCTGCTGTCCGCCTCCGGCGGCACGGCCTTTTTTCAGATCGTTTATCCCGCCTCCTGGGGACTTTTGACCGCCGCCTCCTTTGCGCAGCTGCGCCACCGCGGCATCCGTCCCTTCGCCACCTGGCGTTTTTACCTGATCGCGGCGGCGGCGGTGTTCCCCGTTTTGGGACCGCTCATCGCGCTGGCCCTGCTCTACAGCGCGCCGGCGGGCGGTTCGACAACGGGCGATCTGACAGGCTGGCCGGCCGCCCTTTTGCGGCTTCGGGCCAACATCCTGCTTCTTTTTGTTTTGCTCCTGGCTCTTTTTCTGCTCTTTGCCGTTTTGTCCCGGAAAGACGATCCGTATTTTCGACGGCAAAATGCCGCGGATGTTGCGTTACCCGGCGGCGTCAAATGCAAAATAAACCGGCTGCCGCTGGAGGCGGAAGACCGGTTGCTCGGAAGCGCAAAAAAGTATAGGAAGAAAACAGTGTCTTCTGCGGTCGGGTTCCGGAGATGCGGCTTGGCCGGGAACGCACAAATCAGCACCGGGCTTGAGACCATGTAAAAATGCAGGGAGGGTATTATGCGCAGGGTTTTATTTTTTCTGGCCGTTCTGATTTTTCTGGCCGCGCCGCTTTACGCCGCGCAATCCACGATCAAGATTGCGGAAGGGTCGTCCTGCATGGGCGACGACAAATCCCGCAAGCAAACCGAAGCGGCGGCGCTGGCCGAGGCCAAGCGCAACGCTGTCGAATCCGTCAAAACCTATGTATCGTCCGCCACCGAGGTTAAGGACTTCGCGCTTCAACAGGATCTGGTGTCCGCTTACGCCAACGCCACGGTGACGGTTCTGGAGGAGCTGGAAAAGGGGTGGTACAAGGACCCCGCGACGGGCGACTGCTATCGGATCAAGCTCAAGACGGAAGTCGTTCCCGATGAAAAGGCGATGAAGAAGGCGCGGGACAAGGCCAGTGAGGCCGCCTGGGACGATCCGTCCCTGCCGCTGGCCGTGAAGGTCTGGACGGACAAGGCCGACTACCGCGCGGGCGAGAAGATCCGGATTTATCTCAAGGGCAACAAGCCGTTCTACGCCCGGGTGATTTACCGCGACGCAGCCGGCAGCCACCTGCAGCTTTTGCCCAATCCCTACCGGCTGGACAATTATTTCCAGGGCGGCGTGGTCTACGAGATTCCCTCCGGCCGCGACCGGTTCGAACTGGAAGTTCATCCGCCCTTCGGCGAGGAAAACATCATCGTTTACGCCAGCGTGTCGGAACTGGGCGGACTCGCCCTCAGGGAAGAAGGCGCGGTTTTTGCCGTGAAGACCCGCGCCAAAGACATCGGCGTCAAGACGCGCGGTGTGAAAGTTCAGGCGGCGGCCGAAGGCAAGGCCGACGCGCCGGCGGAATTTTCCGAAGGCCGCGCGGCGGTCAAAACCCGCAAGTGAAGCCGGTCTGAAACGAACAGGAGAGGAAGATGAAGAAAACGGGAATAGTATTTTCGCTGATGCTGCTGGCAGGAATTCTTCTGGCCGCGGGACAGGCCCTGGCGCTTGCGTCGCAGCCGCTGACCGTCGCGCTGATTTTCGATATCGGCGGCCGGGGGGACGGCGGCTTCAACGATGCGGCCCAGCGGGGCCTGGAAAAAGCCGTCTCCGAAATGGGTGTGAGGGCCGTTTATATCGAGCACCGGCGGAATCTGGAGCTCGCTCACGCCGTCGACGAAGCGGCGGCCTCCGACGCGCAGGTGATCATCGGCGTGGGATTTGCCTTTTCAGAGAAGCTCCGGCGCCTGGCGCTTCAGTATCCCGGCAAGAAATTCATTTGCGTGGACTACAGCGCCGAATACGACGAGCAGGGCCGCCTGCTGCCTCTGCCCGCCAATCTTGCGGGGCTTTCGTTCCGCGAGGAGGAGGGTTCTTATCTGGTCGGGGCCATAGCGGCGCTTAAAAGCAAAACGGGCCGCATCGGTTTTGTGGGCGGCATGGAGAGCCAGCTCATCCGCCGGTTTCAGGCGGGCTACGCGGCGGGCGCGCGGGCGGTCCGTCCCGACATCCAGGTTCTTTCCCGCTACGCCGGCATCACAGGCCGGGCCTTCAATAATCCGGACCGGGGCTACCGTCTGGCCATGCGCCTGTACCGGGATGGGGCCGACGTTATTTATCATGCGTCCGGCGTGACGGGCAACGGCGTTTTCCGGGCGGCAAAGAAGATGAACCGTCTGGCCATCGGCGTGGATATCGACCAGAGCGCGCAGGCGCCGGGGCATGTGCTGACGAGCATGACCAAGCATGTCGACGTGGCGGTGTTCAACAGCGTGCAAGACTGCGCCGCGGGCCGCTTTGTGGGCGGTCTGGCAACCTTCGGCCTCAAGGAAAAAGGCGTGGGCTTCGTGTACGACGAGAACAACAAAAAGCTCTTCACCGACGACATTTATGCCCGGGTTTCCGAACTGCAGGCAAAAATTATCGCGGGCGAGGTGAAGGTCGCCTCCGCCTCCGACCGGCCGTTTGTGCTGTCGCGGCAGAATCTGCAGGATTTGCTCGCGGATCTGCGCGCGGAGGTCGGGCAGGCGCTTTACAAACTTGACGGCGATCTGAAGCGCAGCGCCCGGGCGCTTGCCGGCCGGGACCTGCAGGGCGAAGACGCGCGGCTTGCGCTCAGGAAGCTCTATGCCGGCAATCCGTACATCATTGACTGTGAAACCGTCAGCGACCGCGGCATCATGCTGGTCGTCGAGCCGCCCGCGCACAGATCTTCCGAGGGCGCCGACATCAGCAAACAGGCGCATATGATCAAACTGTTCAGGACGCACCGGCCGGTGCTGAGCGGATCGTTCAGGTCCGTCGAAGGCCCGCAGGCCGTGGTCATTCATCATCCCGTCTTGTCCGCGGACGGACGCTTTGCCGGTTCCATCGCCGCGCTGTTCGCCCCGGAATATCTCCTGTCCGGCATCATCGGACCGGTGGCCGCCGGTCTGCCCGTCGGTTTCTTTCTGATGCAGACCGACGGATTGATCATCTATGATGTGGCGACGAACCAGATCGGACGCGCGGCTGCGGAAAACCAGCGCCGGCCTTTCCTGGAACTCACGAAAGCGGCGGGAAAAATGGCCGCCGCTGCGGCGGGAAAGGACACGTACACCTATCCCGGACGGCCGGGGGAGGAGCCGGTGACGAAGGTGATCTACTGGCAGACGGTTACGCTGCACGGCACGGCGTGGCGTCTCGGCATTGACTGTGCGGTGGAAAACCTGGAAAAATAGCCGCGGGCGCTGCTAGGAAGGCCCGGCGCCTTCCGGAGGGCGGCTCGCCGTGACGGCGTCTTCGATGGCGCAGCACAGCTGGACCTGGTCAAAGGGCTTGCGCACCAGGAGATGGACGTCTTTGGTGTCTTCGCGGCTCAGCGTCAGCGCGCCGTGTCCCGTCATGATCATGAAGGTCTTGTCCGGATCCAGGCGCTTCATGTTGGAAATCAGCTCGCAGCCGTTCATGTCCGGCATGCACTGATCGCTGATGACCACGTCCACGTCGTTTACGTGCTCCCGGTACCACGCAAGCGCGTCTTTCGGATTGTCGAAGATGACCGCGCTGTGGCCGAGGTTTTCCGCGTACTTTTCCATGATGTCCAGCATGTACTTTTCGTCGTCCACCACCAGCAGGCGGCGCGGAACGGGCGGTTCATCGGACGGACGGCGCGTTTCCTTCCGCGCGTCGGCGATCAGGAGCTCCATTTCGAAAGTCGTCCAGCTTTTGCCGCCGCCGGCTTCGTCGGCGGGCCGGCCGTTCTTTTCCGGAGGAATGAAATCCGTCGTGTGGCGGATGCGCGCTCCGAAGCGGTCCAGCGTGCTTTTTACAGCCAGAAGACCGATGCCGCTGCCGCCGTGCGTCGAGCGGACTTTTTCCGCAAACAGGCGGGCCAGGACAGGTTCGGCAATGGGCGGGCCGTCGTTGGCCACGCGCACCCGAATGACGTCTTCCCCCTGTGCGTTTTCGCCCTTTTCCCAGGAAATGCTGATCACGTTGCTGCCGCCGCGGGGAAATTCGGCGACGGCGTTGTTGATCAGGTTGACGACGATGCCCATGAACTCCCCGGCGTTGCCGAACACCGTGACGGGAGGCGACGCTTCGCAAACCGCGACGGAAACGGTTTTGCCCTGGTCCTGCGCCATGGGTTTGTACTGGCCCTTGGACAGGGACACGGCGCCGCGGATGGCCGGCCGCATTTCAAAACTGCCCAGAGAATGATCGCGTTTGACGTAGTCCCGGATGCCCGACGTGACGTCGCGGATGACCAGGCTGCCGCTGTCCACGTAGGACAGGTACTTGCGCGCGGCTTCCAGATTTTTCCTGAGTTCAAAAAGCTGACGGGGCAGCCGCTCGGTTACGGAATTCCGCCCGGACGGTAAAAATCCGTCGGCCCCTGTTTCCGGCGGGGAAGGGACGCCGGCTGTGGCGTGCGGAAACGCTTTGGCCGGTTCGCCGCGCGCCGCGTCGATGCGGGCCAGCGTCTTTTCCATCCGGGCCAGATACATGCGGGTGAGATCCTGGCCGCCGGTGATGCCGCCGAGCGCATTGTTGATGTCGTGGCTCAGGCCCGCGACCAGTGCGGCGATGGCTTTTTCGGTCGAAGCCTGCGCGAGCGCCGCGTCCTTGGCCGCGAGTTCGGCTTCCATCTGCTTGAGGTCGCTTACATCTTCGGAGATGCCCAGGAGATACTCCAGGCGGCCCCGCCCGTCGTAAAGGGGAATCAGGTTGGATTTCAGCGTGGACATCCGGCCGCTGCTCGCGGGGACCGTATGCTCGAAGGTCACGGCGGATCCGGTGCTGAGCGCCGCGTCCTCGAATTCGGAAAGCAGGCGGGAAAGCTGCGGGGAATGGCCGCACAGATCGTCCCACATTTTGTTGCCGATGACGTACCGGCCGCCGTTCCGGCAGTCCTTCATGTAAACGGCCATCGGAAAATTGCCGAAGACCTTGGCCGTGAGGTCGCGGCTCCGGAGCAGTTCCTCTTCGGCCTTTTTTCGTTCGGTGATGTCCTTGGCGATGCACATCACCGAACCGACGCTTCCGTCTTGGGTCTGTACCGGATCGATGCTCGTCATGTAGCAGTGCGTTTCGCCCTGCCGCGGAATCCACATTTCGCTGCTGGAATGGCGGCCGTCGGCGAAGACCTCGCTTACCGCCCTGTGGATCCTATTGGCCTCCTCCTGGGGAAACATGTGCCAGACCAGCTGTCCCGGAATATCCGCGACGTTCATTTCCACGGCCTGGGCGAAGGCCCGGTTGGCGTAGCGGAAGGTTCCGTCGGGGTTGAAGATGAAAATCAGGTCATTGGATTCCTCAAACAGGATGCGGTATTTTTCTTCGCTTTCCCGCAGCGCTTCCTCGTTGTGCTTCTGCCGCGTGATGTCCGTCTGCACAACGATCATGCGCAGCGGGCGGCCGTTCTCGGCGACGATCCTGGCCATGTTCAGCACCCAGCGGTAGTCGCCGTTCTGGTGCCGGATGCGGTATTCGCAGTTGACGGTTTTAACCTCTGACCGGACCAGCAGGGCGAAGGCGGCGAAAGTTTTATCCCGGTCGTCGGGATGGACGAGCCCTTCCCAGAAAGAAATGTCGCCGCCGACATCGCGCGCGCCATAACCGAGCATGGCTGTCCACTGGCGCGAAAAATGCGCTTCATTGCTTTGGACGTTCCATTCCCAGACGCTGTTGCCCGCATCTTCCAGAACCGCCTTCAGCACGTCCCGGCCTTCGCGCCGGGCGCGCTTTTCCCAGCTGGAAAATACGTGCCCAAAGACGTTCCTGATGATCTCGCGCTTGAAAAGAGGCATGCCCCGCCTTTCTCAGTCGATTTTTATTTGATTAACATCTTATGTAAAATGATGTACGCATTCTATTCATGTCGCCGGAAAATGCAAAGGATTTTTCGCACAGCCGGCGCGGTTTT
>DBPV01000076.1:54532-87980 GCA_002304995.1 Syntrophaceae bacterium UBA1411
GGAAAGGCGGTATTCGACAATGGGACGAAAAGCAGTTGCCGGAATCATCGGGGCGGCGGCGCTGGCCTTATGGTTTGCGGGATCCGTTGCGGCGGCCGATGAACTCCGGCCGGTGCGGGGACCCCTGGACCGGTACAACATCGACCTTCAGCAGAGCTCCGTTTCGGGGCTCTCGGCGGGCGGATTTATGGCCGGCCAGTTTTTTGTGGCCTACTCCGACATCGTGGCGGGCGCCGGCATCTTTGCCGGTGGTCCTTACGGCTGCGCGCGCGGCGACATCATCAAGGCCCTCGACGACTGCATGGCCTGCCCGTCTTTGCTCACGTTTGCGGTGATGAACGATCTGGTGCAGAAAGCCCGCGCCCTGGCCCGCGCGGGCCGGATCGATCCTCCGGAAAATCTGCAAAACAGGAAAGTATACCTCTTCAGCGGGCTGGCCGATAAGACCGTTTCTCCCGGCGTGGTGGACCGGGCCTACGACTGGTATTTGAAAGCGGGCGTGCCGCGCGCCGCCCTCCATTACAAGAAAAGCGTGCCCGCGGGCCACGCGCTGCCGACGGTCGCTTACGGCAACGTCTGCGATGACGTGGACCGGCCGCCCTGGATGAGCGCCTGCCGCTACGACGGGGCGGGAGAAATGCTGCGGCATATCTACGGGCCGCTGAAGCCGGCGCGAAAGGCGACGGGGAAGCTTATCGAATTCGCGCAAAAGGATTTTGCCGACGTCGCCTCGGCGACGCCCGGGGAACTGGCCGCCCGGGCCGGCCTGCACGAGTTCGGTTATGCGTATGTGCCGCAGTCCTGCGCCCAGGGAGCCGTGTGCCGGATTCACGTCGTGTTTCACGGCTGCCGCCAGATTGTCGATGCGGACCCGGAAGGAAAGGATCTGCAAAAAGGCGGCGTTCCCTTCGGCCTGCAGATGGTGCTCCATGCCGGCTACAACGAATGGGCCGACGCCAATCATTTCATCGTCCTGTATCCTCAGGCGCAGAAAAGCGCGGCCAATCCCAACGGCTGCTTCGACTGGTGGGGGTATCTCGGCGGCGGGCCGGACGCCTACCTGACGAAGGACGCCCCGCAGATGAAGGCGGTACGCGCCATGATGCGGGCCGCCAGCGGAAAATAGGCCATCGAAATTTTTATCCGGGCGTTTTGCGCCGTCCTCCGGCGGTTTTGCCGAAGCATGGCTGTTGCGTATTTACGTCCGCGGTGTTCGGTGATATAAAGGCGCGCCTTGCGGTTCAAGGAAAATCTCGACGGGAGCTGCCGATGGACACCGCAAACATGTTTATGCTGCTGGCGATGGCCGCCTATCTCGCGGCCGTGATCGGAATCGGCATTGCTTACGCGAGACGCAACGACGCGGTCGGCGATTTTTACCTGGGCGGCCGGAAGCTGGGGCCCGTCGTCACGGCGATGAGCGCCGAAGCTTCCGATATGAGCAGCTGGCTGTTGATGGGGCTTCCCGGCGTCGCTTACCTCACCGGGCTCGCGGACGCGGGTTGGACGGCGATCGGCCTGGCCGCCGGCACCTACCTCAACTGGCTGGCCGTGGCCAGGAGGCTGCGCATCTACTCCCAGACGGCGGGCAATGCCATTACCCTGCCGGATTTCTTTTCCAACCGTTACCGGGATTCGAAAAAACTGCTGACGTGGATTTCGTCGGCGGTCATTCTCATTTTCTTCATTCCCTATACCGCGGCCGGTTTTGCAGCCTGCGGCAGGCTCTTCAACAGCCTGTTCGGTGTGGATTACGTTTCGGGCATGCTGCTGGGCGCGGCTGTGGTTGTCGCCTATACGGCCGTGGGCGGATTTCTGGCCGAAAGCGCGAGCGACCTGATTCAGGGGATCATCATGAGCATTGCGCTTTTGGCCATTCTGATTTTTGCGCTCGACTGGGCGGGCGGGCCGGGCGCCGTGATCGACCGCGCGGGCGCACTGCCCGGGTATCTGAGCCTGACCCGGTCGTATGATGCGGTTTCCCGCACCGCAGCGGCTTACGGCTTTGTCTCCATCATCTCCACGCTGGCCTGGGGGCTGGGCTATTTCGGCATGCCCCACATTCTGCTGAGGTTCATGGCCATCGGCGACCGGAAAAAACTGACGCTGTCACGGCGCATCGCGACCGTCTGGGTCGTGGTGTCGCTTTCCGTCGCGGTGATGATCGGCCTGGCCGGCTATGCGCTTTCCGCGGATGGAGGGATTCCGGCGCTGGCGGGCTCGGCCTCCGAAACCGTCATTCTTCACCTGGCGGAGCTTTTGAGCCGCCACGGAGCGCTGTGCGCTCTTCTGGCCGGCGTGGTGCTGGCGGGCATTCTGGCCGCCACCATGTCCACCTCCGATTCGCAGCTTCTGGTCGCATCGTCGAGCGTGTCCGAGAACCTGCTCAAGGAATGCTTCGGCGTCCGGCTGTCCGATCGGGCAACTCTGGTTGTTGCCCGGGCCACCGTGGTGCTCATCGCGGTTATTGCCGCCTTTATCGCCCGCGATCCGGCAAGCTCGGTCTTCGCCATTGTATCGTTTGCGTGGGCCGGCTTCGGCGCTTCGTTCGGACCGGTGGTCCTGTTTGCGCTGTTCTGGCGGCGCTCCACTCTGTCCGGTGCGCTGGCGGGCATGGTAACGGGCGGCGTTGCCGTCTTTGCCTGGAAGTATCTGGTGCGGCCGCTGGGCGGCGCCTGGAACATCTATGAACTGCTGCCCGCCTTTATCGCGGCGAGCGCCGCCATTGTCCTGGTCAGCCTCCTCACAAAGCCGCCCGGGCGCGACATCACCGAAGAATTCGACGCCGTCGCCCGCACCGAAAATTGACGGTCCGCTGCCGCCGGGTTTTTAAAGTTGACACAACCTTGTGTTTTTTGTATCCGTGAAGGAAGTGAAAATAAGCCCTGTTTGTTTTCCGGTCCGTTGCGCGGGTAAATCATGGAGACGAATCGTCTGGTTCAGCAATTAAGGGAATGGGAAAAGGATATTTTCGAGGAATGGCTGCGCCGGATGCGCGCCTCCGGCTGCGTCAATTCCCGGATAACGAACCGCGAGGATTTTTCCAGGCGGTTTGCGGGCGTCATGGCGGCGCTTGACGCCTGCGACCAGGAGCCGCAGTCCTCCCGGCCGGCCCAGAGCGACGACGACAGGCAATGTCTGGCAGAGCCGCTGATCGACGAAGCGCGCTTCGGACGGGAGCGCGGCATGGATCTGGAATTTTTCCTGGGCTATTTCAAGACGCTGATTTCCTGCATCGAAAAGCGGCTGATCGGCATGACGGAGGCTTTGCCCCGAGCGGCCGAGCTGGTGCTGAAACTGAGGCAGGTGGCGGATTTCACGGAGCTGACCGTCATCGCCGGCTGGCGGGCGGCAGGCCCGGACCGGACGCCGCGGCGGACGCTCAATTCCGGAACGTCCGATAAACTGCTCGGCGCGATTTTCATGTCCGTCGGCGAAGGCATTCTGCTGGTCGACGAGGACGGCGAGATTGTCCGGGCCAATCAGCACGCCTGCGAGATTTACGGATTGCAGGAGCAAAACATCGTCGGCGCGGATATCCGATCTCTGCTGGATGAGGCGGGAGCGGGGCTGCTGATGCGGTACTGCGCCGAAATGGCGGAGGGGCAGCGCCGGCATGCCGAAGTGACCTGTCTGTACGTGGACGGCAAGACTTTTCCCGCGGCCGTGACGGTAACCCGCAGCGACCTCGACGGCCGGAAATACTGGTCGCTTATCGTCCGGGACGACACGCAGCAAAAGGCCATGGAAAAGCAGCTGCGCGAGGACAAGCAGCAGGTCGAGGACATGAACCGGACGCTGAAAACCGTGATGAAGAGCATCGAGCAGGATCGCCGGGATTTCGAAAGCCGGGTGGCGGCGAAAATCAAGACGTCCCTGCTGCCCGGATTGAAGAAGATTGACGCCGCCGCCGAGGCGTCGGTCCGGAAAAGTTACCTGGCCATTCTGGAAGAGCAGCTGGTTTCGCTGACGGCCGGTTTTGAAAAGGAGCTGGACCCGGGGCTCCTCAAACTTTCGCGAACGGAAATTGAAGTCTGCCGCCTGATTCAGGCCGGATCGTCCGGCAAGGAGATCTGCGACGCCATGAAGCTGTCGTTCGAGACGGTTCAGACGCACCGCCGCAACATCCGGCGCAAGCTGGGGCTGAACGGCGAAAAAATGAACCTGCACGCCTTTTTGATGAACCGGGTCTTGTAGCGGAAACAGGAAGGCGCGCGGGTAAAAAAATGAAACATGATAGTAAGGATGCCGGATATGTGGAATGAAGAGTATGACGTGGTGGTCATCGGTTCGGGATTTGCCGGGCTGGCGGCGGCCATTGAGGCGCGCAAGCTTTGCTCGTCCGTGATCGTCCTGGAAAAGATGGCCGTGCCGGGAGGCAATTCCACCATCAGCGGCGGCCTGTTTGCCGCCGCCGGGTCGCCGCTGCAGGCCCGGGACAACATCGCGGATTCGCCGGAACTGATGCTGGCGGACATGCTGGCCGCGGGGCGCAATTACAACCATCGGGAGCTGGCCCGCATCGTGGCCGAACGCTCCACAGGGACGCTTCTGTGGACGATCGACGACCTGGGCGTGAAGTACAAGCCCGAGCTCAGCCACCTGGGCGGCCATTCCGTGCCGCGGACCTACAATACGGCCAATACCTCGGGGGCGGGCATCATCCGGCCGATGCTGGTCCGCTGCCGCGAAATGGACATTCCGATCCGCCTCAAAACATTCCTGGCGGGCCTGATTGCCGACGAAAACGGCGACGTGGAAGGCGTCGAGGTCCGCGAGGACTACATCTTTCCCAACCGCGAAAGCGGCGTCGGTAAGCGCATCCGGGCGAAGCAGGCGGTGATTCTGGCGACGGGCGGCTTCAGCCAGGACAAGGAGTTCCGCGCCGTTCAGAATCCCATGCTGACGGAGGACATCGAATGCACGAACCACCGGGGCGCAACGGCGGAAAGCCTCATCTGCGCGCTCGCGGCCGGCGCGACGCCCGTACAGCTGTCCATGATCCAGCTGGGGCCCTGGGCATCCCGCGACGAAGAAGGCTTCGGCGTCGGCTCCATGTTTTCCATGCTGGCCGGCTTTCCCTACGGCATTCTGATCGATCTGCACACGGGCGAGCGCTTCGTCAATGAACAGGCGGACCGCAAGCTCCTGGTGGACGCCATGCTGAGCTCGGGACGGGAGTCGATTGCCATCGTGGACGAGATGGGCGTGCGCCACGCCTCCACGCTGGAGCAGTGCCTGAAGCGGGGCGTCGTGCGGAAATACAATTCAATCGAGGAGCTGGCCGTTGCCAATCAGGTGCCGCTGGCGCCGCTTCAGGCCACCGTGGCCTCCTACAATACGCTTGTCGAACAGGGGCGCGACGACCGGTTTGGAAAACCGATTCCCCGGGACCTCCAGCCCCTGACCCATCCGCCGTTTTTCTGCATCCGCCTGATTTCCAAGGTTCACCACTGCATGGGCGGCATCCGGATCAACGCCAAAGCGCAGGTTATCCGGATGGCTTCCCATCAGCCCATCGGGCGCTTTTATGCGGCGGGCGAGATCGTGGGGGGGGTGCACGGCGCCAGCCGTCTGGGCAGCAACGCCATTCCCGAATGCCTGGTCTTCGGCCGGATTGCCGGCGCCAATGCGGCCAGTGAAACACCCCGGTCGTCAATCTGACAGGGGCGCAGACGGTCGGTCTAGTCTTTGATTTCCTTTGCTGGCGATAGCTTCTTCAATCGGGTATTAAAATTTACCCGATATTTACCCGCTAAATCCCCCTTATTCAATTTTTTGTCCGGTGCTAAAAAATTACCGTCATTGATGCGGGCGTTAATCGGGTATGCAGATGAGACGGCACAGCCTCTTCATCCACGGCAGGAGGACATTCTGACGCTTCCCGAATTTTCTCCGCTGTTCAATACAGGGGGCGGACAAGGTCCGCCGGAAACAATGAAATCTTTATTCTTTGGAGGCTGCGATGGAAAAAAATGAAAAGAAGGATGTAAGAGACGAACAACAAACAGTCCAAGGCCTGACCCGCCGTACGCTGCTCAAGGGAGCGGCGGCGCTGGGCGCTTTGACCGCCGGTGGCATGGCGCTCAACATGGCGGCGCCGGGAGCGGCGGAGGCCGTTGAACGGCCCCTGCCCAAAAAGTGGGACGAAACGCTGGACGTGGTCGTTATCGGTTCCGGATTTGCCGGGTGCTCCGCCGCCGCGCAGGCGGCAATCGAAGGCGCTAAAAGCGTGGTGGTTCTGGAAAAAATGCCGACCTACGGCGGCAACTCCATTATCAACGGCGGCGTTTACGCTTCCTGGGACGACAAATTCCACTATCGCGAGAAGCTCAACCTGGGCAAGGACAGCGTTCAGCTGCACATTGAAGACACGCTCAAGGGCGGCGATTTTTTCAGCAATCCGGCGCTGGTGAAGGTCCTGGCGGAAGGGGCCACCGACGCGCTCAACTGGATGATCGACGACGGCGGCGCAGTGATCCGTCCGACAGTTGTGCGGGCGGGCGGCCATTCGGCTTACCGGACGCATGCAACGGGCACCGGCGCGGTTTATGTGAATGCCCTCAAGCGGATCGCGGAAAAGAACGGCGCCAAATTCCGGATGGGCACGCAGGTGACCTGGATCTGGAGAAAAGACGCGAATCCCAAGAGCCCCGTTCTGGGTGTCGAAGTCAAAAAGGGCGGCAAAGTGTCCAATCTTAAAATCACCAAGGGCCTGATTCTGGCCTCCGGCGGATTCAGCCGCGACGAAAAGATGCGCGCCGATCACTACCCCTATCTGGCCGGCCAGTGGAACTGCACGAATCACAAGGGCGCCACGGGCGAAATGATCCGCTACGCCCAGGCCGTCGGCGCGGACACGCTGCAGATGAACTTCATCCAGCTGTATCCCTATGCCGATCCGGATACGGGCATTCTCGACACGCCGGCGCTCTACCCCTTCAACGGACCGGGCAACGGCATCGTTTACGTCACCAAGCAGGGGAAGCGCTTCATCAGTGAACTGGCGCGGCGCGACCATGTGAGCTTCGCGCAGATTGCACTGGGGCCTCAGGGCAAACCCACCTACACGATTTTCAGCGATGAGATGGTGGAAAAATTCGGCGGGACGCGGAAAGAAGTCGAGACGGGCTTGAAGCACAACCGTCTGGTCGTCGCCGACACGATTGCTGAACTGGCTAAAAAAGCGGGAATTCCCGCCGATGCGCTTGTCGATACCATTGAAAAGCACAACCGGTATCTGGCGGAAGGCAAAGATCCCGAATTCGGGAAACCGATTACCAAGGCCATGACACCGATGGTTAAAGGACCCTTCTACGCCGTCGCCCAGTGGCCGGCGGTTCACCACACCATGGGCGGTTTGCGGATCAATGATCAGGCCCAGGTGATTGACGTCTTCGGCGATGTCATTCCCAAGCTCTACGCGGCGGGCGAAGTGGCGGGCGGCGTTCACGGTTCCAACCGTCTGGGCAGCAACGCCATTCCCGATTGCGTCGTCTTTGGACGCGTCGCCGGCAAGAACGCAGCGAAAGCTTAACTTAAAAAACGGCCGACGCTTCCGCCCCGCAGGCGGGAAGGCGCGGCCACCGTTGAAAAAAATGGCGGGGAGGACAATGTCCTTCCCGCCTTTTTCTTCATCCGAAAGCTTTAGCCCCTCCGGACGGCCCTGCCTTTAAGCCGTTTGAACGGCCATCTTTTCGCGGTGGCGCAAAAGGGCGAGCTGAATGAGCCGGTCGAGCAGTTTGCGGTAGGGAAGGCCGGTGGCTTCCCAGAGCTTGGGGTACATGCTGATGCTGGTGAAGCCGGGCAGCGTGTTGATCTCGTTGAGGTAGAAGCCGCCCGTTTTTCTATCGAGGAAAAAATCCACCCGCGCCATGGAATTGCCGTTGAGCGCCCGGAAGCCGGCGACGGCGCAGGCGCGGATGGCCGCGGCCAGACGCGCGGGAAGCTTTGCCGGAATGCGCATCTTGGCGCCCTCGGGGTCCAGGTATTTGGCTTCGTAGGAGTAAAACTCGTGCGCGGGCAGGATTTCGCCCAGCACGGACGCCTGCGGTTCGTCGTTGCCCAGCACCGCGCATTCGATTTCGCGGCAGTCGATGCCGGTTTCAATCATGATCCCGGTGTCGAACTGGAGGGCGTAATCGATCGCACAGGCGAGATCCTTTTTTGTCTTGACTTTGCGGATGCCCACAGAAGATCCGGTGCGCAGGGGTTTCACGAACCAGGGTGGACAAAGCTCTTTTTGCGCCCGCCGCAGCACGGCCGCAGGCCGGCTGCCCCACGCAAAGCGGCTGGCCGTTATCCAGGGGACCACCGGAATGCCCGCCTGCGCCAGAAGCCGCTTGGCGAGGTCCTTGTCCATGCCGACGGCTGCGCCGGCCACGTCCACGCCCACGTAGGGAACGCACGCCAGTTCGAGCAGGCCCTGCAGTGTGCCGTCCTCGCCGTAGGTGCCGTGCAGCACCGGAAAGATCACATCGAGGGCGACTTTTTTGCCGCTTGCGATGTCGTAAACGAAGAGCCGGCTTCCCTCTTCAAAATGATTGACGAGCCACGTCCCCTTTTTCTGCAGGGCCAGAACGCGGCCGAAGGCTTTATCCGCGACGATGACGGGGCGGTCCTGAACATACCAGCGTCCGTCGCGGTCGATGCCCACGGCGACGATGTCGTATTTCTTCGGGTCCAGCGCCGCGGCGACGGAGGCCGCCGAGCACAAAGACACGTCATGCTCGCCGGACCGGCCGCCGTAGAGCACGCCGATTTTGAGCCGGGACGATTGCCGGGTTTTTCCTGGAGGTTTCATGGTTCATCCTTTTTAATAGGTGTAAGTGACGGCCGATCCGCAGGAGAAACGGTCCGTGTACTGCCCTTCGATGGTGACGCGGAATCCCTTGAAAAGCGGAATATCGGCGCCGAAAAAGGCGCCCGCCGCGGACTTGTTTTTAAAGGAGATGTCGCGGCTTGCGCCCTGGAGGCCCAAAACGGCGGCCGACAGGTCTCCGTCGGCCCGGGCGTAATAAACATAAGGTCCGGCGTAGAGGCGCAGCCCGCCGGGAACGCTCGCCTGGAGGCCCGCGCCGAAATTGACATCCCAGACGTGCTTGAGCTTCAAATCGATCATGAAGGGCGTCGCGCCGGTGACGCCGGTCACATCGTCGGTGAAATTGCTGAAGTTGTAGCTTCCCTGGACGAAGGCGCCGACGCCGAAGACGGCGGTGAACGGATAAAAGGCCTTGGCCCCCAGCGTCCCGAAAAATTTCCAGTTTTCGTCAAAGTGCATTTTGGACGCTGTGGTCAGGGCGGAAGCGGAGCGAAAAGCGTCGAAGATTTTGAAATCCGTGATGCCGAGGCGTCCGTAAATTTCCCAGAGGCCGCCCCGGCCGTAAGCCGCCTGCGAGTAAATCTGGTTCTGCCGCGACACAAAATCCGTGTGGCCCGAAAGCGTGTCTTCAACGTAGCGGTAACCGATGGCGGTATTGAGGCCGCCGGCGGTTTGGGAGAGGGTCTGCGGCGGACCGAACATGCCGCCCGCCCAGGCGGGCTGTCCCCCCAGCAGCAAAATGAAAAAAACGGTAAGGTATAGTCGTTTCGTAAAAAAATCCTCCCGGCGTTTTATTCCCCGGACTGGGCCGCGTCCGGCCGCGGCGCGTCGCGGCCGGTTTTCCGCAAGCACAGGGATCTGGCCCGGCGCTCCTCCACTTCCTTCATGCGGTACTGGATATAGCCGTTGCGAATCGCGATGTAGGGATCGATCGAGGCTTCAATGACCGCCTCATAGTCTCCGAGCCGCAGCGAGGTGCTGTTCACCGTTTGGAGGGACTTGGTGATGATCGAGGCGTACCAGATGTTCAGAAACGAAAGCGGGTAGAGCACCTGATTGCCGAGAATGTCCACCGAATCGCGCGGGCTGGACGGTCCGAAGAAGGGCCAGACGATATAAAAGCCGTGCCCGACGCCGAAAACGCCCAGGGTCTGCCCCAGGTCCGTATCCTGCTTTTTCAAAAGGAGCTCGCCGCCGCCGGCGGGATCCATCAGCCCGCCGATGCCCCACACGGTGTTGATGACGAAGCGGCCGGTTTCCGTGGCCGCGCCGGCGAAGTCCGTCTGCAGGAGGCAGCTCACCAGGCGCGTCGGGTAGTGCAGATGGAAAAAGAAGTTTTTGACGCTGAGGCGCGCCGGCTCCGGGACGACAGCCTTATATCCCCGGGCGACCGGCTTGAGCAGCCAGAAGTACAGCTTATCGTTGACCTGGTGCATGGCCCGGTTGAAGGGTTCGATCGGATCGGCGATCGTGACGGGCTTGTCCGCAAAAGGGTCGTCCGCGTCGTCTTCCTCTTCCGTGTACTCTTCCTCGAAAGCGTCCTTCTCCGTCTGCGCCGGGGCGGTGGCAGGCGCGGAGGGCGCGGCAGAGACGGCATCCGGCGCAGCAGGGCCGGCAGCCGGGCACAGCCGCGGACCGGTCCACGAAAGGAGCATCGCAAAAAACAGCATCAGGAACAGACGGTATGTCATGACTTCGGCGACCGTTTAACGTTTAATGGGTTTTGACTTTCTTGCGCAGCGTCGCCAGAAGATCTTCCGGCGTGCCGGAGGCCAGGATTTCGCTGAACTGCGTCCGGTAATTCTGTACGAGGCTCACGTTTTCCACAACCACGTCGTACACCTTCCACTTGCCGCTTTTAAGGATCATCCGGTAGTAGATGGGCACTTCCTTGGAGGAGGTGATGATCTTGGACTGCACTTCCGCCTTGTCGTCCCCGATCAGCGTTTCCTTGTAAAAGACGACTTTCTCGTTGGAATATTCGAGAATCCGGTCCAGGTAGGTCTTTTCCATCACCT
Organism: Syntrophaceae bacterium UBA1411; assembly: GCA_002304995.1. Lineage (GTDB taxonomy): Bacteria > Desulfobacterota > Syntrophia > Syntrophales > Smithellaceae > UBA8904. The sequence goes on from DBPV01000076.1 coordinate 65,372, forward strand.
GCTCGAACAAGTCGACGAATTCCCGGCGCTGATCGGGCGTGAACTTGTTCCAGTTGCGCGTCAGCGTGCGCCGCGAAAATTCCATCTCGTCGAACATGTCCTTGTAAATCACGCGCAGCTTTTGGGTCTTGGCTTCCTTGGCCTGCGGGCCTTTGAGCTGCGGATCTTTCAAAACGTCCAGCACCCGGGTGACGGTGTTTTCGACGGCAGCGGTCGGAGCGCCGGCCCAGGCCGGCACGGCCAGCAGAAAAAGGATCACCAGACTCCATCCCATAAAACGTTTTTGCATCTTTTAAGCCTCCTGCAGCTTATTTCTTTTCCGGATTTTTCGTTTCGCCTTTTTTGACGTCGCCGAAGGCGTACTTGCTGATGAGCGACTCGATGTCGACGGGGGCCTGCGTGTCCGTGATGACGTCGTTGGGCTTGAGGAGATCGCCGCCGCCGCCCGGATCGATGCTCAGGTACTTGTCGCCGATGAGCCCTTCCGTCTTGATCGCGGCGATGGCGTCATCGTAGATCTTGATGTCTCTTTTGACGCGGATCTCCACGACGGCCCGCTGGTCTTCCTGATCCATGGTGATCCGCTCCACACGGCCGACGTTGATGCCCAGAATGTTCACGGGATTGCCCTTGCGCAGGCCGGACACGGAGGTGAATTTGGCGACGAGCGGATACGTGTCGTCGCCGAACAGATTCAGCTTGCCCAGCTTGACGGTCATGTAGCCGACGCACACCAGTCCTAAAACGACGAAGATGCCGACGGCGGTTTCCAGTGTGTACTTTTTCATACGTTTACTCCCCGGCGGCGCAGGACAGCCGCCCGATTTCTTTTTGTTGAGACCTGGCCAGTAAAATCACCGAATCGATATCGCCCTGGGCCTGCCCTTCGGCGATCCCGGCGAGGATGACCAGATCGACGGATGCGCCGGACGCCGACCGGCAGGCGGTTTCCCCAATGCGGGGCACCATGTACGCGTTGAAGTCGCGGACGAAATCGTTCACGATGCCTTCAGTTTCGGCAAGCGAAGAATAGGGAACCATGGTGATGATTTCGTTTGTGCTGCGGCGGGTGGAAAAGCCGCCGATGGCGCTGAAGTGCTTGTCGATGTAAAGCCCCATCGTCGACAGGACTTCCTGCGCCGTATCGTACCCGACGCGCGACATGATCGCGTGCAGCTCCTGGAGACCGAAAACCACCAGGCAGTAGGGATCTTTCTGCGACCGCCGCTTCATCTGAACATGGTTGAGAATCTTGAACTGGCGCCGGGAGTACAGGCCGGTCAGCTCTTTCTGCAGCGCCTCGAGCGAGCCGATGACCTCGTCCATGAAGGGATGGTCGAAGCTTTCCAGCTCCTCCGGCGTGCCCTGAAAGACGATCTGCCGGTTGTAAAGCGCGAGGATGCGGTTGGAGATGAAATACACGTCCGGAATCTCGTGGCTCACCAGGATGGCGGTGAAATTGAATTTGCGCTGATACTGGGCGATCATGCTCAGGATGGCGTTCTTGCGGACCGGGTCCTGCCCGGTGGTCGGCTCGTCGAACAGGACGATCTGCGGATCCGTAATCAGCGCGCGCGCCAGCGCCGCCCGCTTCTGCATGCCGCCGGAAAGCTCCGAAGGGTATTTGCCGACGGCTTCGGTAAGCTCCGTTTGCTTGACCCGGGCCATGACCCGGCGGTGGATTTCCGTTTTCTTCAGATTGGTGGTTTCCCTGAGCGGGAGCGCGATGTTGTCGTAAACCGTGAGCGAATCGAACAGCGCGTTTTGCTGAAACATGTAGCTGATCCGCGCCAGGGAAGCGTCCAGGACGGATTTTTTCGTCCCTGAAATCGGCTGGCCGCGAAACAGGATCACGCCTTCGTCGGGCTGGATGAGCCCGATGATGTGCTTGAGAATTACGCTTTTACCCGCGCCTGACAGGCCGATAATCGTCGTGACCTGGCCTTCGTAAATCTGCAGATTTACCCGGTCCAGGACCGTCTTATCCCCGAAGCGCTTGGTGACATTTTGAAATTCGATGAGCGGCGCGTCCATTTTCTCTCACTAAATCAACAGGGAGGTGACTACGTAGTCCGATACCAGGATCAATACGCAGGAGATCACCACCGCCGATGTGGTGGCGAGCCCCACCGCCTGGGCGCCGTGGCTGTCGCGGCGCATGTGCGCGAAGTAGCCCTGGTAACAGCAGACGGTGGCGACGAGCACCGCAAAGACGATCGACTTGACAAATCCGTTGGTGACGTCGGCCAGAACCACGTAAACCTGTGTGCTGTGCCAGTAGACACCGGCGTTCAATCCCAGGAGCATGACTGCGGAAAGGTACCCGCCGAAAATGCCCACCAGATCGGCGACGGCGGTGAGCAGCGGAAAACTGATGATCGCCGCGATGATTTTGGGGCTGACGATGTAGCGGAGCGGATTGATGTGCATGGTCTGCAAGGCGTCGATCTGCTCGCTGATGCGCTGAATGCCGATTTCGGCGGCGATGGCCGAGCCGGCGCGCGCCGTGATCATGATGGCCGTGAGCACCGGGCCCAGTTCCATGATGAGCGACAAAGCCACCAGGGATCCCACCGCCCCTTCCGCGCCGAACTGCCGCAGGGCGTGGTGGGCCTGTAAACCCAATACCATGCCCGTAAACAGGCTGACCAGCATGATGATGGTGAGGGAGCGGGCGCCGATGAAGTAAATCTGCTGGATGATCTTGGAAAACTGTTTGCGCCGGAACGCCTGCCACAGGGCGAGCGCCAGGAAAATCGCCGCCGCCCCCAGGTTGTTGACCCAGCCGATCACCATCCGCCCGATCGCGGCAAAAGGATCCAGCCACGACCAGCCTTCCCGGGTGCCATTGTTGTTGTATTGAGTCCTTATGGTTGCATCAAACGCCATTTACAGGTTCCTTGGGTGCGACGGATCGTTTACTGTTCTGCGGGCCGATAGTAACATCGGCTCCATCTTTTGACAAGAAATTCCTTGTTCGGGGAAAAGACGAAAGAATAATAATATCTTGTAAAATTCGTCTTCGGGCGCGGCCAAAACCCGGGCGGTATTGACACGCGCCGGGAGAATGGATATATTGCCGCCAGCTATAACGAGTGAAGGTGTTTTTATGATTCGTTATTTTAACCCAGCGCAGATCCCGGTGGCGGCCAGGGCGTTTAACGACGCGGAAAAACTGGTGCTGCGCCATTTTCGTTTGAGCGAAAACGACCTGCGCAAAAACAAATACGATGTAAAAACGCTTGCATTTCTCGAAGAGCATGAAGTAAAAGACGGAGCGTTTGCACATTTGTGTAAATATTCCTATGAGAAGCCTTCCGAAACGACGCCGGAAGGAAAGGAAGGATTTGATTTCTACCGGGTATGCCTGCAGGACAACATCATTCTCGACGCGGTGGACCGGGCCAATTCCTTCATCAAGTTGAACCCTTTGATGCTCTACATCGCGGTGCATGAACTGATTCATGTTTTGCGCTTCGGCGACGGAACCGCCGACTTTGAAGCCTCCGCGGAAGAAAAGGACCGGGAAGAAAAGATCGTCCACAATCTGACGCGCAGCGCTCTCGAACCGGTCCGGCACAAGGAAATGGATATGGTTCTGGACTGCTTCAGCGGCCAGTTCGCGATCAGCGATTTATATAATTAATGTGAGGAGGTTGACTTATGCCTATCTATGAATATCGGTGCAAGAAATGCGGCAAACAATTCGAGGCGTTTCAGGGCATCACGGAGCCGGATCTGAAAACCTGCAAGTTCTGCAGGGGGAAGGTTCAGAAAATGATGTCGCTTTCGTCCTTCAGCCTGAAGGGGAGCGGCTGGTACGCGACCGACTATGCGGGCAAGAAACCGCAGCCGGCCAAACATAAAGAGGAATCCTCTCCGGCCGAGACCTCTCCGGCCGCGGCCGATTCTTCGGCGGCAGCAGGCGGCAAGGAAGACTAGAAAAAAACGTCAGAGACAAAAAAGGCGGCCCGCAAGGCCGCCTTTTTCCTCCTTAAAAATACCTTTCTTTTTGCGACGCTTCATACCTGAAAGTACGCCTGCAATTCCCGGCAGAGCTGTTCCGGAACGACCGGACAGATGATTTCGTCGTGCAGCTTTTCGAAGTAATTCAGGTCGCTCGTGCCCAGCGGATTGAGTTCGAAGCGCGGAACAATCTTCCCCTGCACCCAGAAATTTTTCTCCGGCGTCATCGTGGCATACAAAGACAAATTGAAGCTCATGAAATTGTTGACGTAGAGGTGTGCAAACACGCGGGCGAGGCCGGAAAGCAGCTCTGCGAAGTTGGCTTCGGTCAAATCAAAAAACGACGTTTTTTCCTTGAAATAAAAGTCGACTTCTCCGGCCATGCCTTTGGGGGAAAAGGCGGCAAGCCAGGAAATGACGCCGGTGGCGGCAATGAAGCGTTCTTTGGCTTCCTGCTCCAAAAGCAGAAGGTTTCGCCAGAGATGGCCGCCTCCGGAAGCTTCTGCATAGTTTCGCGCGCTGGACAGGAGGCGGCGGACGAAACTGGTCGGATGCCGGCTCACGAGAGTCTGCAGGTGGGGGTGGATCAGGCCGCCGCCCGAGGGCGGCATGTAATTCCAGTTGATCGAGCAGTATTGGTAGCCCTTTTGCAGTTCCGCGATGCGGTACAAGTAGTCGCGGCAGACGGCGAAACCGTCGCGCATGGCGTCCGCCGTCAGTTGATCGAGGCCGAGAAAGTGACAAGACGAGAAGGTCGCCACCGTATTGGCGGCATCGTAGGGAAACGCGTTGGGAAAAAGCCAGGCGTCGCCGTGCCGGAATTTTCCCGCGGTCAGAATGTCCGGCGTAAATTTCGGCGTGAGACGGTCGAAGAGTTCCGGGCAGAAGGGGCAGATCGAGGGAGGCGACTTTTCCAGATAGGGAGCGGGATCCGGCTTGTGGGCGGGCCGCACGCGGTAGGGCAGAATGCGGCTTGCCACGCCGGTGGTTTCGTCGTAGCGTTCCTCAATCACCAGTTCCTTTTCTTCAAATCCGGCAAAGGGATTCAGATAGCGGCCGACGGTGACTTCTTTGTGCAGTCCGATGTCTTTCATGAGGGATCCTCGGGAGGTGAAGGGATTGGCGCGGTTTGCCGTGCCGCATGGCCCCGTTTCAGACAGTGATCGAGAAAACGATCGATGCTGGCATGGGACAAATCGCCTTTGAGTTCCGCTTTTAAAACGTCCAGGGGAATTTCAATGCGGGCGGCGCTGCGGTGGCCGCCTCCCTGGCCGACCAGGCCGCAGGCGCTTTGCGCCAGCGCGCCGCAGTCCTGCCGGTAGCCGTCCCCCCGGAAGATGATGACGAGCTTGTCGTTGACGATGCCCGCTACCACGACGTAATACGTGCCGATGATGTGCAGGTAGAAGTCCGCCACCTGAACGCAGACATCCGGACTTTCCACCTGGCCTAAAAATCCGACGCGGCGGCCGCGGAAGTGCCGCATGGTGTGAAAGGCCTGATCGAAGTATTTCAGGTAGCTCATCGGCGTCTGATTGAGCTCGATGCGCCGGATGAGCAGCAGATTGGCGCGCCGGCTGTGAAAGGTGTAGGCGCGGATGTCTTCGGCGATCGTGTCGCGGTCGAAATTGTCCGTGTCCGTCTTGATGCCGTAAAGGAGCGCCGTATGCAGATTGCGCGGAATGCGGACGCGCGCGGCCAGCAGGTATTCGGTGAAAACCGTCGAAAGCGCGCCGTAGGCGGGGCGGATGTCCGCAACCGGCGCCTCCCAGTCGCCCTGCCGGGGATGATGGTCAAAGACGAGCGTGGGTTTGAGCCGGGTCTGCGGCTCGCCGAAAAAGGAAGGCTGCGCGTCCACCAGCGCGATATGCCGGTAGGCGGCCGCGTCCACCTGGCTCAACTGGCGGATGGTGAGGCGCATCGCGTGCGCCAGTTCCCGGTTCTGCTGACGCCGGATGGGTTCGGTCGCGGCCAGCGTGCAGCGGGAGATGTTTTTTCTGCGCGCAAGAATTTCGCGAAGCGCCATGGCCGAGGCGATCGCGTCGGGATCGGGGCTGCCGTGCATCAGAATCAGGAGCGAATCGTCGGGCGAGATGATTTCAAGAAGTCTTTTTAAATGCTGCTGTGTTTCGGTTTTGAGAGCAATGGATGGGAAGTTCATTCCTGATGGCCTGCAAAACGCCTGCTTTATTCCAGAAGAATTTTGCCGGGGTGGGCAACCGTCACTTCGCCCACAACCGCCGCCTCGCCGATTCCTTCTTTGTGCATGGCTTCTACGAGAGGCCCCGCCTTGTCCGCCGGAAGGCTGAAAAACAGTCCGCCCGCCGTTTGCGGATCGAAGCAGACATCCAGAATCCAGTCCGGACAGGAGGGCGCCTTTTCCACCTGGGACAGGCGGTAATTCCGGTTGCGGTACAACCCGCCGGGCAGATAGCCGGATTCCACCAGATCCCGCACGCCTTCCAGAATGGGGATCCGCGCCGCCGTAAGGCGCAGGCCGACGTCGCTGCCTTCAATGGTTTCGCAGGCATGCCCCAGGAAGCCGAAGCCGGTGATGTCCGTGCAGGAATGGATGTCTCCCGCGGCGATCATCAGTTCGGCGGCTTTTTTATTGAGCGTCGTCATGCAGGCCGTCGCCCGTTCGACGAGCGCCGGTCCGGCTGCTTCCGCCTTGATCGCCGTCGCGGCGATGCCCGTGCCGAGCGGCTTGGTCAGGATGAGCCGGTCGCCGGGGCGCGCGCCGCGGTTGAAAAGCACGCGGTCCGGATGGATCGTGCCGGTCACCGAGAGCCCGTACTTGATTTCGTTGTCCTCCACGCTGTGGCCGCCGACCAGGAGGACGCCCGCTTCGCGCATCTTGTCCAGTCCGCCGCGCAAAACGTCGCGCAGCACCGCTTTGTCCATCGTTTTGACGGGAAAGCAGACGATGTTCATCGCGGTGAGCGGCCGGCCGCCCATCGCGTAAATGTCGTTCAAGGCATTGACCGCGGCAATCTGGCCGAAGGTGAAGGGGTCGTCCACCGTCGGCGTGAAGAAGTCCACGGTCTGCACCAGCGCCAGATCGTCGGAAAGTTTGTACACGCCCGCGTCTTCCGCATGTTCATATCCGGTCACCAGATTCGGATCGGAGATGAGCGGCAAATCGCGCAGAATGTCGGACAGGTCCCCCGGACCGATCTTACAGGCTCAACCGGCGCTTTGAACGGTATTGGTCAGACGAACGGGCTTTTTTTCTTCCATCTTGTTTGCACCTGAAAAAAAATTAAAAATTGAAGCGCTTCCTTAAGAAGCCCTTCTGATTTTTAGCATAGATGACCGCATTTTCCAACTGCATTTCCATCCTGCAGGCGGCTGTGTCCGGTCCGGCGGGCGCCGGATCACCCGATTGCCGGCCCGCTTCAATTTTTGTTGATTTATTGCGGTCAATCAGATTATAGAACAGTACCTTTAAAAAGGATGAAAAGGTATGGCCATTCGCTACTACAGCACCAATCGTTTCGTTCACTCCCGTGCGGGCATCGACCCCTTCACGGCAACCGTCACCTTCCGGGAAGCGCTCCTGGCCGGGCAGGCGCCGGACGAGGGGCTTTTTGTTCCCGATCCGATTCCGCAGTTATCCATGTCCGACATCATCGGGCTGCGGGACCGGCCTTACTGGCAGGCCGCGCTGCTGGTGGCCAGGGCCTTTTTGTCCGGCGAATTTTCGGACGACGTTCTTGCGGACATCGTGCAGGATGCGTACAATTATCCCGTGCCGCTCGAGGCGGTTTATCCGCGCGCCTTTCTTTTGCGCCTGGATCAGGGGCCGACGGCCTCCTTCAAGGATTTCGCCGCCCGGATGATGGCGCGGCTGATGAGCCACTGCCGGCCCGAAGGGGAAAGGCTCAATATTCTGGTGGCGACGTCCGGCGACACCGGCAGCGCGGTGGGTGAGGCCTACAAGGGCGTCTGCGGCATCGATGTGACCATCCTGTATCCGGCGGACGAAGTAAGTCTGATGCAGAAAAAGCAGCTCGACACCATCGGCGGCAACGTGCGGGCGCTGTGCGTGAACGGTAAATTCGACGATTGCCAGAATCTGGTGAAAGAGGCGTTTGCCGACCGGGAGCTGGCGCGGTTCAACCTGTCGTCGGCCAATTCCATTAATTTCGGCCGTATTCTGCCGCAGATCGTTTACTACGTTTACGCTTACGCGCAGCTGGCCGGGGCGGACGAGGAAGTTCTGTTTTCCGTTCCGTCCGGCAATTTCGGCGACGCCCTGGGCTGCGAATACGCCCGCCGGATGGGGCTGCCGGTGGCCAAACTCATCATGCCCACCAACGAAAACGATGAATTTCCGCTGTACCTGGAAACCGGCCGCTATACCAAAGTATCGCCGTCGCGCGCCTGCATTTCCAATGCGATGAACGTCGGCCATCCCAGCAACCTGGCGCGTTTTTTTGAACTCTACGGCGGAACGGTCGACCGCGCGGGCGTGGTCCACCGCTATCCCGATCTCGCAGAAATGCGCCGCCGCATTTTCTCGGTGAGCGTCACCGACGAGCAGACCCGCCGGACCATCAAAAGCGTTTACGACCGCTACCGCGTGATTCTCGAGCAGCACGGCGCGGTGGGCTGGGCGGGGCTCGAGGCCTATCAGAAAAAAACCGGCGATATGAAACTGGCCATCTGTCTGGAAACCGCGCATCCCGCCAAATTTCCCGAAGAAATCAAAAGCCTTTTGGGCATCGATCCCGAGCTTCCGGAAAGCATGAAAGACCTGGCTTGCCGTCAGGGCGGCGCCGTCAATATGTCCCGCGATTTTCCGTCGTTTAAAAGGTATCTGCAGGACACGCTCAAAATTCGGGAGTAAAAAGCGCCGCGCGTCCCGACCGGTGCGACGGCGGAAAAAAGCAACGCGGAAATTTCCTGAACGGAGAGGAGGTGCTTGATGACGCGCGAAGAAATCTACACGTCCGAAGCGGCGCAGGTGTGGCAGGCGGCGCTGGCGCAGGATCTGTTTCCGGGCGACCTGGTCGTCGAAATCGCCCGTTTTTTTCTGGGAGCTCCCTATCAGGCCGGCACGCTGGAGGCGCCGGGGCCGGAGAAGCTCACAGCCACCCTGGCGCAGTTCGACTGCACGACGTTTGTCGAAACCGTCCTGGCCCTGACCCGCTGTGTCACGGCCGGAAAGCTCTCCGGCCCTCAATTTCGAAAAAGCCTCAAACACATCCGTTATCGTGGGGGAAAAATCGCCGGCTACGCTTCGCGCCTGCATTATTTTTGCGACTGGCTTGGAGACAACGAGAAAAAGAAAGTGCTGCGCAATATCACGGCCGATCTGGGCGGCTGTGCCCGGCGCAAAAAAATCAACTTCATGACAACGCACCGGGCTTTGTACGCCGGCTTGAAATCCGAAAGCGCTTTTGCCCGCCTGCGAAAAACCGAGCAGAGCCTTTCCCGCCGCACCTTCCCCGTGCTGGACGTCGGGGAGCTGGCGCGCCGGCCGGGCGGCATTTGTCCGGGCGACGTGATCGCCTTTGCGACGGATGAAGCGGGGCTCGATGTCGCGCACGCCGGATTCGCGGTGAAAGAAGGAAGAAGCCTGCGTCTCCTGCACGCGTCGCGCCGGGAAGGCGCGGTGGTCGTGTCGGAAAAAACGCTTGCGGCTTTTGTAAAGGCCAATCCGGCGTTCAGCGGCGTCATGGTCGCGCGTTTCTGCCGCTGACCCATTAAAAATGCCTTGACAACTCGTTCCCGCTCATCTATGGAAAGTCAAACAACGTTCGTTGTAAATGATTGCCGAGAAGGTTGATTGTCTGCTCAGCGTCCACGGAAGTCGGGAGTTGGATGTTTGCGACTGATGACAGAAATCTGCAGGACGGGCGGCGCGATACCGCGATAAAACAACACTTCGGCCCCCGCCTGCTCCGAAGCGCCCCATCTCCGGTGATGCGGATTTTAAGATAGCGGTTCAGACTTCTTCGAGGATGAAAACCGCTTGACCCTGTTTTCTGAATACAGTAAGTAGCTTAACCATCACATGATGATTTAGCCATTCACATAATGCCTTGTCCAACCGGATTGCGAAATGCGTATTTCGGTCCGGAAAAACTTATTAAAAAAGGGGGATGTTGCAATGACGAAGTGGAAAGCTTTATTGTGTTCAATGTTCATGTTTGCGTTTGTTGCATGGGCCGCAGTGGCCTCGGCGGATGACATTGTGGTCGGTTTCACCGGGCCTCTGTCCGGGCCCGCTGCAGAGTACGGCCAGGACTGCATGTACGGCATCGATATGGCCGTGAAAGAGCTCAACGCAGCAGGCGGCGTAACGGTTAAAGGCAAAAAATACACCTTCCGGATGGAACGGCTCGACGACCGGATGGATCCCACCCAGGCGAAAAACAACGCGCTGCGTTTCGTCAACCAGAACAAAGCTATCGCGGTTTTCAGCCCCAACTTCACCGGTCTGGCGGCGATCATGGGAATTCCCGAACAGAATTTTCTCATCGTGGCTTACACCAGCATCCATGCGCTTCTGGACAAAGGGCATCCGATGATCATCAACCCCGTTCCGAACTTCGTGACCTACGCGCAGTTGATGAGCGATCAGGCTTGGGCGCAGGGCTACCGGAAATGCGCCATGGTCGTGACGACGGGCGGTTACGGCGATGCCTGGCGCCAGGCGTTCAATCATTTGTGGGTCAACAAGGGCGGACGGGTGGTCGGCGACTATCCCGCCAACTATTACGCGGAAACGGATTATTCGCCGCAGCTGTCGGCCGCTCTGTCCAAGAAACCTGATTTTCTGCTCATCGGCGGTCCTTCGGCGCCGACCGTTCTCGTCATCGAACAGGCGAGAGCCCTGGGATTCAAGGGCGGTTTCGTGGTCATCGACCAGGCCAAACCGGATTATATTGCCAAAGCCATCAAAGACATGAGACTGCTGGAAGGCATGATCAGCACGGGCGCCCTGAAAGATCTGCCCCTGCCGGCCGTTCCCGGTTTCCAGGCCCGCTACAAGGCGGCGTATAAGAGAGACATGGGCGCGGAGTGCGTGCTGAACTACAACTCGATGTACGTGGTGGCCCGCGCAATCGAAAAGGCGCAGTCGCTGGATGCGAAACTGGTCCGCCGCAACATTCCCAATGCTCTTCCCACCACCGGCGACAAGGTGCCCAACGAACTGTTTGCCATGCAGGACAACGGCTTTATGTACTGCGGTTTGATCATGCAGCACGTGAAGAACGGCAAGTTCTCGAAAGTGGATTACATTCTGGCGTTCCCGAAAACCAAGGCTGAGTTTGACAAGTACAAGAAACTGAGCAAGACCAAGGAACCGGAAATGGTCCGCTGGGTGCCCATTCAGTAACCTCTGACAGCGTTCCATCCTGAAAAACGAAACCCCGCTTTTGGCGACAAAAGCGGGGTTCTTTATGATGAGCCGTCGGAATCCACCCAACGGCTGTTGTACAGCGTCCCTCCGATCGCGCGCCGGCGATGCCGCAGGCAACGCGAACCGGCGGCCTTCCCGGAAAGGATTATGCATCGCCTGTCTGGTCTTTTTTCTCTTCACCCGGACACGGCCGGTTTTTGAAAAACGCATAATAGAGCAGCGGCACCACCACCAGTGTGAGCAGCGTCGCGGCTACCGCCCCGAACATCATGGCGATGGCCAGGCCCTGAAAGATGGGATCGAAGAGCATGACAAAAGAGCCGACGACGACGGCCGCTGCGGTGAGCACAATCGGCCGGAAGCGGACGGCCCCCGCGCGGAGAAGCGCATTGCGCAGCTCGCCTTTTTCCCGCCACTCCATCTGGATGAAATCGACGAGCAAAATGGAGTTGCGCACCACGATGCCCGCGAGCGCAATAAAGCCGATCATGGAGGTGGCGGTGAAAAATGCGCCGAAGATCCAGTGCCCCGGCAGGATTCCCACCAGCGTGAGCGGAATAGGCGCCATGATGACCAGGGGCGTGACGAAGCTTCGAAACCAGGCCACAACCAGAATGTAGATGATGACCAGCACCGCCGCAAAAGCAATGCCGAGATCGCGGAAAACCTCATAGGTGATGTGCCATTCTCCGTCCCACTTCATGGCGTACCGGGTGGTGAGCCACGGCTGCGCCGACGAGTACTGCTCCAACGCGTAACCTTCGGCCAGTTTCAACCCGGCGATGGCGTCTTTCATTTTCAGAATGGCGTAAACGGGGCTTTCTTCCGTTCCCGCGACGTCGCCGATGACGTACGTCACTTTCTTCAGATTCTTATGGTAGATGGTTTTCTCCCCGATTCCTTCCCGCACGGCGGCCAGTTCTCCAAGCGATACGGCTCGGCCGGTGGCTGATGGAATCATCAGCGTTTGCAGCTGCCGGAGGTCGGCCCGCTCGGCAAAAGGCATCCGCAGGAAGATCTCCACCGGTTCTCTCTCCCGATCCAGGTGGACCACGCCGGCCACGCTGCCGCCCAGCGCTATCCGGACGCTTTCGGCGATGGCGTCCGTCGTGACGCCGCTTTGCGCCGCCCGGGCGCGGTCGACGACAAACGACAGTTTGCGCTGGTCGTCTTCCACAAACCAGTCCACATCCACCACGCCCTCGGTTTTTTCGAAGATATCACGCACCTGTCTTGCGATTTCGATCTGGCGGGATGTTTCCGGTCCGTAAATTTCCGCCACCAGCGTGCTCAGCACCGGGGGCCCGGGCGGCAGTTCCGCCATCTTGATCCGCGCGCCGTGCCGGTCGGCGATGCGCTTCAACTCGGGCCGCAGGCGCTTGGCGATATCGTGGCTTTGCGCCGGGCGGTCCGACTTGTTCACGAAATTCACCTGGAGGTCGGCCACGTTGCTGCCTTCGCGCAGGAAGTAATGGCGGACCAGGCCGTTGAAATTGTAGGGGGCGGCCGTTCCCACATAGGCCTGGTAGTCGGTCACTTCCGGCACTGTTTTCAGATATTCAGATAGCGCCCGCGTCACGGCGGCCGTGTCTTCCAGCGTCCGGCCTTCGGGCATGTCGATGATGACCTGCAATTCGCTTTTGTTGTCGAAGGGGAGCATTTTCATGGTGACCTGTTTGAGCGGCACCAGAAGCAGAGCCAGAAGCAAAAGCCCGCCCACGGCGGCAAACGCGATCAGCCGTTTTTTGGGGGCGTCGATCAGCGGGCCGAGCATCTTTTCGTAAAGGCCGTACGACTTTTCCTCGCGGGGCTCCCCCGAACCTTTTTGGCGAACTTTTTTCAAAACGATGTAAGACAGCCAGGGGCTGACGATGAAGGCCACCAGCAGAGAAAAGAGCATCGCCGCCGATGCGCCGACCGGGATCGGCCGCATGTAAGGCCCCATGAGGCCGGAGACAAACGCCATCGGCAGCAGCGCGGCAATGACGGTGAAGGTGGCCAGGATCGTGGGATTGCCCACTTCATCCACGGCCAGCACGGCTGTGAGCGGTTCGATCTTGCGCATCCGGAAATGCCGGTTGATGTTTTCCACAACGACGATCGCGTCGTCCACCAGAATGCCGATGGAAAAGATCAGCGCAAAGAGCGTCACGCGGTTGAGGGTGTACCCGTAAAGGTAATTGATGAGCAGCGTCAGCGCGAGCGTCACCGGCACGGCCACGGCCACCACGAGCGATTCCCGCCAGCCCAGAAACAAGGCGATGAGCACGATCACGGAAATCGTGGCGATCAGCATGTGTTCCAAAAGTTCGTCGGATTTGTCCTTGGCCGTTTCTCCGTAGTTGCGCGTGACGGTCACCTGTACGTCGGACGGGATCAGCGTCCCTTTCAGGGCGGCTGTTTTTTTGAGCGCTTCGTCGGCCACCACGCTGGCGTTGGCGCCTTTTTGCTTGGCGACGGCGATGGTGACGGCTTCCGCCTGCGCGGCGGCATTGCCTGTCAAACCTTTTTTCGCCGCTGCGGGCCCCAGCCCCATGAAGACATAGTTGGCCGCCTCGGCCGGTCCGTCGGCCACGGCCGCCACATTCCGCAGGTAAACGGGACGGCCGTTTGCGACATGCACGACCAGATTGCCCACCTCCTCGGCGGTTGTCAGAAAACTGCCCGTCTCGACAATCGTCTCCCGATTGCCCGATGGAAACGATCCGGAAGGAATAATGACATTGGCCCGGGCCAGGCCTTGCATGATCTGCAGGGCCGACAGGTTATAGGCGCGCAGGCGCTGCGGGTCCAGCGTCAGGCGCACCTGGCGTTTCTGGCCGCCGATCACGGAAAACTCCGAAACGTTCGCGTCCTTCTTCAATTCTCCGCACAGCTCCAGGGCGATGCGCCGAAGTTCGTAGCCGGTGTACCCGGGCGAAGCGCTCCACAGGGTCAGCGCCAGGATGGGAACATCGTCGATCGATTTGGGTTTGACCATGGGCCGGGAGACGCCGGGCGGAATCCGGTCGTCGTTGGACATGAGTTTGTTGTAGAGCTTGACCAGCGAGTCTTCCATGTTTTCGCCGACGTAAAAGCGGACGATCGTCAGGTTCTGCCCCGGCTTGACGATGGAATAGACATACTCCACGCCCTTGATCTCCCACAGGAGCTTTTCCATCGGAAGGGTCACCCGCTCTTCGACTTCCTTGGGCGTCGCGCCGGGATAGCTGACGAACACGTCCACCATGGGGACGACGATCTGGGGCTCCTCTTCCCGCGGCGTGACAAAGACGGCGAAAAGGCCCAGCAACAAGGCGGCGATCACCATGAGCGGCGTAAGCTTCGAACGGATGAAGGCTTTGGCGATTTTTCCGGAGATGCCGATGCCGGTCATGGCGCTTTTCCTCCCGCGAGGACGCCGCCGTCCTCGGCGCGCTCGACGCCTTCAACGATCACCCGGTCGCCGGCTGCCAGGCCCGACAGAATTTCCGTGCTGCCTGCAAACGTTGCGCCCGTACGGACCAGACGGTACGTGATGATTCCGCGCTCATCCACGGTGTAAACCCCCGTCAACTGTCCTTTCTGAACGAGGGCGCCGGCGGGCACCAGGATGGCCTCCTTCCGGCCGACGGAAATCCGGATGCGGACAAAAAGGCCGCTGCGGGCCGGAATGCCGCCGGGAGTGATCTTCACGATGAATGTCCGGGAGAGAGGATCGATGGTGGTCAACACCTGGCGGACGGTTGTGCGCTGCGGCCCGCCGGCGCCGTCGACGACCAGTTCGGCCTCCATGCCGGGTTTGATTTTATCTCTCAGGCGCTCGTCGACGGCCGCTTCCACGTAAAAGCTGCCGCTTTCCTCGATCACCAGAAGCGGCAGGCCCGGCGAGGCCATGCTGCCCGCGTCGATGCGCTTTTGGGTGACTTTGCCGGAAACGGGCGCCCGGACAGAAGTGAACGACTGGTACGTCCGGGCCTCCTCGGCCATCGCTTTGGCCCGCTCGTATTCAGCCTGGGCCACGTTCTTTTGCGTTGTGATCTGATCCATTTCCTGTCGGGAGAGCGCCTTTTCATCGAAGAGATTTTTATAGCGCTGCCAGGTGGTTTCCTGGAGCAGTTTGTTTTGTTTTGCGGATTCGAGCGCCATCGCGGCGGCCTGCGCCCGCTGGGCGGCATCCCGGTCGTCGATGGTCAGAAGCAACTGGCCGGCTTTCACGCGGTCTCCTTCCTGCACCAGAACGGAGGTGACCACGCCCATCGCCCGGCTGGCCACCAGGCTTTCGCGGTCGGACCGGACATTGCCCGTGGTCTCGTAAACGTCATCGACAGCGGCAGGCGCGACGGCGGCGATTTTGATCCCCTCGACGACCGGCCGTTTGACCGCTTCTTCAGAACCCTTTTCCTGGCAGGCGGCCAATAGCGCCGTAAAAAATACCGCAGCCGCCAGCAGACAAAACGTTTTTAACCCGCGATGGTTCAGACGCATCATGGTTTCTCCCCGAGCGGACGGGACTGTCCGTTTTTCAAATTCTGTAAAAGCGTTCCGCTTTCAAAATGAAGCCCGGCCAGGGCTGTTTTATACGCGTTCTTTGTTTCGACAACACCGGCGCGCGCCTGTTCCAGACTGGCCTGCGTATTCAAAAGATCGCTGAGCGACGAAAGGCCGTTTTCATACCTGAGCTTCAGCAGCCGGGCGCCCTCTTCGGCTGTTTTCAGCGCCTCCTCGGCCAGTGCGATATTCTGTCTTGCTTCTCCGACGTTCAGGTAGGCTTCGTAAATTTGAAAAGAGACGCTTTTTTTCATGGCGGCCAGATGTTCCCGGACTTGCGCTTCCTGATGTTTGGCTTTCGCCCTTTCATACTCGCGTTTGGTTCCGTCAAACAGGTCCCAGCGGACAAACGCCATCACCTGCCAGCTTTTGCCTTCGGATCCCAGGGGGGCATTATGGTCGTTGAACTGATAGCTGCCGCCCACGCCGACGTACGGGAAATAACCGGCTTCGGCCAGACGGATATTATTCCGGGCGTTTTCGCCGCGCAGCTCCAGCGCGCGCACGTCCGCCCGTTTTTCTGCAGAGGCGGTATAGAAGGTCAGCTCCTGAAGTGACAGATCGAAAGCCGCATCAACCACGTCCGGCGAGTCCGGCAGCGCCAGCAACACGCCCAGCGCGCGCCTCGCCAGGCTGACGTTCTTGCGCGCGACGTTGAGTTTTTGTCTGGCCTCTGTGAGCGACGTTGCCGTGCGCAGCGCATCGGCATACTGCCCGACATCGTTTTTGTAACGCAGCTCGGCAATCCGCAGACGTTCCCGGGCATCCCGAACGCCGAGCTCCGCCACCTGCACATATTCCCCGGCGGTTAAAACAGAGAGGCAGGCCCGGACGACCGAAAAAGCGATTTCCTCCTCTTTGCGCCTGACGTCCTCTTCCTTCGCCAGCGATTCCGTCCGGGACATTTCCAGGCCGACCAGCGCCTTCTTCACGAAGATCGGCTGTTCCACGGCAATGGAGGACTGGTAATCGTTGATCGCCTCGGGGCTGTTTAAAAAATCCGGATTGAAATCCGCGGCCGCGATCCGGGACTGGTTGAGCTTGGACATAAAGGCGTAGCCGGGAGTGTTGGTCCGCAGATATCTTTCTTCAAGGGAGATTTTCGGCAGCAGATAACTGCGGGCAATGCCGATGTCCTGTCGGCCCGCGGCCAGTCCGCTTTTGACGGCCTTGATTGCATGATTGTCGGCGAGCGCTTTTTCGACGGCTTCTCTGATGGTTAGCCGCATATCCGTCTTCTGGTCCGCGGCGTGCCCGGAAAGCCCGGACAAAACAAGAAAGACGGCTCCCGTAAAAATCAGAATCCCTCTTCGGAATCTGCGTGCAGGCGAAACCATTTCCCCGACCTCCTTTTCTTTTCCGGCGATGCGGGTCCTTACTTTTTTCCGATCGTCGAAATATTGAAAAGGACGTAAGCGGGGCAAAAACCGATCAGGCTCGTGACGACAAAGATGACCGCAATGACGCCCAGAACAATCGCCCAACCGCCGGAAATGGCGCCGGTCAGGTAAAGAACGGCAATAGCGATCGCCAGCAGAACTCGGATGCCTCTGTCCAGGATTCCCATGTTCTTTTTCATAAGACGCTCCTTTCAGGGTGATGGCCGTAAATGGGTTGAAAGATGACTCCGCAGTTGATGGACGGTTTCATCCCTGAAGGCGTCCTGTTGTGATGAATGACATCGGTCCGTCGCTTCCGCCGAGCCGGCGAGCGCTTGCCCGGTTTCTCTTTTTTTCGGCTCGGCCGATGCGTGCCGACGATCATACCTTATACGGTCGTCAGGCGTCAATGATGCGGATCAATGACTAAAAGAATTTTTTGCCGGTCTGGCTACCGGTTCAGCGGACAGACTTTCAGGCATTCGTCGCAGTCGATCCAGTAATCGTGGCCGGCGGTGTTGATGACGCGCTCGATATGCTTGAGGCCGGCGGCGTCCTTGAGGGCCAGCGGATAAATCGCGTGCTTGACGGTGTGCCCCAGGCAGGTCATCTTGCGAAAATCGCCTTCGGCTGTAAAAGCGCCGGCGGGACAGATTTTAAGGCAGGCGCGGCATTTTTCGGGGCAGGGGAGCGCATCGTTGACCGGATCGCCGGGCAGCGCAGCGTCGGTGACCACGGCCGCGAGCCGCAGGCGGGAACCGTAGACCGGATGGTACACCTGGCCGCTGCGGCCGAAGGCGCCGAGACCGGCCCGGACGGCGGCGTGCTTGAGCGACAGAAGGCCCCAGGGTTCAAAATCATGAAACACCATCGGCGCGTAGCTGGGAATCGTCACGGCTGCGTATTTTCCCTGCGCTTCGATGAAGTTGCACAAATAAAGCGCGATTTCATCGAGCCGGCGGTAGGCCGTGTGATACGAGCGGTGCAGGCCGTACAGATTGTAATCGGGCGATTTCAGGATTCCTGCCGGAATCTGCAGGCCCAGCACGATCACTGTCTGCGCGTTTTTGCAGATTTTTGCCGGATGATGCTTTTCGGGCGCTTCTGCGAAACGCTCCACCGGCGCGAATCCGACGGCCGAAACGGTGTTTCCCAGGTGTCCGATGATGGCTTCTTTCAGGTCGCTTTGCATGTCGTTTTCCTTTCTCTTCCGATTTAATGCGGTTGCGGTTTTAATTTATTCCGCCGGGGGCAAGACGGCGTCCGGATTGCGCACGGCGCGCAGAAGGCGCCGGAATTCCTGCTGTTCGTTGTCGCTGAGTGCGGCCAAAAACTCCCGATTGGCCTTCTCCATCTTTTTTTGGAGAAGGGGAACGATATTCCGGCCCCGGTCCGAAAGCAAAATATGAATGGCCCGCCGGTCGCTGGGATGGCGGCGCCTTTCGATCCAACCGGACGCCTCCAGCCGGTCGATAACGCCGGTGAGCGTGGCCGTGTCCAATCCCGTCCGCTCACTTAATTCCTTTGCCGTGATGGGGTCCCGGCGTCCCAGAAAATTGACGACCATCGCCTGCACGGCCGTCAGAGTCGTGTCCGCGAGCGCCTGCGTCCAGAAACGCACACCCGCCTGCTGGGCGCGGGCCAGGAGAAAAAAAATGCAGTCTTCGACTTTGAGAGTCATGGGCCTCTTTCCGTTGTCTTGTAGGCTAATATTTTGTGTACAAATTATATCAAAAGTGTTATGGCGTCAACACCTATGATACAGGAGGTTCGTCATGAAAGTCTTGTCCACGCCGGACGAGCGTTTTGATCATCTCCCCGGATTCGACTTTGCTCCCCGTTATCTTGACGCGGCCGTCGGCGCAGATGGCCGGTTACCCGTTGTGTCGCCGCTATCAAACAAAAATAAACTCTGACAAGGAGAAGAGAGATGAATTTCATCATGCCGACGAAAGACCAGTTCAAAGAGCTCATGTCGCAGAATTACCAGGGACCGATCGTCATGGTCAATCTGCTGAAATTCAAACGCGACGGAGGCAAGGAAACCTATCAGAAGTACTACGAGGCGACGAAGGCGCTCTTTTCCGGAAAAACGATCAGCCGCATCGTCTACCGCGGCAGCGGCCTGATGCCGGTCATCGGCCACGAGGCGTGGGACGCCATCGCCCTTTACGAATATCCGTCGATCGGCGCCTTTATCGACATGAACCGGGACAAGGCTTACCAGGACGTCGTGCGCTACCGCACGGACGCGCTCGAGGATTCCCGCCTCTACTGCACCATTCCGGAATAGAAGGGAAATGACCGCCATGAAAACTTCCGCCAGTCTCGATTTTCTGTTTCATCCGCAGTCCATCGCCATCGCCGGCGTGTCGGAAAACGTCAACAAGTTCAACTTCGGCCTGCGATACCTGCAGGGCCTCCAGGAGTTCGGCTATCCGGGGAAACTCTATCCGCTCAATCCCGCCGGGGGCGAAGTCAACGGCATGACCCTCTACAAAAGCCTCCGGGAGATTCCCGGCGAGGTCGATTACATCATTTCCGCCATTCCCGCCCCCTTTACGCCGCAGCTGGTCGATGAAGCGGCCGCAAAAGGCGTGAAGGCCATCCATTTTTTCACGTCCGGTTTCAGCGAGATCGAAAACGCCGAGGGCAAGCGCCTGCAGGCGGAGGTGCTTGCCAGGGCGAAGAAAGGCGGCATCCGCGTGATCGGCCCCAACTGCCTGGGGCTTTACTGTCCGGCGGGCGGCCTCAGCTTCAACGGCGACTACGCCAGGACCGCGGGCCAGGTGGCCATGATTTCCCAGAGCGGCGGGAACGCCGCGCACTGCATTCAGGAAGGCGCCGCCCGCGGCGTTTATTTCAGCAAAGTGATCAGCATGGGCAACGGCGCGGACCTCAACGAATCGGACTATCTGGAATATCTGGCCGAGGATGAAGAGACGAAAATCATCACGGCGTACCTTGAAGGCGTCCGCCAGGGACCGCGGTTTTTCAAGGCGCTGGAAAAGGCGGCGAAACGCAAACCCGTCGTGGTGCTGAAAGTCGGAACCTCCGAATCCGGCGCCGAGGCGGCGGTTTCGCACACGACGGCCCTGGCCGGTTCCGACCAGGTCTGGGACGGTCTTCTGAAACAGACGGGCGTTATCCGCGCCGGCAGCATCGAAGAGATGATGGACGTCGCGCTGGCGTTTCAGCAGATGACCAAGCCCGCGGGAAACCGGATGGTGATCGTCGGCATCGGGGGTGGCGCCAGTGTGATCCTTGCGGACGAATTTTCCTCCGCGGGACTTTCGCTCCCGCGGCTCGGCCTTGAGCTCCGGCAAAACCTGATCAACGTGTTTCCTACGGAAGCGGGGCGGATTTTTAAAAATCCGATCGACCTCAACAATTTCGAGACGCCCGACAAATTCTTCAGGACCATGAGTCTTCTGGACGCCTGCGAGGAAGCCGACATGCTCATTCTCCATGTGGCGTTCGACCATTTCGGCCTCGTCTCCAGCGCGGAAAAGGAATTCTGGGTGGGCTCGTTTCTCCAGTTGATCGGCCAGAGCAAGAAGAACCTCACCAAGCCGCTCGCAGTGATCCTGCACAGCTACAGCTCCGCGAACATGAAGCCGCTGGCGCAGAAGGCGGCGACGGAACTGGCCGCCCTGGGCATTGCCGTCTTTCCCTCCATCGGGCGTGCGGCGCTGGCCCTGGGCCGCTTTACCCGCTACTGTGCAAGGCGAAGTCCATGGAACAGGTGATTGCAAAAGTAGCCGGCCGGCTCGTCAAGAGCAGATACGCCATCGCGCTCACCGGCGCCGGCCTTTCGACCGAATCGGGCATTCCCGATTTCCGGGGGCCCAACGGCATCTGGACGAAGAATCCGGAGGCCGAACGGCAGGCCTACGAAAGCTATTACAAGTTTCAGCGGGATCCCCGGCAGTACTGGATCGAGCGCCTGACCGGCGCCTCGTGGCTCACGGCGCTCTTCAAGGCGCGTCCCAATGCCGGTCACGATGCGCTGGCCCAACTGGAAAGCCTGTCCATTTTGAAATGCGTCGTCACTCAGAACATCGACAATCTGCACCAGAAAGCGGGCAGCAAAAAGGTTCTCGACTATCACGGCAATATTGCGCTTTTGCGCTGCTTCGAATGCAACGCACGGTTTGATCCCGAGGAGTACGACCTGGAGAGGCTGCTCGCACAGAACCGTCTGCCGCCCCTGTGCCGCCGCTGCAACGGTGTGCTGAAATCGGACGTCGTCCATTTCAACGAGGCGATTCCACCGGACGTCGCCCGGGAGAGCCTGGAGGAAGTCGAGCGCTGCGATTTGATGCTGATCTGCGGAACGTCCGCGGCCGTTTATCCGTTTGCCATGCTGCCGCGGACGGCCAAACAGAACAATTACCGGCAAAAGACCGTCATCATCGAAATCAACGCCGATCCCACGCCGCTTACGCGGGAGGGCATCTCCGATGCGTTTCTTCAGGGAAAGACGGGCGAAATTCTGCCCAGGATTCTGGAGGCGGTGAAGAAGCGTAAACAGCCGGACGCTGAAAAAAAGCGTCCGCCGGAATAAAAAAGTCCACCGCGCGGGCTTATCCCCGGATGGCGCGAAAAGCCCGGGCGCTACACCACCTGCGGCCCGTCCTTGGTGAAGCCGACCACTTGGACCGACGTTTCCGGCGCAATGTAGCGGGAAAAGACGACGGGCACCGCAAATTCTCCGAACCGCGCCGTTCCATCCTCCAAGAGCACGCCCCTGTCCCCGATGCTGATTTTGTGAGCGCGGTCCAGGTAAGGAATCACCAGGACCATTCCCGGCCCTTTGAGCCCCGCATACTGCCCGCGGCGAAAAAGGGCGATTCTCTGCTGCTCCGGGACCATGCGCATGCTCACGGCAACAAACAACATGATTAAAAAAAGAAAAAGAGAATCAAACGATCCCATTTTTACCGCCTTTCCTCGCGATGTTTAAGGTTCGTGCGCCTTCTTTCCGTAAACGCGCTCATAGGCCGCGCAGTAAGGGCAGAAGCCGCTTTCGATGCTTTTTACAAACCAGTAGGCGATGCCGCGCTGCTTTTTGCGGGCGCGTGTGCAGACGGGACACTCCACGCAGCGCCGCGCCATCTGCCGGTCTTTTTCCGTGATTTCCGGGGTCATGGTTTTGTCTCCTTTTCATCCGGTGAAACGGTTTGCTGAAAAAAAATACCGCCTGTCCGGTCAGGCCTGCTGCGTTTGAGGGTCGCCCAGTTTTTTCAAAAGCCAGGCCATGTTCCGCCCCAGCACTTTCATGATGTTCCGGCCTTCCTCGTCCTTTTCCACGTCCTGCGGATTCAAACCGACGCCGACATTCCAGTAGCAGGAGCCG
>DBPV01000057.1 GCA_002304995.1 Syntrophaceae bacterium UBA1411
GCGGACGAGGTCGTCGGGCCGGAGTGCCTTGACGGTGCCCTGCGTGCCGACCGGCATGAACGCCGGCGTTTCCACAATGCCGTGCGGCGTGGTCATTTTTCCCAGCCGTGCGGCGGTCAGGGAGTCCTTTTGAAGGACTTCAAATGNNAAAAGGCATAAAAGATCCTCTACACGATCAGCATGCAGTCGCCGTAGCTGTAAAACAAATAACGCTGCCCGACGGCGTGGGCGTAAGCCTCGCGGATGAAATCCGTTCCGGCGAATGCCGAAGCCAGCAGAAACAGGGAAGACTGCGGCAGATGAAAATTGGTTAAAAGACCGTCGACGCGTTTGAAGGCGTATCCCGGATAAATATAAAGGTCCGTTTCGCCGGATTGCGGCCTCACCCTGCCGTCTTTGTCCGCCGCGCTTTCCAGCGTCCGCGTGGACGTGGTGCCCACGGCAATGACCCGTCTGGCGGCGTTGATGATCCGCGCCGCTTCTTCCGAAATTTCAAAATATTCCTTCTGCATGACGTGATCTTCCACGTTTTCCGTTTCAATGGGCAAAAAGGTGCCGATGCCGACGTGCAGGGTGACGGAAGCGATCTGTACGCCTCCGGACCTGAGGGCGGCCAGGACTTTTTCCGTGAAGTGCAGACCGGCCGTGGGGGCGGCGATGGAGCCGGCGGGTTTGGCGTACACGGTTTGATAGCGTTCCCGGTCGGCGGACTGATCGGGGTCGGCGCTTTTCTTCCTTTTGATGTAAGGGGGCAGGGGAGCGCGGCCGAAACGCTCCAGGTGAGCGTCGAATCCGTCCGGTGAGCAGAAAGCCATCAGCCATTTCTTTTCCGAGAGCCGGGCGACGACGCTGCCTTTTGCGCCGTGTCCCAGATCGATCGTGTCTTCTTCCCGAATCCTTTTTCCCGGGCGTGCCAGCACTTCCCAGAGCTGGGTCGGGCCGCTTGTGTCTTTGCGGGACAGAAGCAGGATTTCCAGAATCGCGCCGGTTGCCTTTTTTCCGTAAAGCCTGGCGGGAATGACCCGGGAGTCGTTGACGACCAGGACGTCGCCCGCCTCGAGGAAATCCGGCAAAGCGGTGAAAGAGCTGTCCAGAAGGGTCTTATCCCGGAGGTTAAGCCGCAGCATGCGCGAGGCGTCCCTTTCCGGGCGCGGATGCTGGGCGATGAGGTCTTCGGGCAGCAAATAATCGAAGTCTTTCAATTTCATGACATTTCCGGCAAAAGGTAAAAATTTGGGGCAAATAACCAGAATAAGCGGCGGCTGTCAATCAAAACCGTCAGCGCCGCCCGAAATAGAGCAGAACCAATCCGAGGACGATGGCGGCAATGCCGATGCCGCGCAGTGTCGAATCCGGCAGCGTCGTGATTTTCAGCAGATAGATTTTCAGNNACGCAGAGAAAATAGTCCATAGATGCTTCAGATCCCCTTATCCTTGGCTTCGTTCCACAGAGCGTCCATCTCTTCTTGCGAGGCCGTCTCCGGTGTCCGGCCGCGCGCGGCCAGCCGATCGGCGACGTAGGCAAAGCGCTTCAGGAATTTTCCGGTCGCCGCGGAGGCCGCTTCTTCGGCGTCCACGCCGAGAAAGCGGCTGAGATTCACCAGGGTGAAAAAAAGATCCCCCATTTCCTCGCTGATTTTTGCAGCGTCGGCTCTTTGCCGGGCTTGGGCGAGCTCCGCCAGTTCTTCCTGCAGTTTCACCAGGACCTCGTCGGCGTTTTTCCAGTCAAAGCCGATTTTGCCGGCTGCCGCGGTGATCTTTTGCGCTCTTTTCAGGGCGGGAAGAGAACGGGGAATGCCGTCCGGAATGCTTTTTTTCGCCGTGGCGCCGCCCCGTTCCTGATTTTTGATTTCCTGCCAGTTGTCTTTCACATCCTGGACGGAGCGCACCTTGATGTCGCCGAAGACATGCGGATGGCGGCGGATCATTTTTGTCCGGACGCCGGCCATGACGTCCGCAAGCGTAAACAGACCCGCTTCGGAAGCGATGCCGGCGATGAAAAGAATCTGGAACAGCAGATCGCCCAACTCCTCTTCGATGTGCCGGGGATCATTTTCAGAAAGTGCGTCGAGGACTTCGTAAGACTCAT
This sequence comes from Syntrophaceae bacterium UBA1411, assembly GCA_002304995.1. Taxonomy (GTDB): domain Bacteria; phylum Desulfobacterota; class Syntrophia; order Syntrophales; family Smithellaceae; genus UBA8904. The sequence goes on from DBPV01000057.1 coordinate 2,090, forward strand.
CCAGAAGATACCGGCCGATGTCCGGCATGGTCTGCCTGCGGTCCCACGGGCAGCCGTCGGGCGCCCGCAGCCTTTGGATCAACGTGATCAGTTCCTGCAACTCCCGCCGGGCGGCATCCATGTCTTCCATCGTGAACCCTTTCTCCTTCTCCTGGAAAGAAGGCAGGTACCTAACACAATAAAGCAAGCCTGACAACGGTTATCCGGCAAGATCGTTGTTGACAGGCCGGGCGCGCTTCCCTATAGTCGCGCCCATGTTGAAAAGGGTTCACCTCTACCAGGGCGTTATCTTCATCATGCTGGCGGAACTGTGCTTTACCGCATCGACCGTCTTTTCCAAGCTGCTCACCGGGACCTCGGCCATATCCGCCCTGGAAGTCACCTTTTCGCGTTTCATTCTGGGCCTCGTTTTCGCCGCGGCGCTCGTTTATAAAAACGGCGCATCGCTTAGGCCCAACAAGCTGTCCCTGCTCGTCTGGCGCGGCGTCCTCAATACGGTTGCCGTGATTTTGTTCTTTCTGGCGGCGCAGTACACGACGATCACGAACACCCACATGCTCAACATGACCTACCCCTTTTTCATTTTTCTTTTTGCGCCGATTTTTTTCCGCCAGGAGAAAGTCCCGCCGTTCCTTTATCCGGTTTTGCTGGTTGCAATTGCCGGTGTCTGGCTGGTCGTAAATCCGCATTTCGACACGCTCACCAGGGGAGATTTGTTCGCCCTGTTGTCGGCGGTTGCCGCGGCGCTCGCGATCATCACGCTCAACATGGCGCGGAAAAACGATTCGACGGTGCTGATCCTTTTTTATCTGATGTCGATCGGAACGGTGGTCAACGGCCTGGCAATGCTGCCGGTGTTTGTCTGGCCGGAAGACGGCCGCCAGTGGCTGCTTTTGCTGGCGTCCGGAAGCGTCGGCGTTTTGGGGCAGGCCTGCATTACCTACGGCTACAAATACATTACGGCGCGGTCCGGTTCGCTGGTTTCCACCTCGCGCATTCTCTACGCCGTCGCCCTGGGTATGATGGTCTTCGGTGAAGCGCTGACCTGGCGCGTCGCCGCGGGCGGACTGCTGATCATGATTTCCATTGCCGCCGTGACCCGGCTGCAAAAGCCCGGAGCGGAAGGATAGGTCCGGAAAAAACGGCCGTCAGTTCGGCTGTTCTTTCCGGATGAACAAGACGCAGTCCGCGTCGGAATAGACAGGCGCCCAGTCCGGCAATTCCTGCACCAGAGCGCTGGCCGTACTCTCCTGCCGGAAGAGAATTACCGTGTGCGGATATTTTTCGAGGTAGTCCCGCCAGCCGTTTTCGCCCCTGGCGAAGGCAAAATATTCCGCGGCGGACGTCTCGGTGTAAACGGTTTCGTAGCGCCCGTCCATGGCCACCTTGCTCTCCGGCAGATTCCAGAGGATGTACTCTCCCCAGCTGAATTCGGTCAGGATATTGCCTTTTACGTGATGGCTGCGGATGAAGGCGACAGCGCCNNCGAAAAAGGGGCGCCGGTGATAAACCGGACGCCGTAAAAGAGCAGAAGGCCGGCAAACAGGACGGCGAGGATCCGGCGGAACATCTTGAGCCGGTCAGCCGAAGCGGCAGGCGCCTTGAAGTGCGCCCAGACGTGCGTGAAGTAAAGCGGAGCGCAAGCGCCCATGGCCAGAAAAAACAGGCTTTGATGCCGGACGTGCCGGAATGACAGAAAAAACGTCACTCCCAGCAGCAAGATGTCGGACAGGCGGCGGGTTTTCGCCGCCCACAGCATCAGGGCGGCCAGCAGGGCGAGAATGAAGAACATGATGACGTTTGAAGTAAATTCCCCGTATTGCAAAGCGTAGAGAACGGAGTGCCACTCGTCGATGTCGGGCCTCGGCATGAGGAGGGCTTCCTTGAGGTAGATCCAGTATTCCAAACCGTAGGGATTGATGAGCGTCACGGCGGAGGCCGGGACCAGAGCGAGAAAGTAAGGCCGGGCTTTTTGTCCGGACAGGAAGGCGCCGACGGCAAACAAGCCGACGAGACCCAGTCCCGCCACAAATCCGCCGTGGAAGTTTGCCCACAGCAAAAAGACGGGCGCCAGCCAGCAAAGATAGACGGGACGGTCCTCCCGGCGCGCCGCCTCGAGAAGATACAGGGTCAGAACAAAAAACAGATTGGTGAAGATCTGGGCCCGGACGGGCGAATAGGCGAAACCGAAAAGGGGGCTTACCAGGACCAGCGCAGCGATTGCCGCCGGAGCGGTCGCCCCCCGGAGCCGGGCTGTTTTGTAAATCAAAAAAGCGGTGGCCAGTCCCGCGGCATATTTCAATCCCTGCAGACCGGCCGCTCCCAGCTGCTCATAAAGCGGATAAAACACAACGCCCGTGAGCCATTCGTGATAGACCCAGAGGGCCTTTACGGGAGTATAGGAGAAAACGTCGGCATAGGGGAAGCCCGTTCCTTCCCAGAACAGGCGCCCGAACGCCAGATAGCCCCACAGGTCGGGATCGGCGAGGGTTTCGGTCAGACGGCCCAGAACGAGCGCCGTGACGCCGGCTCCGACGAGGGCGGCAAACCAATTGAATTTAAGAAAGGCATCCGATAGCCATTGGCGCTGCAATCGCAAAGGGATCATCCTTGATGTCTAGCGAAGCGGCCACTCGCCCCGTGCCTGCAGGACTTCCTTGAAGGCCGCGAGCGCTTCGTTGACCGCGGGCATGCCGGCATACGTCGCCGTCTGGAAGAAAATTTCCACCAGTTTGCGCGGATCGCAGCCGACGTTCAGGGCGGCGTTGGCGTGGACTTTCAGCTCGTCGCGGGCCTTGAGCGCGGCGAGCATCGCGCAGGCCGCCATCTGGCGCTCCTGAAGGGTCAGGACCTCCCGTGAATACAAGTTGCCCGTGATGAAGCGCGAAAAGTCGTTGGCCAGCGCCTTGTCAAATTCGCGCCACAGGGAATAGGGACGTTCCAGTTGGGCGCCTCCGGAAAATAGCTTTTCCGCCGTCTTCTGTGTTCTTTCCCTGATATCCTGATCCGACATTTTTTTCTCCGGCTATTTGACGATGAAAACGTCTCTTTGTCTGTCCTGAAAATAAACGTGGTTGTAATTCGATCCGTTGACCCGGTCGAAGAAGATTTCGCCGTTTTTGCGGCATTCCGGGCAGCAGGCGTTGGGCAGAATGACGGCAAAGATCTTTTTGCCCGTATCGGCAGCCGATTCGATCATGACCAGGCCGCCGCAGTCTTCGCAGACGCGGACCGTTTCGATTTGCTTTTCCGTGATGTCGTCCGTATCGTAATAAATGTTTTTCTCCCGGCGGATATAGGCGGCGGAACCGACGATCTGCTTTTTCAGGTTTTTCTTTTTCTTCCACAGGGTCATGACGTTTTTGACTTCCTCTTCGATGAGCCGCGTGACCTCCGGCGACTGGCGGATGCGCTCCGCGTCGTAGTCCGGTTCCCGCACCCGGCTGTAGTCGAGGCCGGCCATGGCGAGAATGATGCCGACATTGACGTAGGGCAGGGCTTTTTCGATGGAATAGCCGCCTTCGAGAACCGCGATGTGCGGCGCGAGCCTTTCGTTTAAAAGCGCGTATCCCTGGGCGCTGAAATTCATATTCGTGATCGGATCGCTGTAGTGATTGTCCTGCCCGGCCGAGTTGATGATGATCTCCGGCTGGAATTCATCCAGAATCGGCAAAATGACGTTGTCCAGCGCAAACAGAAAGCCTTCATCCGACGTGCGGGGCGGCAGCGGAATGTTGATGGTTGCGCCCAGTGCGTTCGGACCGCCGAAGTCGTCCACGAATCCGGTGCCGGGATAGAGCGTCCGTCCGTCCTGATGCATGGAGATGCACAAAACGTCCGGGTCGTTCCAGTAAATATCCTGCGTGCCGTCGCCGTGATGACAATCCGTGTCCACGACGGCGATTCTCTTCACGCCGAATTTATGCCGGATGTATTCGATCATGACGGCTTCAATGTTGATATTGCAGAATCCCCGCGCGCCGTGGGCGACGAGCATCGAGTGGTGGCCGGGCGGCCGGACCAGCGCAAAGGCGTTGTCCACCTCGCCGGAAAGAACTTTTTCAGCGGCCGTGATGGCGCCGCCGGCGGAAATGAGATGGGAGTTGGTCGTCAGATTCTGCGGATTCGGAACGCAGATATGGCAACGGTTGATTTCCGCGTAAGTGGCGATGCCGGGTTTGTATTCCCGGATGTTGGAAAAATCGAGCAGACCCTCCTCAAAAACCTGATCCTGCGTGTAGAGCAGCCGCTCTTCCCGCTCCGGATGATTGACGGATATGGCCCAGTCAAACGCCGGGAAAAAAATGAGACCTGTTTTCTTTTCTTTTTTGGGCATGAATTTACCTTTCCGTCCCGGAAGAGATCAGCCCGGGTTTTATCTGAACTTTCACGCGGATATTTTTTCCCGTCGTGTAGAAGTTTCGGATCATGTTGAATTCCTGCGATTCGGTGACTTCCATAATGATGTCCTCGGCCTTGGCGCCCATCCGGGCGGCTTTTTCCCGCAGGGTTTTTTTGCCGACGTCCACCGCGTCGGCAAGCGAGAAGTTGCGCGGGATTTCCTGCACTTTTCCTTCTTCGCTGAGGATGAGTTCCCGCTTTTCCGTGTCCGCCAGAATCGTAACTTCAGCGGTGGTCCGCGCAACGGCGACGCCGAGCGCGTTGGACACTTCCGAATGTTCCGGAATGGAATAGGGATATCCCAGATTCTCTGCGATAAAAGGCGCGATTGCCGCCGGACCGCCCGCCACTAAAAGAATTTTTGGCGTGATGACTTTTCCTTCCAGCAATTCATGGATGGTGTAAACCGGTTTGTTGTTGACCTCCGCAAGGATATCCCGGACGTGGTCCGCGATCATGGCGGCTGTTTTTTCCACGATGGCCCGGGCCGTTTCACCGACGCTCCGGCGCAGTTTCCTGGCCAGTCCGGCGATAGCCTCCTGAGCTTTTCCTGCGTCGCCGAAGGTGACGATGCCCTCCACGATCATGGCGTCCGTCGGCGTGGGAAAAGGCCCGCCCAGGGCAACGGCCGGTCCCTCTCTCTGCGGGCCGATCACGATTTCGCCTTTTTCGATTTTAATGACGCTGTCGCCGCCCACGCCGATGGATTTGGTGTAAAGACCGCGAATCAGCGTTTTACGGCCGTTGATGGCGACGCCGGACGGTTCCAGAAGAGGAACGCCGTCGGCGAAAACGGAGATGTCCGTGGTGGTGCCGCCGATGTCCAGCGCGACGGCATCTTCCTTGATGCGGGCCGTCGCCAGCACGCCCATGATTCCCGCCGCCGGACCCGAATGGATGGTCTGCACGGGGCATTCCAGCGATTTGTCGATGAGGATCGTTCCGCCGTCCGCCTTCAGAATATAGACGGGAATGTTCGGTCCGATTCGGGAGATGAACTTGAGGACATCGTGCACAAAGGCATCGTAGATGTCATGGATGGCCGCGTTGAGGTAGGTGGTGGCGATCCGGCGCGGGAAATTCAATTGCCCCGAAAGGGTGTGCCCCAGGGAAATGATGCGCGACTCTTTCGCGAGCAGTTCGGCGGTGTCGAGCTCCTGCTGCGGATTGCGGCTGGAAAATTTGCCAACAACGCCGATATGCCGGATGGACTTTTCGGAAATGTCATTGCTGATTTCTTCCATTTCCCGGCTGCTGATGTTCTTCACGGGAATGCCGCGGTGGTTGACGTAACCCTGGGCGAAATACGTGTCCTTTCCCAGGTCCAGCGTGGCGGGCGAAAGCCCCGGACCGCTGAGCAGCACCATGGCAACGCGGTTGGTTTTGTCCTGCACAATCGCGTTGGTGGAAATGGTCGTGCTCAAAACGATGCGCTCGATATCATTGATATTGTCGCCGGAAATCAGCTTTTGGGCCGCCTCCAGAAGCGAGGACATGATATTTGCCTGATCCGTGAGCACCTTGGCTTTTTTTATCAGTTGAAAATTCTGAACCAGAACAGCATCCGTATGGGTTCCGCCGACGTCAATACCAAGTATCATTACAGCGTCCTTTGATGTCAATTTTTGTCACTTATATATGTTTAAATATCTCTTGACAAGGCAAAAAAAAGGCGTATTGTCACCCATCGTAAAACCTAGTGTGTTTACACACTAAAATTTAGAAAGGAGGATGCTCTAATGAAGAAGGTATTGGCCAT
>DBPV01000098.1:0-4030 GCA_002304995.1 Syntrophaceae bacterium UBA1411
ACGCCCACGGACACTCCGCGTAAACGGCACCATCCCTGTATAACAAAAGGCCCGCCGGCAAAACCTGCGGGCCTTTTCATTTTATCGCTTCCGGGGAATTACGATTTGTAAATCACCGTTCCGACGGATTTTCCGGTGAGGGCCTTGGTGAGATTACCCTTTTCCAAACCGTTGACGATCTGGATGCGGTCGAGCACTTCGCTGGCCTGGAGGATTTCCAGGCAGGGCCGTTCGATGATCAGGTCGTCCAGGTTCCGGTCCAAGAGCTCCTTGACGCTGATTTTCGAAATGAAAGACGCCCGGGGATTCTTCTTGGGATCGTCTGTGTAAAGCCCCTTTTCATCCTTGACGAAAATGCAGCTTTTCGCGCCGATGAGGTCGGCGGCGATCAGCGTGCCGACGTCGGTGCGGTGAATCGGAATGCGCCATTTCGGGGCGGGCAGGGCAAAATAATCGTAAGGCGGCATGCCGTGCATGACGGGGATGCAGTTCTGGGAGAAGTAGGTGTAGAGTTTCGTAACGTCGTCATGACCGATTTTGATGCCGCCCCAGGGCGCAAGCAGCGTGGCCACGAGCAGCGCGTTCTGCTCGGAGATGGAGCTGCCGAACTTGGCGATGATGCCTGTCGGCATTCCCAGCTCCAGACCGATGGAGTAAATGTGGCGGCTGCGGGTTCCGCCGCCCGTCGTGAGCAGAATCTTATGCTTTTTGGCGTTGGCGGCAACCTCTTTGACGAGGGCGGGCAGCGCCTGCGCGCCCCGGTCGCAGATGGACTGGCCGCCGATCTTCACGACGTTCACGTCCGGAAAAAGACGCTCCTGCGGCGCTACCGTGAGACTGTCCATGAAAGTTTTACCCACCAGGCTTTCGCCCATCAGCCTGCTCTTCACGTGCAGGCGTTTTCCGTCTTTTTCCCTGATCAGCGCCATTTTCGCTTATCCTTTCCTCACTCTTTCACTTCAATCTCTTCATCCTTGTCTTCCTTTTTCGATTTCAAAAGCACCAGTTCCGCGCCGACGGAGGAGGCGATTTCCTCCAGTTCCTTTTTCCGCAGATGGTCGCCGTAAAACGTGATGTCCACACCGGCCACCGCCACCAGTTTAAAACGGGGTTTTTTCTCTTTCTCGCCGACTTTAAGCCTTTCCCGGTAAAAAATTTTTCCGGCCATGGTTAGTCCTCCTTCTTTTTTGTCTTGTGCTGATTTCTCTTTCCCCCGACGATTTCCCACAGGCCGGGGCCGACCGGATTGACCGGCAGGACGGCCTGGCCGCCCCAGAGCCGGGGCCGGAGCCATCCTTTTGTATCCACGCGGTCGTCCGGACGGGGCGCGAAAGCATCCCGGTCCAGAGAAACCGTCCGGATGCCGGTGCGCGCCAGATCGCCGACCGTTGTCGTCGCGGGGAAATTCCGCAATCCTGAAAATTCAATGAACCGTCCGGACCAGCCGGATGCGGTGAGCCCCACCGCCGCCGCCGCGCCGATAATGCCGTCGCCGGTTCCGCCGTGGCTCGACAGGTGTGCGCCCGCCGCGGCCCGCCGCGCTTCGTCCTGGGTGACAATCCGGGCCGTGCACCAAAGTCCGAAATCCCGAAGCGCCGCAAGCGCCGGCTGATCCGCCGCGGCCAGGCAAAGTCCCGGATCGCTGCCGGCAAGCGCGGTGCGCTCCAGGTGCAAAGCGGCCAGGGCGATCAGCTCCGCGCCGGACGAGGGGCTGTTAACGTCCACGACCATGCAGGCGGAGCTGTTGTGGGATGTGTAGGGAATAGCGGGATCCACCAGCAGTTGCTGGCGCACCACGCCCCAGACGCGATATCCGGCGGGGAGCTTTTGTTCAAAGCGGCGGACGAGCTTCCCCGTGCCGAATTCCGATCCGAGGATGTCCGTGTCGTCAAAACCAATGTAAATGCGCATGCGTTGTACAAGTCCTTTCGGTTGAAATATACCTTAATCGGAAAAGGGTCACAAGAATTCTTTGGCGATACAAAGGATACAAGGCGGTTTTTTCAAGCAGGGCGCTGCTGTGCCGGGGCGGCCTGATGAAAATCATTGACAAATTGGGTTGTTAATAATAACATCCCGGCACTTTTTAGATAATCAATCTGGCGCATCCGGCGCTTTTTCTTTTTGGAGCCGGCTGCCCCCTGAGAGGTTTTTTCGGACGTGAACAAGCATCTTGCCAAGAGAAGGGCTTTGGAAATTATAGAGAATTATCCGCGCTCCGGCGTACTGGTCGTCGGAGACGTGATGGTTGATCACTTTATCTGGGGAAAGGTTTCGCGCATTTCGCCCGAGGCGCCGGTGCCCGTTGTGGATGTCCATAAGGATTCCATGATGCTGGGCGGTTCGGCCAACGTTCTCAATACGATTTTCGCGATGGGCGGACAGGTCTTTGTGGCCGGCGTAATCGGCGATGATGACATCGGCCGGGGGCTGGTCCGTCAGTTGAAGACACGCAGGATCGGCACGGCCGGCATCATTGTGGACGGCGGCAGGCCCACGACGCTCAAGACCCGGATCGTTGCGCACGGCCAGCAGGTGGTCCGCTTCGACCATGAAAGCCGCCGGCCGATTTCCGAGGCGAGTCTGCGGAAAATTCTCCGTTACGTGAAATCCGTCCGGGACCGGATCGGCGCGATCGTGATATCCGATTACAGCAAGGGCGTTGTGTCCCGCGGCCTGATCGAAGGCATTCGGAAGATAGCCGCGGGGACCGATATTTTTTTGTGCGCGGATCCCAAGCAGAGCGATTTTTCCGTTTATGCGGGTGTTCACGTCATTACCCCCAACCATCACGAGGCGCAGCGCGCCGCCGGAATGGAAATCGCCAACGGCGACGATCTGCTCGTCCTGGGACGGCGGCTGCTCGAAAAATACGACTTCGGGGCTCTGCTGGTGACGCGCGGCGAAGAAGGCATGAGCCTCTTCGAGCGGGGCCGCGGCATGCCCCACACGTTTTTTCCGGCGCAGGCCAAGGAGGTTTACGACGTGACGGGCGCGGGCGACACCGTGATCGGCGTTCTGGCGCTTTCGCTGGCCGCGCAGGCCAATTTAAAGGAAGCGACGTCTCTGGCCAACCACGCGGCCGGAATTGTGGTGGGCAAGGTGGGAACGTCAACCGTTTCGCGCGAAGAGTTGATCGGCGTCTTATGAGCAAGCCCGCGCAGGCCGCGCCGGTGAAGCTGATTTTCAGCGTGTTTGCCCCGGCGGCCGAAACGATTCACGAGACGATTGCACGGCTCGCCCACCTGTACGGGCCGCCGGACTTTGTGAGCCGACAGGTGCCTTTTGATTATACGGATTATTACGGCCCGGAAATGGGAAAGACGCTGGCGCGGCGTTTTTTGTCCATGGAGAAGCTCATCCGGCCGGAAAGCCTGCCGGACGTGAAGCTGGCGACCAATGCCATCGAAGACGAAGGGATGCGCGACGGCCGGCGGCGCATGAACATCGACCCCGGTTATCTTTCGGCGGCGCATCTGATTCTGGCCACCGGCAAGGGGTACACCCACAGGCCCTATCTGCGCGACGGAATTTACGCGGATCTGACGCTGGTATACTCGGGCGGGGCGTTTTGCGCCCTGCCCTGGACCTATCCGGATTACGCGGATGAAAAACAGNNTTTTTTAAGAAGGTTTGACTATGATTAAGAGTATGACCGGATACGGCCGGGTCGAGGCCCTCTGCGACGGCCGGAACATCGTGGTGGAAGGCAAATCCGTCAACCACCGTTTTCTGGAAATCGCGCTGCGCCTGCCCGCTGCGCTCTACCCCCTGGAGCTGGAGTATAAAAAGAAAATCGGAGAGCGTTTCAAGCGCGGCCGCATCGATGTGTCGATCCGCCTGGAAGGGGAGGGCACGGAGGCGTCCCGGGTTCAATTGAACATGGACATCGCGCGCGAGTACTACGCCGTTCTGACCCGGCTCAAGGATGAGTTCGGCATTTCCGAACCGGTCCGGTTGAAAAACCTGATCAGCTTCCGGGATATTTTTACGCCGCCCGCGGAGTCGGAACTCGGTGCGTCATTTCTGG
>DBPV01000098.1:4040-5929 GCA_002304995.1 Syntrophaceae bacterium UBA1411
GGCATTGCCCTGTTCTCGGACATGCAGATGCGGCTCGAGGCGATCCGAAAGACGATGGAGAAAATCCGTCTGCGCGCGCCGCAGGTGGTGCTGGAGTATCAGAAGCGGCTGGCGGAGCGGATCAAGGAGCTCGCGGGCGGTCTGGAGCTCGACGCCGCGCGTCTGGCCCAGGAGGTGGCCGTCATGGCCGACCGGTGCGACATTACCGAGGAAATCGTGCGCATGCAGAGCCATATCGCCCAGTTTGAAGCCCTGCTGCAGAGCGACGAGGCGGAAGGCCGGAAGATCGACTTTCTTCTTCAGGAAATGAACCGCGAAATCAATACGATCGGATCCAAGGGCAACGATGCGGACATCGCCCGCCAGGTGATTGAGGCCAAAAGCGAACTGGGCAAGCTGAGGGAGCAGGCGCAGAACATTGAGTAACGCGGTGAAGGATCAGGGATTGATATTTGTTGTTTCCGCTCCGTCCGGCACGGGGAAAAGCACGATTTGCCGGCGGCTCTTGGCCGCCTGTCCCGATCTGGAATTTTCGGTTTCCCATACGTCGCGGCCGCCGCGTCCTGGCGAAGCGGACGGCCGGGATTATTGTTTCATCTCCCGGGCGGATTTCGAAGAGCGCATTGCGCTGGGGGAATTTGTCGAGTGGGTGGAAAATTACGGCAATCTGTACGGGACATCCGTGAAGGCCATAGACGCTGTCCTGGCGCGGGGGAAGGACCTGCTTTTGGATATCGAGCCGCGCGGCGCCCGGGCCATCAAAGAGAGATATCCCGACGCGGTTTTCGTATTTATTTTGCCGCCGTCGCGCGATGAACTGCTCAAACGCCTGGAAAAACGTGGACATGAGAGCGCAAAGGTCATTCAAGAGCGTTTTGCGCAGGCCGAACGTGAATTACGGGAAGTTTTATGGTATGACTACGCCGTTTTCAACGAAGATCTGGAAGCGGCCGTCTTGCAAACCATCGCCGTTTACCGGGCGGAAAAGTGCAAAGTATCCCGCTTGCGCGGTGCAATTGATCTTTTTTTTTAATTTGTTAAGAGGAGTTAACGAGGAGGTATTGGTTACATGGCAAGAATTACAGTGGAAGATTCCTTAAGGGTGGCCGAAACCCGTTTCGGCCTGGTGTCGCTGGCTTCCAAGCGGGCGCGCCAGCTGCTCAAGGGCTCCAGACCGCTTATGGAAAGTAAAAACCGGGAAATCGTCTTGGCGCTGCGGGAAATTGCAGCGGGAAAAGTGGTCTACGCCCATCCCGAGTATCTCAAGGGGGCGCAGGAAGATTTCAAACCCATTCCGGACAGCACAGAGTTTATCGGCGATGAAGAATATCTCGAGTAGCCATCCCGCCGACAGGCTGATCTTTGCCCTCGATGCGGGCGGATACGAAGAGGCCGTTTCCTGGATCGACCGGCTGGCCGGCTCGGTGGGCCTGTTCAAGGTCGGCAAGGAACTGTTTACGGCGGTCGGTCCGAAGATTATCGAACACATCAAGGGAAGAAACAGCCGCGTGTTCCTGGATCTCAAGTTTCACGATATTCCCAACACGGTGGCCCGCGCCGGTGAAGCGGCGGTCGGGCTTTCCGTGGACATGTTCAACGTGCATGCAGCCGGCGGCAGCCGGATGATCCGCGATACCGTCGACGCGGCCGCGGCCCGGGCGAAACAGCGCGGCGTCGCGTGTCCCGTCATCCTGGCGGTAACGGTGCTTACCAGTCTCAACGACAGCGACCTGGCGGAGATCGGCTTCGAGAAGACGACCGGCGATCTGGTGCTTCATCTCGCGAAGATGGCGCACCGGGCGGGGGCGTCGGGCGTGGTGGCGTCGCCGCAGGATATTGCCGCGCTGCGTGCTGAGCTTCCCGACGATTTTGTGATCGTGACGCCCGGC
>DBPV01000062.1 GCA_002304995.1 Syntrophaceae bacterium UBA1411
AGGGCGGGGCTTTAGCCCCGCCGGATTTGGCGAAGCTGAAGCTTCGCCCTACGTTGGGGAATTCGGTTGAAACCTCCCCCGGAGCCCCCTCCAGAGGGGGACAAATGCCCCGCCGGCGGGGGTACCGGGGGTGCAAAAGGCCTAATGAAAAAATGCTCTTGCGCTTCGGCGAAGCGGGAGGCGTTGCGGTTGAAAAAGCGGAGACGGTTGACAATAAACAAACATTACATCCAGAGGGGAGAACTTATGGAAGAAGGGAAGTATTTCGAGGAGAAAGCAGATCTGAAAAAAGACGAAAAACCGGCTTATGTGCCGCCGCAAATTATCACCTATACCAGCGAGGAACTGCTGGAACAAATCGGTCCCGCCATGGCGTGCAGCCTCGCTCCCTGTGTTGTTGGTCCCTGACGGGAAGGAAAACATTTCATGCGCAGCAGGAAGAAGCAGCAGGAGGAGATTCCGGTTCTGCCTTTTTTTGAGTACTCCCCCTCCGGTTCCGGAGGGGATGACGGCCGGCTGGTTCTTTTCCACGAAAAGAGGCCGGAATGGATTCTCGCCAACCGGACCTTCGCCGTAATCGCCCGACTTCTGGCGGAGGGCCGGTCCCTCGAAGAGGCGGCCGGCGTTCTTTGCGAGCGCTATCCGGTTTCTCCTCAGCAGGCCACAAAGGACGTGCGCCTGGTCCGGGAGCATCTGGAGCGGCGCCGCTTTCTGGGCGATTCGGCGCAGACGCGGCCCGAGCGCTTTCCCAGACTCAAAAGTCTTTTTATCTATGTTACGGACCGCTGCAATTTGACCTGCTCCCACTGTTACTACACGGATTATTCGCGCAAGGACATTCCCACTCACGCCTACAAAAAGCTGATCGATGAAATGGTGGAGCTGGGCGGAACAGACGTCACACTCACGGGCGGCGAAGCGTTTCTCCATCCCGATCTGAAAGAGATGCTGCTTTACGGAAACGGCCGGTGCGCCCCGTCGCTGCTCACCAACGGCACGCTCATCGATAAAGACTGGGCCTTGTTTCTGGGGGGGCTTCGGGATGTTTCCGTTCAGATCAGCATCGACGGCGCGCGTCAGGAAACCCATGACGCCATCCGGGGCAAAGGCGTTTTTGCCAAGGCACTTCGGGCCGTGGATCTCCTTCAGGAGGCGGGTCTCGGCGACAGAATCAACTTGCTGCGACGGTTATGTCAAAAAATATTTCCGAACTTCCGGATATCATCCGGCTTGCCCAGGACAAGGGTGTGCCCAAAGTCCGGTTTTTGCCGCTTCGGAAACAGGGCCGGGCCCGGAGCCGCTGGCCGGATATTGGCGCTGTGACCACGAAGCAGTACGAGTATTTTTTTGATTTTGCCGGCGACGGGCGGCGTTTCCACGAACCGGCTGTGGACATAACCTGCGGCTTGTCGGGATTTCTCCTGGAAGTTTCTCCCGGCGTAGCGCCGGACGGCATCTGGTGTCCGGTGGGATGCAAACTGGTTGTCACGCCCGCCGGCCGGGCGTTTCCCTGCGCACTGATGCAGACGGAGGAATTTTTTCTGGGAAACGTGTTTGAGGCAGGCCTGGAAACCGTCATGCGGTCGGCAGCCATGCGGAAAACCTGCGGTCTGTTGACGGAAAGAATCCGGAAAATAGCCGACTGCGCCGCTTGTTCCTGGCGCAATTTCTGTCAGGCGGGCTGCATGGGGGATGCGCTCGAGGATGCCGGAACGGTGTGGGACAAGGGCAGGTTTTGCGCCTACCGCAAAATGCTTTACGAAAAGGCGTTTTGCAAGCTCGCCTGCGGCCGGAAGGCGGAGACGCAGTTGCCGGTTGGCGACACGCCATGAAAACGAAATGCTACCGCATTCTGGACGTCAATCTGTCGCTTTCCTCCGATTCCGAAATCTTTTTGCGGAATTTTGAAACGGACTTTTCTCTTTTTGCCGCGGCGGAAGAAGCCGCCGGCCTTTCTCTTGCGATCAGCTATACTCAGAAAGACGGAAAGGGATCGCTCTCGATCAACGGTATTTCGCGTCTTCTCGGAGAAACGCCGCATGACGCGGCGCTTGCGTATCAGGTTGTTACAGCCGAGATCATGAACACCGTCTGCGACTTCACGGTTCTTCACGGCGGCGTCGTCGCCAGAGAAGGCCGCGCGCTCGCCATCAGCGGTCCTCCCGGCGCGGGCAAGACGACGCTGGTGACGGCCCTCCTTGCGGCCGGGTTTGAATATCACTCCGACGATTTTTGCCCGATTGCGCATGCGACACGTCTGGTCCACCCTTTTCCCCGGACCATGTGGCGGGTCGCCGCCGACGTCGGGAATGAAGCGACACGGGAGGCAGGCGTCCGACCCGGAAAGGTTCCCGTGCGGCTCGACCCGGCCGAAGTGCGCATTGCCTCGGAGCCCTGCCGGCTCGCGGGCCTGATCTTTCTCGATCCCGGCCGGGAGGATGAAGAGTGGTGCGTAACGCGCTTCCAGCTTGCGGCGCCGGGTGAAAAAATTCTGGCGCAGGCGCTGGCATCTCTGCCGGATGTGGTCGTGGTTGAACGCAGCGGTAAGATTCCGAACCGGGAAATTCGCTACCGCCGGCGGGAAGGCCGGGCCGGAGATGTTGCCGCTCTGTTTGAAGCGCTGGCGCCTTACGTCGGAAACAAATATCGCGTCGATTTTTTCACGCCCGATTTCAGCCGGCCGCCCCGTTTGACGCGCCTGTCGCCGTATGAAATGGCCTATCTGCTGCTGGGCGAGTTGAAAACCGAAACCGGAGATTTGCGCGGCAGGCCGGGGAACTATTTCATGAAACTGGCCGGATTGCTGGCCGGCGTGCGCTGCTGCCGCCTGAGCGTCGGGCCGCTGGAACAGATGAGGGACCTGGCGGTAAGCGTCTGGGAAGAAGATCGGCTTTCTTTCCGAAACGAATATGCGCGTGATGCGCAAAAGGAGGCTATTCCATGAGAAAAGAATGTGGACGGATTCTTCGGGCAATTTTCGTTCCGCTGGTCCTGGCGCTTTTCCTCGGCGCGTGCGGCTCCGCGACGGATCAGGAGCTGCGCATGACCGCCGCCAGCGAAGACGGACTCACGCTGGATCTGTCCGTGCCGGCCTGGAGAACCGAAGAGGTGGCTCTGCCGGAAGGCGTTTTCCAGCGGCTCAGCGTTGCAGGCTGGGCAGCCTCCGGCTCGCCCGGCGCGCCGGAGCTGCCGGTCCGGGGCGTTCTGATCCAGGTTCCTCCTTCCGGAAAGATTTCAATTGCGGCAGTGGAAGGTCCTTTCACTTCTTTTTCCGGCATCCATGCGGCGCCTGTTGTGACGCAGACGGTTTCCGATGAAGGCGTCGTGCAAAGACAATACAAAAAGAATGAAATTCTTTATGCGGCCAAAGACTTTCTGCCCGGTCCTCTGGCCGTCGTGGAGCGGATCGGGATTTTCCGCGGCGCGCCCGTGGCGCGGGTGCTGTTCCGGCCCTTTCAGTGGAATCCCGCCACCGGAGAACTCCGCGTCTATACACGCATCACGGCAAAGATCGCGTTTGAAGAACCGCAACGCGAAGGATCCGCGGCAAGCGATGAAAAACCGGATGAAGACGCCTTTGCGCCGCTTTTGGGCGCCAACATCATTAATTACCGGCCGGCCGTTTTGGGACGGGCGCCGGCGCCGCGCGATGCGGCGGATGCCCTGGCCCTGTTCGGGAAGCCGAAGATGCTGCGGATCGAAGTGAAGAAGACCGGCATTTATCGCATCACCGGCGGCGATCTGAGCAAAAACCGCATTTATCCCGGTGCGATCAATCCGGAAACGTTCCGGCTTATGCACCGGGGAGAAGAAGTCTCCCTGCGGATGGTGATGAAGGGCCGGCGGTTTGCCGCCGGGGATTATCTGGAGTTTTACGCACAGAGCGTGGATAATTCTTACACCGATACGAATGTCTATTGGCTTTCCTGGGGCGGCGAAGCCGGCCGGCGGATGGCAGTGCGCGATGCGTCCCCTGCGGGACAGATCGCGCCTGCCGAATCGTTTGCCCATAAGGCGCGCTTTGAGGAAAATCATATTGCCTGGGGGCTCACGCCCGGCGCGCCCGACGCCGACTACTGGTTTTGGGAACGGATCAACGCGCCGTCCACGAAGAACTATTCTTTTTCCCTGCCGTCGGTGAGCCCCGCGCCGGGAACGGGAACGGCGCGCGTTTGTTTCCAGGGACGCACGACGCTGGGACACCACACCCGCGTGCTCGTCAACGGAACGGTCATCGGGAACGCCTACTGGAACGGCGATATCGCGTACGTGCAGGAAATGAACATCGACCTGGCGCTGCTGCGGGAAGGGGTAAACACGCTTGCCGTCCAGTCGCCGGGCGACACGGGCGCGGTCGTGGACAGCATTTATCTCAACTGGTTTGAGATTTCCTATCTGAGCCGGTTTGCGGCAAACGCGGACGAACTGGCGTTTGAACTTGCGGGAGCAGG
>DBPV01000141.1 GCA_002304995.1 Syntrophaceae bacterium UBA1411
CCACCTCAAGATAAGATATCCCTCCTGATGGAGACATCAGGACTAAAGACCCCTTGTAGACGACGAGGTTGATAGGTCAGGTGTGTAAGTACAGTAATGTGCTCAGCTAACTGATACTAATCGGTCGTGCGGCTTGACCATAATAATTATTTATATATGGTTTCATTGATAAGTCGCGTTCACTTTTCAACAAAGCGATATGCATTGTCATGCATTTATAAGAGATAAATTTCGGTGGCTATCGCGAGGAGGTCACACCCGTTCCCATCCCGAACACGGAAGTTAAGCTCCTTCGCGCCGATGGTACTGCATGGGCGACTGTGTGGGAGAGTAGGTGCCGCCGGATTTAAAACATAAGCCCCTTCAGGAAACTGGAGGGGCTTTTTTTATGGGCAGGTTTAAAGGCTTCCATCAATGAACTGCCGACCGTTTGATCGTTGCATGAGAAATGTTTATCTGCTATAAAAAACAAGGCAAGCGTGTGAATGTGCGGAGTGACAAGCTTTACCGCAGGTGTGTTTGCATCTTGTTCTTTAGGTCTTTGATATAAGCAGCAAAACCTGGGAAGGAAGTGAAATGCTTCCGCCGCCCAGCGACTGTAAACCTGACGAAAGTCTTATTCAAGCGTTTTGAAGTTGACATCGGTGCCCATGCATCCCGCGGTTGTCCTAACGAGGGATGGATCTCCTGATCCGCCTTTTTCACTGTATGACGCCTGCACCACTGCCGCACCGGCGGGAAGGTGAAGATCGGTAGGATGAAGGTGAGCCAGGATACCGATTTTTCTGTTCACTGTGTTGAGGCCTCTCGGGTGGGTCATCATACTAACCTTTGTTATGAGCATAAGGAGAAATATGATGAAAAAACGTAAAGAGAACCGTCCCGAGGCGCCTCAGGGACGTACAGACTCTTTGTATGACGATCAACCTTTCAAACCTGTAACGATTACCCGTCGTAAATTATTTACCCTGGCGGCCGGTGCCGGACTGATGGCCGCTATTCCCAGATTTCCCGTCAAAGAAGCCGTTGCGGCCACAAATGACAGCGGCGACGTTGCGCTTGCCCAAGGTGTGATAAACAATCTCCATGATTTCACCAAGAGCAAGAAAAACTCTCTGGGCATGGATACCCCCCAGGGAGGAAACGCAGCTCATAAGCCGGTTCCTAATAACGTACCGCCCGAGCCATTTGAGCATGCCTATGATATGCCGATCGTCGGTTTTGTCCGCGGCGACGATCCTGCCGTACAGGCTCTCAAAATCAATGTCGCGCCCTTCCACATGACGCCGCTTGAGCTATTCAAGAAGGTCCATCCCAACATTCCCTGCACAGATGGGGATCTAACCGTCATCAGTTGGGTGATGCCCTTTACAGAGAAGGTGAAAGCGGAACAACGCATGCTGCCGGATATTTATCCCAGCCGGCGCTGGGGGAAAGGCCGTAGCTTCGGCGAGATATCCTCGGATTATTCCCGGCAAGGTGTTTTGGAACTTCTTTCCTCGAAGGGTTACTATGCCGCTTCCGCAGCTCTTACCACCCATTTCCGGATTTCGCGAGACAGCGCGTATGGATTTGCTTCCACATGGTCGGAACGACATTACGCTTACTGCGCAGGTCTGGGAACCTTCGGTTTGAGCGACGGCCTTATTACGCCGGTAGGCATTGCCCACCGCTGCGCCTCGGCGATTGTCAAAGCTAAGCTGCCTGTAACGCCGCGGCCGTATCAGTCTCACCGTGACTACTGCCTTTATTTTGCATCCGGTGGCCAGCAGTGCGGCATCTGCGTGAAGCGTTGTCCGGCCCAGGCCATCCAGACCTATCTCCACGGGGTACCGGGCCGAAGCAAGGTCTTGTGCTTCAAGTACATTTCCGATGTGGTCACGCCTTATGTCAAGGCCAAATACCCGGACAACACAGCTTACACACTCTATTGTGCCCGCTGCCAGGTCAATGTTCCCTGTGAAAGCGGCATCCCCATGGGGATCAAGATAAAAAATACTTAACGCGGTGATCCGAACAGGAGGATATGATGAAAAATAAGATTCTCATCGCTGTTTCTGTGTGCCTTTTTGCGATCGCCGCCATTGGCGCCATGCAGGGCAACACGGCCGACAAGAAAGAGCCTGCCGTTTTTAAAAGCTTTGACATGGCCAAGTACCCACAAGGGGGCTTCAATATTTCTCCGGCTCATGCTGAGAAAGGCATGAAGTGCGTGACGTGCCATGATACGGCCGATCCCATCTTGCAGCCGATAAAGGAGAAATGGCCTGCAGCGACAAAGTGCAGCGGTTGTCATAAAACGCCGAGTGGAACATTGACGACCAAAGATTATAAAACAAATACCATGCGCACCTTTGATCCCCATAACAGCCACGAAAAAGGAGGATGTCTGACGTGCCATTCTGAGCATTACGCCAGCCGTTTATCCTGCAATGTCGGCGGTTGTCATGACTTCAAAGATCTGACCATGCGCAAGAAATGACATTTACCCTGCCTTTTGTTATCAAGAATACCAGAAGGATTTTGCCATGAATTCGTCGGGCGCCGTTTCAAACCATGATTCGGCGCCCGACTGTTTCATTCCATTTACGGCTGAAAAAATTTTGAAGTAACTTTTTCGGGGGCGATTAATTTCCCGGCCGGCCGATTCACCTTGACAATAGAACGTTCGTTCTATATAAAAGAATCATGGAAAAGAGAAGAGATATAGCCGTCGCGGAGGCCTTTGTGCCGTTTTTGCGTGTCGGAGAGGAGGACCTTCCCGGCAGCTTTAAAATCATTGAACTTTTCGGAGCCTTGTGGGGGAAGCGGTCTGACCCGACGACGGAAACTCCGGGGCATTTTCCGGCTGTGCCTGCCTGCAGCGCCGGGCCGGAAGACCCGTTGCATGTTCCAGCCCTCTGCCGGGTAGTGGGATTGATGATCAACGGGGAGGTTTGCGCCGGGTTTCCGTCGCCGGCGGAAGAGGAGCTGCGCGACGTCATTTCTTTTGACGAATATCTTGTGGCACACCCGGAAACGTCATTTTTGCTGTCGGTAACGGGCGATTCCATGGCCGGCGCAGGGATCATGGAAAAAGATCTGGTCATTGTCGAGCGGGGACGCCAGCCGAAAAACGGCGACATCATTCTGGCGGAGGTGGATGGCAACTGGACCATGAAATATTTCCGCAAAAAAGGAAAAACGATTACGCTGGAGGCGGCCAACCCCAAATATCCGCCGATTATTCCGCGGGAGGAACTGAGGATTGCGGGGGTCATCACAGCGCTGGTGAGGAAGTACCATAAATAAAGGTTCAAGGTACAAGGTACAAGGATCAAGGAACAAGGACAAAGAATACAGGCTCTGAGGAGTAAACATCGATGCGATTTGAAGACCTTGATGTGTGGAAACGATCAGCGGAGCTCAGTAATAAAGACAAGGGGAAAAAGTGGCTGCAAGAAGTCAATGAAATCTCAGCAATGCTCAACGGTTTAATCAAGACACGGCGCAAGTTCACATGAATTCCTGCGCCTTGCACCTTGTCTTTTGTTATGACTAATCTAATCTTCAGCTTACATTCCTGGCCGCGCGCCATCATTCACATCGACGGCGACGCTTTTTTTACGTCCTGCGAGGAGGCGATTCATCCCCAGCTTCGGGGAAAGCCGCTCATCACCGGGGGCGAACGCGGCATTGTTGCGTGCGCAAGCTACGCGGCCAAACGCTTGGGCGTCAAGCGCGGCGTGTCGCTTGTCGATGCGCGCAAAATGTGTCCTGGTCTGATTGTCCTGCCGTCGGACTACGAAACCTACAGCCTGTTTTCCCGCCGGCTGTTTGCGGTGATGCGCCGCTTTACGCCCGACGTGGAAGAGTATTCCATCGACGAAGCGTTTGCCGATCTCACCGGCATGCGCCGGGCGCTGAAAGCGTCTTATGAAGACATCGCCCTGCGGATGAAAAAAGAAATCGAGCGGGAACTGGCCATTACCGTGTCGGTGGGATTGAGCATCACCAAAGTGCTGGCCAAGGCGGCCTCCAAGCATCAGAAGCCTTCGGGGTTGACGGTCATCCGGGGGCGGGAGATTGCGCCGTACCTGAACGATCTGCCGGTGGAAAAAGTCTGGGGGATCGGGCCGGCCACCGCGAACTATCTGGCCAAGATGGGAATCCGCACCGCGCTTGCGTTTGCGCAGATGTCCGAAGACGCCGTGCGGCGGAAATTCACCAAGCCGGGCGTGGAAATCTGGCGGGAGCTGCGCGGCGAATCGGTTTATCCGGTGACGTCCGAAGAAAAAAGCGTCTACGCCTCCATCAGCAAGACCAGGACGTTTGCGCCGCCGACGGAAGACGCCGATTACCTTTTCGCGCAGCTTGCGCGCAACGTGGAATCGGCCTGTATCAAGGCCAGGCGTTACTCTCTGGCGCCGAAAAAAATTGTGGTATTTCTGAAAAAGCAGAATTTCGATTCCGCGGGAAGCGAGGTGGCGTTGTCCAGGCCCTGCGCCTGTCCGCTGGAATTGTCCGGAATTCTTCGGGAGCTTTTCGCTGCCTGCTACCGGCCGCGCGAGCTGTACCGGGCAACGGGCGTGATCCTTGCGGATCTTGTTGCCGACGAGTGCGTTCAGTATTCGCTTTTCGACGACCCGGTGCAGGCGGAAAGAGTCCGGGACGTTTACGATGCGGCCGATGAGCTGGCTCGGAAGTTCGGCAAGCACACGGTGCATCTGGGGGCTTCGCATCTGATCGAGAAAATCGGCAAGGGCCGGAGGGGCAGCCCCACCGTGCGCGAGCAGACGCGCCTCAGGGGCGAAACCGCCCGCCGCCATTTGGCGCTGCCGCTCATCCATGTGAAGACGTAGTCCGGCCGTCCGGCTTGGCCGAAGGCGCGCTTTGCGCTTATCGCTACTCTTTTCCTTTTTTTCGCGCGGGGGCGGCCAATCGCCCGCCCCGCCGAACCCTTATTGTCAATCTCCTCAAGACCGCAGACGCCGCACGGGGGTAACCTGGTCCGCTGACGCCTTGAGGAGACCGACCTTCTCACCGCATTTTGTAATCAAAGTTGTGGCACTGGCCGCACTGGTTTTCCGAGGCTTTGTGAATGTGATGGCAGTCCGTGCAATTCGGATAATCCATGTGGGCGTTGTGCGGATTGGGCAAGTCGTCCCGGATCTTCTCGGTTTTGGCCACATTCGGATGACAGCCGGCGCAGATTCCCGCGGCAACCGGCGCCGCGGGTTTTTCGCCGTGGCACCGGGCGCAGGCTATGCCGGCTGCCTTATGGCGTTCACCGAGAAAAACATCCGCTCCGGCGGGCGCCTTTTGCGGCCAGACGGCCGGAGAGGCGGCCAGAAGAAAAAACAGGATTCCGGCCGCCCGGACGATTTTCGCAAGGCGCCCTGTTCGTGAAAGCGGGGCGCCGGGCATTTTGCGGATCCCTGACGCCGGAAGGCGCGCAGGCGCTCCCGTTTCGGAGCCGTCTGTCGGTTGCCGCGCCATAACCGGCTATCCTTTCAGGGCGGCGACTTTTTCGCCGGCCAGCCAGCCGAAGGTATACGCCCGCCCGTGGCTGATCCCCGTGGTGGTTATAGGGTAGTCGTTGCAGAAAAAATCACCTGAGGCGTTGCCGGCGGCATAGAGCCCGTCAATAGGTTTGCTTTCGGCGTCGAGCACCTGCAGATCCGTGTTGATCCGCAGCCCGTCCATGGTGACCAGCAGCCCGGCGCCGGTTTTGCAGGCGCCGAACGGCGGTTTGACGATCGCGGTGAGTTTTGCCGGATCTTTTCCAAAATCCTCGTCAACGCCTTTTTGCACCAGTTCGTTGTAGCGTTTCACCGTAGCGACGAAAGCGGCCCGGGGAACCTGCATTTTGTCGGCCAGCGCCTCGAGCGTGTCGGCCTCAACAATGACGCCCTTGCCTTTGAAATGATCATAGGCTTTGTTGTTCCACAGCGGCGTTTTGACCATTTTTTCGCAGACGGTGCCGTGCATTTTGTCTTTATCCTTATCCCAGTTGGCATCCCAGACGGTCCATTTCCAGGCGCCCGGCTGCGCGATGTCCTGATTGGCGGTGTACCCGAAAGGCGCGTCTTCGTTCGCGTAGCGTTCGCCCAGCAGATTCACGTACAGAAAGGGCTGGCGCGCGAGGTTTACGACGCGGTTTCTGAAGCCGCCCGGAATTGCGGTAAAACCGTCCCAGAGCATGGGGCAGTCCGTCTCCTGCTTTATGCCGCCGACCCACATCCCCATGAGAATGCCGTCTCCCGTATTGCTGCCTTCCGGGTAGCCGTCGCCGGCGATCTTGAGGCAGCGGGGAGAGTACTTTTCAAACATTTCCCGGTTATTGACGTAGCCTCCCGTACAGAGGATAACGCCCTTGGCGGTATTTACCTGGATGTAGCCGTCGCTTCCCTTGGCCACAAGGCCGGTTACCTTGCCTTTGTTGTTTTTCCGGATCAGCTGGACGGCCGGCGTTTCATAGAGAATCTCCACGCCCTTTGCCTTGACGTATTTTTCCAGCATGCCGCACAGGGTGAAATTCCAGCCGGGCAGGAATTGAATGGCGGTGGGAAATTCCGTGTAGGGCCAGTAGGACTTGTTGTCCGTATCCACGTAATACTTGATGTCGGCGGCGTCGGCCATATCGAGGATTTTGTCCATGACGCGGCCGCACTCGTCCAGGTAGAGCTTGATCAGGCGGGCGTTGGACTGATAGGCGCTGAAGCGCATCACCTCGGCCATGATCTTGTCTTTGGGAATGATAATTTTTTGCGCCTTGTGCAGGCGGTCGTCCACCGACGCATTCCAGCCCCCGTGGAATGTAAAGGTCTTTCGTTTTTCCAGGAGAACGACTTTGGCTCCTTTGTCGGCGGCGGCGTAAGCGGCGCACAGGCCGGCCAGCCCCGCGCCCAGAACGGCGACGTCAACCGATTTTTTTGTCTTGATTTGGCTTGCGGCAATGGGCGCCGGCGGTGTGTCGAAGGAGAATTTTTTGCAGTTGGGGGCCGCCACGCTCTCGGACGTCGTGGTGGCCTGCGCCATTCTCGGAATGCCTCCGGTGAAGCCGGCCAGCAATCCCGCGGCTCCGACCGTCAGGGATCCTTTCAGGAAATTGCGCCGCCCCTCGTTGAATGCTTTGGAACCTGTTTCCTTTTGCTTTTTGTTGCGGATTATTTCATCTTTTGCCATAAAAAACTCCTTTCTGAAGAATTATCTTTTGCCACGCCGCAGCAAGAGGCTTGCTTCGTGGATAACCGGAAATTATTTAGCGACAATCGTGCCATAATTATTGCTGAATAAATTCAATCAACTGTAATGATAGCGTGTTGCTAAGCATCATATTTGGTAGATGTAAAATTTGATATATGATATTTGGTTCTTCACGTGCCATATGTTATATTTCGATTGTGGCCGGAGGCGAAATGCAAATCAACGAACTGGATTTCTTCAACCAGGCGACGCTGCGCATCTGCAGCAGTCTGGACATCGGCGAGGTGGCCCAGGCCTGTCTGGATTATCTCAAGCTTTATATTCCGCTCGACGGCGTCATGATGAGTTACTACGATGAAAAGAGAAACGCCTTCGTCATCATGACGCTGAAGTCGGCCGTTCCTCTGCATACCCGGCTCAAAATCATTCCCATGCCTCCCGAAGCGGCGCAGCTGCTGAAAAGGGTCAAAAACACGGTCCGGATTTTCAACAACACAGAAGAGTATCTGATCCCCTTTACCATCTGGAAAACTCTGGGGCTTGTCGAAAAGTCGAGTTTGGTGCTGTTTGCCGGTTTCAAGGAACGGCGGCTGGGGCAGATCGATTTCTTTGTGCGCGGGCGCGACCGGTACACGGAAGAACATGCCCGCCTCATCAATCTTCTCTACAATCCGTTTTGCATCGCCATGGCCAACAGCCTTCAGTACCAGGAAATCGTCAATATCAAAGACCTGTTCGGCGACGATATCCGGCGGCTGCGCCGCGAGCTGAAGCAGACCTCGGACACGGAAATTGTCGGATCGGGAGGCGGCCTGCAGCCGATCATGGAAACCGTGTCCCATGTTGCTTTGCTGACCACGCCGGTCCTTCTCCTGGGCGAAACCGGCGTCGGCAAGGAGCTGATCGCCAACCGGATCCACTATTCTTCGCCGCGGAGAGACGGCCCGCTTGTCAAAATCAACTGCGGCGCCATCCCCGAAGGGCTCATCGACAGCGAACTGTTCGGCCATGAAAAAGGCGCTTTCACCGGAGCGCTCTCCCGCCAGTACGGCCGTTTCGAGCGCGCTCACCAGGGCACCATTTTTCTGGATGAAGTGGGCGACCTGCCGGCCTCCGTCCAGTCCCGGCTGCTGCGGGTTTTGCAGGAGAAGGAAATCGACCGGGTCGGCGGAAGCAATCCGGTCCGGGTGGATGTGCGCGTGATTGCCGCCACGCACAGGAATCTGGAGGAACTGGTCCGCGACGGCCTCTTCCGGGAAGACCTCTGGTTCCGCCTCAATGTCTTTCCCATTCATATTCCGCCGCTTCGTGAAAGAAAATCGGACATTCCCATGCTGGTCCATCACTTCATCATGAACAAATCCCGCGAGCTGAATCTGCGCGTCAATCCGGAGCTGGCGCCGGGGGCCATGGAGCGCCTGATGGCCTACGACTGGCCGGGAAACGTGCGCGAGCTGCAGAACGTCGTGGAGCGGGCGCTGATCCGGATGCGCATTACCGATTCCTCCCGGCCGATCGATTTCGATGAAATCGCACCGCTTCCGGACACGCGGCAAAGGCACCGCATGCCGGAGTCGGGGCGATCCTTTCTTTCTCTTGACGAGGCCGCAAGACAGCATATCGAAGCGGCGCTCGACAGGACCGGCGGAAGAATCCAGGGGGAAGGGGGTGCGGCCGAGCTTTTGAAAATCAACGCCAATACGCTGCGGCACCGCATGCGCCTCCTGGGAATTCGGTATGGAAGACAGCGTAAAAACCTCTGAGGCTTTAAGGGGGGGTGTGTGGCGGCCGCCGGACGCACGGATGCGCCGTGCAAAGCCTTTCCGGAAAACAGAAGGCTTATCCGGCGCTATTTCACCAGCGTTTCCAGAATGTAGTTTTCCGTGAGCCGGACCAGCTCCTCATAACGGTACCGGTCGCGCAGGTTCCAGCCGCGCAAAGGACTTACCGATATCTGAAAGACGATCATGTTGGCCGCAAAAAAAGGATCTTCGACCCGGAAAGCGCCCCGTTCGACGCCGCGGCGGATCATCTTTTCAAACTCGTGGACCAGTTCCCGTTCATTCTCCATGGCGCTCTTGAGCGATTTCTCCGGCAGAAAACGCGATTCCAGGTACATCAGCTTGATCTCATCCTGATACGGTTCGCAGCTTTGCAGCATGGCGCGGATGGCCCGGCGGATCTGCTCTTCCGGATCGTCAATGGCGTAGATGCCGTTTTTTTCCAGAACCTTGACCCACGATTTGTGGTAGAGATCGAACACCAGACACAGCACGTCTTCCTTTTTTTTAATGTAGGAGTAGAGATTTCCCAGGGTGATTTTCGTGACGCGGGAGATGTCCCGCATGCTGGTGCCGGAGAAACCTTTCTTGATGAAGAGTTTGGTTGCCTTGGCCGCGATCAGCAGATGTTTTTTCCGCACCAGCTTGGGATTTTTGATTCGCGTCTCAACGGTTTGGCTGGAATTTTCGGCGACGGCCATGGGCTGATTTCCTTTGAAGAGAAGGTCATTTGATGTTGGCTTATACATGAATTTTTCCGGCAATACAACGCAATTATTTAAAAACAGGCCTCTTTTCCGATTTCAGGCATTAAAACATAAACATTCGGGATAATTAAAAATATTTCTTGCTTTTCGTCGTTTATCTGCTAAGGAAAAATAACGAACGTTCGATATCCATCAAGAATGTTGGTCACAGCTGTAACGGTTTTATCGGCATCATCAAGGCGCTCTGTACATTGAAGTATTCAAAGAAGGGCAGGCATGAGGCATTCAAAATCGACAATCTCAGGGACGGCAGCCGGCATTCTCTTTTCTTTTTTCCATCAGGTTTCAGCAGGTGAATTCGCAGTCGGAATCCGCGGCGGCGTTTTGGGCATCCATTGGCACAAAGGCAGGAGAAAAACCGTTTAAGGTCTTCGGGCACACGTCCCTTGTTGATAAAGGGGTAACAAATATCTTTTTTATGAAGGAGGAAATATGTCGTTAAATCAGTTAATCGATTCGCGTGATGTCCGTTTTACCCTGTTTGAGATGCTGGAAGTGGAAAAATTGAACCGCTTCGACGCATTCAAGGATTTTGACCGGAGCGTCTATGAAGATACGCTCGAACTGGCGGAAAAGATTGCCATCCAGCAGTTTTATCCGACCAATGCCGAAGGGGACAAGACAGGTCTGAAGTTCGATCCCAAAACAGGTGAGGTCAAGGTTCCCGAATCGTTCAAAAAGGGATTCAATGCCTATATCGAGTCCGGCTTCCATTCCCTGGCCCTGCCCCAGCAAATGGGCGGGATGGGTCTCCCCTCCAGCATTTCGATGGCCTGCGCCGAATATTTCAATGCCGGAAACACGGCCCTGACAATGTATTGCGGCTCGATCACCGGAGCGCTCGCCATCATCGCCCCCTTCGCCAATAAGGAATTGTATGACATGGTCGTTCCCAAGCTGCTGGAAGGAAAATGGGGCGGCACCATGTGTCTGACGGAGCCGGGCGCCGGATCGGATGTCGGTGCTTTGAAAACAAAGGCGGTCAAGCAGGCCGACGGGACCTATCTGATCACCGGCACAAAGATTTTCATCTCCAACGGCGAGCACGACATGACCGAGAACATCATTCACCCGGTCCTCGCGCGGATCGAAGGCGACCCGGAAGGGACCAAGGGGATCTCCATTTTCGTCGTTCCCAAATTCCTCATCAACAAGGACGGCTCCCTGGGTGAACGCAACGACATGATCTGCGCCGGCATCGAGCACAAGATGGGGCTCAAGGGAAATGCGACCTCCATGCTGACCTTCGGCGACAACGGCAAGTGCGTAGGCTACCTCCTGGGCAAAGAGCGTCAGGGGATGCAGATCATGTTCCATCTCATGAACGCGGCCCGTATCCACACGGGCGTCCAGGCCCTGGCTTGCTCCAGCGCCGGTTATTTGCACGCCGTGACGTACGCCCGCAACCGGGTGCAGAGCGCGCTCATCACGAATCCCAAGGGCGGCCCCGTGACCATCATCAATCACCCCGACGTAAAGCGGATGCTCCTGTACATGAAGAGCAACGTGGAGGGGATGAGCATGCTGTGCCTGTTCCTAGCTCTTCACGAGGATATCATGCATGCCTCGAAGGATCCCGAAGAAGTGAAAAGGGCAACCGGCATCGTCGAAATCCTGACGCCGATCGTCAAGGCCGGCATTTCCGACGCCTCCTGGCTTGTTACTGCCGAGGCGATGCAGGTTTACGGCGGCTACGGCTTCTGCCAGGAATACCCGGTCGAGCAGTACGCCCGCGACACCAAGGTCTTTTCGATCTATGAAGGGACCAACGCCATCCAGTCGCTCGACCTGGTCATGCGCAAGATCCTCATGAACCCCGAAATGTACAACTACGCTCAGTTGAGACAGTGGATGAACGACACGATTGCCAAGGCCAAAGGTGTTGTCGACGACAAGTATGTCAATCCGGTCGTCGAGGGTCTGGCCAAATTCGAAGAAGTGATCGAAATGATGAAGAAGCAGTTGGGCGAGATGAAGATTCTCCTCCTGCTCAACAACGCAACCCCCTTCCAGCAGGCCATGTATCCGCTGATTCTGGCCTGGCTGCATCTGTGGAGCCTCACCATCACCACGCCCAAAGCCAAGGCCCTCCTGGGCGACGCCAAGGGACCGGACCGCGCGAAGATCATCGCGGAAAACCCGGAAGCCGCCTACTACAGCGGCCGCGTGCTGTCGTCGCAGTTTTACATCGGCGCGGAATTTCCGAAATTCTTCGGCCGCATCGCAGCCATCGTGAACAATGAAGGCGCGGCGCTGAAGGTCGAAGCGGATAACTTCACCGGAGCGCTGAAAGAATAGGTACAAGGATCAAGGTACAAGGTGAAAGGATGACGTTTTAAGATTTCTGATGAGAGTCGGCGGTTGCCGGAGAGTGCAATCGCCGACTCGCTTTTTGATATGGGGGGGAAATGAGAACCAAGCAGGATTACATTAACGGCTTAGCCAAAATGAAACGCAACGTCTATTTCGACGGCCAGCTCATCGACCGCACAGACGAGTTGCAGATGGATTGTCTCAACACGATCGGCTTGACGTACGATGAGGCTGAAAAGCCCGAGAATGCGGATTTGATGACGGCCGTTTCTCATCTGACCGGGGAACGCATCAACCGGTTCACGCATATCCACCAGAACACGGACGATCTGCACAAAAAACAGGACATGACGCGGATGCTCTGCCAGAAGGTGGGCGGCTGCATTCAGCGCTGCATGGGCATTGACGCTTCCAATGCCATCTATAACGTTTCTTACGAGGCCGACAAAGTCAAGCCGGGCGAAACCAACTATCACGAAAACTTCAAAAAGTGGCTGATGCGCTTCCAAAAGGAAGATCTGATCGGCTGCTGTGCCCAGACGGACGTCAAGGGCGACCGGATGCTGCGTCCTTCCCAGCAGCCCAATCCCGGCTCCTATCTGCGCATCAAGGAAAGACTGAAAGACGGCATCGTGGTCGAAGGCTGCAAGGTTCACATTTCCGAAGCCTCCGTGGCCGACGAAGTCCTGGTCACGCCCACGCGGGCCCTGCTCAAGGACGACAAGGACTGGGCGGTATCGTTTGCCGTTCCCGGCGACTGGGAAGGCCTCAAACAGGTGGTCACGATCCATAATCTCCGGCCGCGGGAGCATTACAAACGCGGCGTCACGCAGGGCGCCACGGATTCCTACATGATCTTCGAGAACTGTTTTGTTCCCTGGGAGAGGGTCTTCCTGGCGGGGGAAACGATGCTGGGCGGCGCGATGGCGCTTTTGTTTGCGCTGTTTCATCGTCATTCCTATTCGGGCTGCAAGCCGGCAATCGGAGATCTGATTCTGGGAACGGCCGCTTTAGCCGCCGAGGCGAACAACATTCACAAGGCGGAGCATGTCCGGGCGAAGCTGGCCGAACTCATCATGACGACCGAACTGGGCTATGCCGCGGGGTATACGGCTTCCGATCTGGGAAAACCGGAACTGTACGTTCCCGGCTACGGATTCGTGCCTTTCGGACCGGGGTCTTACATTCCCCACTCCATTTACTGCAACGTAGGCCGCTGCCTCACCGGCGAGGCGGTCTGGCGGGAAGCGGAAATCGTCTGCGATATCGCCGGCGGCGTGCCGGCCACCTTTCCGCATGAAAAAGACTTTCTCAATCCCGCCACAGGCGAACTTCTTCTAAAGTACACCAAGCGCAGTCCCAACATGTCGGCCGAGGATCAGGCCCAACTGTGGCGCCTGATCGGCGACAGTCTCTGCTCGGCTTCGGGCGGCATTGCCAAGGTGGGCGGCTACCACGGCGGCGGCTCGCCGATCATGGAGCAGATCGCCATCACCACGCAGTACGACATCGCGTCGCGCAAAAAGCTGGTGCGCTACATCGCCGGCATGAGCGACGGAGACCGCGAGGCGCTCAGCAGGACGATTCCGGGGAAGAAATAAGCCGGATTCGCGTCTTGCGCCGCCGCAGGGCAAAAAAAGGGGAAGAACACAAAACCAATACTACTTAAGGAGGTTCCTGTTTATGACGATGAGACCCTGGCAAAAATTCTACGACTACTACGTTCCCCAGACCATCCGCTATCCCCAGTATCCGGCGCAGAGAATTTTTCAGCTGACCGCGGGGCAGTGCCCCAACAAGGTCTGCACCAGCTTCTACGGATCGGAGCTGACCTTCTGGCAGATCCGCGAGCAGGTCTTAAGGCTCGCCAACGCCCTGGCCGCCCAGGGCGTGAAGAAAGGCGACCGGGTCGGCATCCAGTTGCCCAACTGTCCGCAGTTTGTCGTGTCCTATCTGGCCGTCCTGCATCTGGGCGGCATTGTCGTCAATATCAACCCGCTGTATACGCCGACGGAGCTTAAGTTCATCTTCGAGAATACATCGATGGAAACGCTCATCACGTTCGACATGGTGCTGCCCAATGTAAGGCCCCTGGCCAAGGAAACCGGTTTGAAGCGCGTGATCGTCAGCAAAGTCACCGATTACATCAACGGTTTCGGCGTCAGCACGGCGAAAAGTCTTGAGCTGGAAGAAGGCTGGCTGCACTTTTCGGAGCTGATCGAAAACTGCAAGGACACCCGGCCGCCGCGGGTGCTGATCGTTCCGGATGACCCGGCGATGATCCAGTTTACCGGCGGAACAACCGGCTTCCCCAAGGGAGCGCTTCTGACCCACGGCAACCTGGTGGCCGCCACGTTCCAGTGCGGCATGTGGGCATCGCCGGGCGCCTATTCGCCTCTGTCCCAGCCACAGCAGGAGCGCAGCGCCCTGTGCGTTCTGCCGTACTTCCATGTGTACGGAAACATCACGGCGATGAACTGGTCTTTCTTCGGCTGCGCCACGCAGGTTCTTGTGCCGCGGTTCGACATTGACGAAATTCTCGACACCATCGTCAAATCCGGCCATATCACCTACTTCCCGGCGGTACCGACCATGATCACCGCCATCGTCAATCATCCCAAAGCGGCCAGCCTCGATCTGGGCAAATATCTGGGCCTCCTCAACTCCGGCGGCGCGCCGATGCCCGTGGAACTGATCGAGCGCGTGATCGATCTGGGCATCACGTTCAGCGAAGGATACGGGCTGAGCGAAACGAGCTCGATTACGATCGCCAATCCGCTGTCCTTCAACAAGGTCGGTTCGATCGGCATTCCGATGGCGGACAACGACTTCCGCCTCGTGGACGTGGAAAACGGCGTGGAAGACGTCAAACCGGGAACGCCGGGCGAACTGATTGTCAAGGGGCCGACCGTGATGAAAGGCTACTGGAACAATCCGGAGGAAACCAAAAACCAGCTGCGCGACGGCTGGCTCCATACCGGCGACATTGCGCAGGTGGACGAAGACGGCTACATCTTCATCGTCGACCGCAAGAAAGACATGATTATCGCCAGCGGTTTCAATATCTATCCCCGTGAAATCGAGGAATCGCTCTACGAGCATCCGAAAGTGGCTGAAGCCGTGGCCGTCGGTATTCCACACGATTACCGGGGCGAAACGGTCAAAGTCTTCATTGTCCTGCAGCCGGGCGCGCAGGCCACCGAGGAGGAAATCATCGAATACTGCAAACAGAAAATGACCGCCTACAAAGTGCCCAAGATCGTGGAATTCCGCGATGCCGTGCCCAAATCGGCCGTCGGCAAGATTCTGCGCAAAGTCCTGCGGGATGAAGAAGTCGCCAAACTGAAGAAATAAACTCAAGGGACAGGGAAGGGAACAAAACCCTTCCCTGCTTTTATTATCCATTTACGAAAAGGAGAATAAAATGAAAGCAGAAGACGTCAAGACCATTGCCATGATCGGCGCGGGAGATATGGGACACGGCATCGCCGCCAGTTGCCTGATGGGCGGTTACAAAGTGATCCTGAGAGATATCGAACAGCGGTTTGTGGATAAGGGGATGGCCGGCATCAAGGCCAGCTTCGACAAATTCAAGGAAAAGGGCAAGATGACGCCGGAAGCTTATGACGACGCTTTTAAGCGCCTGATTCCCATGGTGGATCTGCAGACGGCCGTGAAAGACGCGGACTTCATCATTGAAGCCGTTCCGGAAAAGGTTGAACTCAAAAAGAGCGTGTTTGCCGATCTGGATAAATTCGCCCCCAAAAATGCCATTCTGGCGTCCAATACGTCCAACATCAGCATCACCGAGATTGCCTCCGCCACCCAGCGGCCCGACCAGGTGATCGGCTATCATTTCTTCAATCCCGCCATCCTGATGAAACTGGTGGAAGTGATCAAAGGCAACAAGACTTCCGACGAAGCCATTCAGGTGGGTTACGAGATCGCCAAGAAGATCAGAAAGGTCCCGGTCATCGTGAAGAAGGACTCTCCCGGCTTCATCTTCAACCGGGTCAACGAACCCTCGCTGGTCCTGCTGTCCAAGATCGTGGAAGCGGGCCATCCGACGCCCGAGGAATTCGACGCGGCGCTCAAGCCCCTCATGCCCATGGCGCCTTTCGAGTTGACGGACTATGTCGGCATCGATGTCGCCCTGCACGGCCTGGAATATTTTGCCCAGGTGCTTTCCAAGGACTACCAGCCTTCCGAAGCGATTCTGGCCTATCTGAAATCGGGCAACCTCGGCAAGAAAACCGGCAAGGGATTCTATGACTGGTCCAAGGGAAGGCCGACGATCGACCTGGCCAAGGCGACCAAGGAATACGACATCAACGACCTGATCGCCCTGCAGGTCAACGAGGCGACCAAACTCCTGGAAGAAGGCGTGGCGGACGATCCGAAGCAGATCGACCTGGCCATGGCCAACGGCGGCGGTTCGCCCTTCGGTCCGTTTGCGCTGGCGCAGGGGATCGGCTATCCGGTGCTCCTGGGGAAACTCGATGCCATCTACAAGAAGTTCCCTCTCGATATTTTCAAAGCCACCAAGACCATGCGGGAAGGCAACATTAAAGTCTGATCGAAAACGTCGGACAACAGCACATCCGACCGTCCCGGTCCGCGGCGCGCGGGCCGGGACGGCGAGGGCTTGCGGAACCGGCATTTCCGGGAGCTCTGCCCGGGCGCCGGAAATCATTCGGACAGCGTTCCGGATCGGTCGGAAGCGGCTCCGGAACGGAAATACCAACGGTTGAAATCATGTGCGGACGATTTGTATTGATCACGGATTTGTCGGCCATCGCGCGGGATTTCAATATTTCCGACATTTCCATTTCTTTTGAACCCAGCCGCAACGTTTCACCGGGGCGGCCGATTCCCGCAATCGTCGGCGCCGGCGGGGGCAAGCTGCTGAAATCTTTCTTGTGGGGGCTTGTCCCTTTCTGGGCGAAGGATCCGTCCATCGGCGCCCGGCTCATCAATGCCCGCGCGGAAACCGTCGCGCAGAAACCCAGCTTCAAACAGGCCTTTGCGCGTCGGCGATGCCTCATTCCCGCCGACGGATTTTACGAATGGAAAAAGGAAGGCGGCAAAAAAATTCCTTATTGCTTCGGTCTGAAATCCGGCGTCCCCCTTTATTTTGCCGGTCTTTACGAAAAATGGACGGCGCCCGATCGCCAGCCGGTGGAAAGCTGCACGATCATCACCACGCAGGCCAACGAAACCGTCGCGCCCGTCCATGACCGCATGCCCGTCATTGTTCCCGCTGCCGCGCACACGTTATGGCTCAATCCCGCCCTTCAGGATCCCGGCCGGTTGCTCGATATTTTAAAACCGTACCCGGCCGAAGAAATGGAGCGTTCACAGGGACCGGCAGCCTTTGATTCCTGAAAGGAAGGTCCCATGCGCGGGGACGGCTGCCCGACCGCCGGTGTTGAACAGAATGATTATCCGAGCACTTCCCGGACTTTTGTCGCCAGGTCCTGCACGGAAAACGGTTTGGAGATAAACTTTACACCTTCCTCCAGAATTCCCTGGCGCGCGATGATATCGGACGTGTACCCGGACATGTACAAACACCTCAGTTCCGGTTTAACCTTCTGAATCCGGTCCGCAAGCTCCTTTCCGTTCATGTCCGGCATCACCACGTCGGTCAGCAGCAAATGGATCTTTTCAGGATAGTTCCGGGCAATTTCGAGCGCCTGGTCTTTGCCGTTGGCCGCCAGCACTGTATATCCCAGAACTTCCAGCATGGCTTGGCTCATTTTTAAAACCGGCTCCTCGTCTTCCACAATCAGCACCGTCTCCGTGCCTCCCCGAACCTCCGGCTCCTTTTCATCCTTTGTCGTCTCCGCTGCTCCGTCCACATGACGCGGCAGATAAATCCGAAAGATCGTGCCCTGGTGCGGTTCGCTTTCTACATTTACAAATCCGCCGTTCTGTTTGACGATGCCGTAGACGGTGGCCAGTCCCAGTCCCGTTCCCTGGCCTTCTTTCTTCGTGGTGAAAAACGGTTCGAATATTTTGGACAGGATCTCCTTGTCCAGGCCGCAGCCGTTATCGCTCACGACCAGCATGACGTAATCTCCGGGAAGGCATTCCGGCAGCTCCAGGCAGAAGTCTTCATCGCAGGATATATTAGCGGTTTCAATCTTAATCCATCCCATCTTCCCGACGGCATCGCGGGCGTTCACCGTCAGGTTGGCCAAAAGCTGGTCCACCTGGGACGGATCGATTTTTACCTTCCATAGTTCGTGGCCGGGGTGCCAGCCCAGATCGATGTTTTCACCGATCAGCCGCTGGAGCATCTTGAGCGTGCCGGAAATCGTATCGTTTAAATCAAGAACCTTGGGAATAACCGTCTGCCTGCGGGCAAACGCGAGAAGCTGGCGGGTCAGGTCGGCGGACCGGACCCCCGCACTCAAAATATTTTGCAGAAGCTTGTGCATCAGCTCGGAACGGTTGACTTTTCTCAGGGCCATCTCCGTGTTTCCGATGATCACACTGAGCATGTTGTTGAAGTCATG
>DBPV01000078.1 GCA_002304995.1 Syntrophaceae bacterium UBA1411
AGACCAGGCGCAGTTCTGGCGCTATCTGGGCGACGTGCTGTGCTCGGCCACCGGCGGCATTACCAACGTGGGCAACTACCACGGCGGCGGATCTCCGATCATGGAGCAGATTGCCATCACGACGCAGTACGACATCGAATCCCGCAAGAAGCTGGTGAAATACATCGCCGGTATGAGCGGCGGCGACCGCGAGGCGCTGGCGCCCAAAGCGAAGAAATAAGATGCGGTTACCCCTGTAGGGAACGGTTGCGGCACCTCCGGGTCGCCAAGACCGTTCCCTGCGACCGGCAGCCTTCATAAAAGGCTTGCAAATTCTCGTTAAATCGTCTTTCTATTGATCAAAAATATACCAAAAGGAGTTTTTACCATGTTTGATCTTTCCCAGTTCTCATTGAAGGGTAAAGTGGCCATTGTGACCGGCGGCAGCCGCGGCATCGGCCAGGGGATCGCCTACGGTTTCGCCAAAGCCGGCGCGAAAGTCGCCATTACCAGCCGCAAGGCGCAGGACCTGGAAGCCACCGCCTGCGAAATGACCGCTGTCGGTTGCGAGGTCCTCGTTGTGCCCGCACATCTGGGTAAAATTGAAGAAATCCAGCGGGTGGTG
This sequence comes from Syntrophaceae bacterium UBA1411, assembly GCA_002304995.1. Lineage (GTDB taxonomy): Bacteria > Desulfobacterota > Syntrophia > Syntrophales > Smithellaceae > UBA8904. The sequence continues at coordinate 605 of DBPV01000078.1, forward strand.
GACACCGTGGTGCAGAAGTTCGGCCGCATCGACATCCTGGTCAACAACGCCGGCGCCAGCCCGGCCATGGCATCCGTTCTGGATGCCGATGAGCGCCTCTGGGACACCATCATGAACCTGAACCTCAAGGGCGTTTATTTCATGAGCCAGGCCTGCGCCAAAGTCATGAAGAAGCAGGGCGGCGGGAAAATCATCAACATCGCTTCCATCGACGGCGTCAACCCCGAACCGTTTGTCAGCGTCTACTCCATTTCCAAGGCCGGCGTCCGCCAGGCGACGCGGGCGTTTGCCATGGAACTGGCGCGCGACAACATCATGGTCAACGCGATTCTGCCGGGTCCCATCAGCACGAAAATGATGAATTCCCACTGGGGGCACCTGTCGCCGGAAGAAGCGCAGAAGCAGAAGGAAGAGCTGTGCAAGCATCTGCCCACCTGCCGGATCGGCGAACCGGATGAAATTGCCGGCGCGGCGGTTTATCTCGCTTCCGACGCGTCGAGCTACACCACCGGCGCCGAGATCATCATCGACGGCGGCCTGCTTCTGGGAACGCACGTGTAAACAACCGTCGGCCGCCCATCCGGCGGCCTGCAACATTGAATATTATCATGCGCCGCCGCCGGCCAGAGCGGCGGCAGGCGGCGCATCCCTTCTTTTTTATCTGCAAAGGAGATCGTCCATGAAAACGCTTCAGCATCTTTTGTCCCCTCTTGCCGTAAGATCGTTGACCCTGCCCAACCGGCTGGTGATGCCGCCGATGGGGACCGGTCTTGGCAATGACGATTCAACGGTCAGCGAAGCCAACCTGGCTTACATCCGGCGGCGGGCGCAAAGCGGCGTCGGCCTCGTCATTACGGAAATCACCTGCATCCATCCGTCCGGGCTGGTCTCGCCCCATTCGCTGGGCGTCTGGGACGACAAGTTCATTCCCGGACTGACAAAGATGGCCCGGGCCATTCACGACGCGGGGGCCAAAGTGGCCATGCAGCTCCATCACTGCGGCCGGGAAAATTATCTTTTCCTCAAGCAGAAGCGGGCCATCGGTCCTTCGGCGGTGCCCAGCTTCGTTTTCGGCTTTCTGGGACCGCCCCGGGAGATGACGCTGGGCGAAATCCGGGAGATCATCGACGCGTTCGGCGCAGGCGCCGCGCGGGCGAAGGCCGCCGGCTTTGACATGGTTGAACTGCACGGAGCCCACGGCTACCTGCTGATGCAGTTTCTGTCCGGCCTGTCCAATCGCCGGACGGATGAGTACGGCGGAGATTTCAAGGGGCGCGCGCGCTTCATGCTGGAATGCATCGCCTCCGTGCGCAGGCAGGTGGGGCCGGATTTCCCCGTTTCGATCCGCATCTCCGGAGAGGAATGCGTGAAAGGCGGCTATACAATCCAGGATATCCAGACCATCATTCCCGACCTGGTTGCGGCCGGGGCTGACCTCATCAACGTTTCCTTCGGCACGCACGGCTCGCCGGAAGTGAACACCGATACGCCCAACGCCAGCGCCCCGGTGGAGTACGATCCCGGCTTTAAGGCTTATCTGGCGCGCAAGGTCAAGGAAGTCACGAACGTGCCGGTGATTTCCGTCGGGCGCTACACCGATCCGTTTCTCATGGACGACGTGATCGCCCGCGGCGACGCGGACCTGATTGCGGTGGGCCGGCAGCATCTGGCCGATCCGGACTTTCTGAAAAACGCCGTGGCCGGCCATCCGGAAGACACGCTGGAATGTCTGGCCTGCAACCAGGGGTGCATCGAGCGCGAGGCGCTGGAGCAAAAGCCGGTGCGCTGCGCGATCAATCCCGAAACCGGGCAGGAACTGTTGCGGCCTGCCGGTCCGGCAAAGAACAAACAAAATGTCTGGGTGGTGGGCGGCGGGCCCGCCGGCCTTACGGCCGCGCTGGAAGCCGCGCGCCTGGGCCATCGCGTGACGCTCTTTGAACGCGAAAGCCGCACCGGCGGGAACGTGCGCTATGCCGCGCTGGCGCCGCACAAAAACGTCTACGACCGGTTCATCCGGACGCTTTCGGCGAAATGCGAAAAGCAGGGCGTGTCCTTCAAGCTCGGAACAACCGTCACCGAAGCGATGATCGACGAGGCCAGGCCCGACGCGGTGATCCTGGCGATCGGCGCGGACAAAACCGCCTGCCCGGCGGAAGGCGCGAATGCGTCGGTGGTTTGCGACGCCTGGCAGATTCTGGACGGCAGCGTCAAACCCAAGGAGCCCGCCGTCATTATCGGCGCGGGTCTGGTCGGCCTGGAAACGGCGGATTTTATGCGGGAGAAAGGCCTGAAGAACATCACGGTCGTCGAAATGCTGGCCAAACCGCCGGTCCTGGCGCAGGCGGCCCACGGCCAGATGCTTTACCGGCGTCTCGCGGAGCAGGGCGTCCGGCTCATGTACGGAACCAAGGTGAACAAAATCGAAGAAGATGCGGTCACCGTCGAGACGAAAGGCGAACAAACGAAGCTGGCTCCGGTGGCGCAGGTCATCGTCGCCATCGGTGTGACGCCCCGGTCCGAACTGCGGGAGGCTCTGGAGAAAAAAGGCATTCGCCACTTTGTGGTCGGCGACGCCGTCGCGCCCCGGCGGATCATCGAAGCGACGACGGACGGAGCGAATGCAGCCTGGGAACTGTAAAGAAAGGTTCCGGGTCCAAGGTTCAAGGTTCAAGGAGCAGGGAACGGTCGCGGCCGCCCGTGTAGGATGGCAAGACCGTTTCCTGCGAGAGACGAATAGAGGTTTTTTATGCCGATGAATACGTACAAAATGACGGTGCCCAGAGGCACGTTCAACATCCGGGACCGGGGGAACAAAGACGGATTTCCCGTCGTCATGCTGCACGGCTGGCCGGAGAGTTCCTACTGCTGGGAGGCGGCGGCGGTGTTTCTGGATCCATCTTTGCGGATCATCGCGCCCGATTTGCGGGGCCTGGGCGAAAGTGAACGGACGTTGAATAATGCTGCGGCGTACCAGAAGGCGGAACTGGCCAAAGATATGGTCGAGGTCCTCGACGCCCTGAAGGTCGATGCCTTCTTTCTGGTCGGCCATGACTGGGGCGGCATCGTCGCCCAGGAAGTGGCGCTCCTGGTTCCCGACCGGGTGAAGAAACTGGTGATGATGAACATTCCCGTCATCACGAACGCGAAAGGCTATGCCGAAGCGATCGAGGTGATTTACAGCCGCGGCGCCGTACCTTTCTGGTATCAGCATTTCCAGCAGATGCCGGGGCTTGCGGAAGGCATGATTCCGGGCAACGAAGAGGTCTGGATCCGCTATTTCTTCGGACGGGCGGGGAAAGACGGCACGATCGATCCGCAGGCCATCGCCGAGTACATCCGCTGCTACCGCATCGCCGATACGCCGGCCGCGGGCGCGGCTTATTACCGCGCCATGCGCGAGGACGCCAAACGCTGGAAGGCGCTGGCCGGAGTCAGGTTTTCCATGCCGGCGCTCTACATTCACGGCAACGAGGATCCCGTCATCGTCGCGGAAAACTTAAACCACATCGAAGAGTGTTTCGATGCGATCCGGGTCGAATCCGTCAAGGCGGGGCACTTCGTGCAGGAAGAAAAGCCCCGGGAAGTGGCCGCCCTGATGAATGCGTTTTTCAAGCAGGAAACGGTGTGAAACCGTTTCCCGACAGTGGTGATGAAGGGCGTCAAGCGCCCGCAAAATAACCGAACAGGCTGGCCGCTTACGGCCAATCAACCTTCTGAAGGAGGTTCCCATGGATTTGCGCGAACGTTTTATCGAGACCAACGGTATTAAACTGCACGTCATGGAAGCGGGCCCGGAAGACGGCCCGATGATTTTGTTCCTGCACGGCTTTCCGGAATTCTGGTGGGCCTGGCGCAAACAGCTGCCTTACTTTGCGGACAAGGGCTATCGGGTTGTGGCGCCGGATCAGCGCGGCTACAACCTGAGCGACAAGCCCGAGGGCGTCGCCGCCTACAATATCGACAAACTGGCAAAAGACATGATCGGCCTTATCGACGCTTACGGCCAGAAGCAGGTTTATCTGGTCGGCCACGACTGGGGCGCGTCCGTGTCCTGGTGGCTTGCGCTCAAGTATCCCGACCGTTTTCGCAAGCTCGTTATCCTCAACGTGCCGCATCCCAAGATCATGGCGAAAAACGTCTTCACGAACACGGCGCAGATGCAGCGCAGCTGGTACATTTTCTTTTTCCAGATTCCCGGAGCGGTGGACCGTCTGGCCGCCGCCGGCGACTACGAGTGGGTCTTGCAGCTCATCACGACGTCCGCCAATCCCGGAACCTTTTCACCTGCGGAGCTCGAGGAGTACCGCAAGGCGTTCCGTCAGCCCGGCGCCTTTACCGCGATGGTCAACTGGTACCGCGCCATGATCCAGACGCAGTCCGAACCGCCCCGGAGCTTCGACGTAACGGTCCCCATGATTTTCATGTGGGGAGAAGAAGACGTTGCCATGCTCACGGAGATGGCGGATCAGAGCATGCGTTACTGCAAACAGGGCCGGCTCATCAAACTGCCCGGCGTCAGCCACTGGATTCAGCACGAAGCCGCGGACAAGGTGAACGCGCAGATTGCGGAATTCTTCGAACAGACATGATTTGATTTTTTAAGCTGAGACAAAAAAGGCGTCCCGAGGGACGCCTTTTTTATTGCGCGCCCGGCACTCCCCATTTTCTGCCGGAGGCCTGTCAGGGAAATCCTGGCCCGGAAGGATAAAAATGTATTTACGCCAACCTCTGCGTTCGCTATAATTCGCCGCGCCGCGGAGATCTGCGGCGGCGTTTCATCGCCAGGACTTAAAAGCGCGTTGCGGATGCCTTTGCAGACGTCCGGTGAAGATAAACCGTCGAAGAAAAGAGGGAAAGGTAATGAACGTCCAGCCCATCAGGCGGTGCAGCGCCCGCGGCCGGTTTCCGGCCGGGCGGCACCTGGTCCTCGCGTGCTTCTTTTTTTTCCTGGTTGCCGCCGGGCCGCCGGCCCAGGCCCAGCCTTCCTGGCCTGTGGTGGTTCTTTCGGCGGACGGAACGCCGATTTCCTGCGAGGTGTCCGGTGAGGGAGAACCGACGCTGATTTTTGTCCACGGCTGGAGCTGCGATGCGCGCTACTGGCGGGAGCAGACGCCCTATTTTTCCCGGAACCATCGCGTCGTCCTTCTGGATCTGGCCGGCCACGGCCATTCGGGAATGGCGCGCCGGCGCTATACCATGCGGTCCTTCGGCGAAGACGTCCGCGCGGTCGCCGAAGCGGCGGGCGGCAAAAAAATCGTTCTCGTCGGCCATTCGATGGGCGGCTCCGTGATTGCCGAGGCAGCCCGGCTTCTGCCGGGGCGGGTGGTGGGCCTCATCGGCGTCGATACGCTGGAAAACATCGAATATCCGCTGACCCGCCGGGCATTTCAAAAGATGATCGCACCGCTGCGAAAAAACTTTCCTGAAGGGACAAGGCAGTTTGTCCAACCGATGCTGGCGCCCGACGGCGACCCGAAGCTTCGCGAGTGGATTCTTTCCGACATGGCGGCCGGGCCGCGGGCCGTGGGGCTTAGCGCCATGGAGGAGATGATGCGGCAGTACATCACCGGCGAGGCGGCGAAAATATTCGAAGAGGTCCGCGTGCCGGTGGTTTGCGTCAACGGCGATGCGTGGCCCGTCAATGCGGAAGCCAACCGGCGGCATATGCTCTCCTTTGACGCCATCATCCTTCCGAAAGCGGATCATTTTCTGATGCTGAACCGGCCGGAGGAATTCAACCGGGCGCTGGAAAAAGCCGTCCGCATGATTACGGAAAAAGCCGGCAAGTGAAACGCCGGATCTGAAAAAGCCGCGGCGGACGTGCGACAGCCGCGCCGCCGGCAAAGGGAGGCTTGTAATGCCGCAGGAAAAGGATTTCCCCGATTTCGGAACCGATCTGGTCTACTTCAACCGGACCCGCCGGGAATTTCTCAAACTGGGATCGCTTGCCGTTGCCGGTTTGCTGCTGTCCGATGCCGTCCGTCCGTCGTTGTCCGCCGGCGATTCTGTGCGGACGATGCGGGCCGATCGGGCCGCGGCGCTGGCGCTTAGGGACGCGGGTGCCCGCGTCGTCACGCATGTGCCGGCCACCGGCGCGGTGGCTGTTTTCGACGCGGTAAACGAGCTGGCGGGAACCAAGCCCGTCTATTCCTTCAACGAAGAGACCGCCTACACCGTCGCCCACGGCGCGGCGCTTTCGGGCGCGCGCGCGGCCGCCGTGCTGAAATCCCACGGCCTGGCCAAAGCGGCCAACAGCGTCATCGATTCCCTGACCCTCGGCACGACGGGGGGCTTTGTCACGGTGGCGCTTGACGACCCGGAAGGCGCGCATTCCGACAATATCTTTCCGCTTCAGGATTTCCTGCGCGGCACGGGCATTCCGTTCAAGAGGGCGGGCCGCGAGACGATTTACGACGACGTGCTGGAATGCTTTTTGTGGTCCGAGAAACTGACCGTTCCCGTGGTTCTTTTCGTCGATTCGCGCGAGCTTTCCCGCGAGGCGCCCGTTTTGGGCAAAACCCTGCCGCCGGTCAGCCGCCGGTACAGCCGCGACGCGCTGCGCCATGTGCTGTGTCCGCCGCTGGCGCCCTATCAGCGCCGTGTGCTGGAGGCAAAACTGGCCGGCAAAGACTGGCGAAGCATTTCCGAACCCGTTTTGCCGCCGGTTCCGCAGGGCCTGCCTGCCCTCTGGCGGCAGGCGGCGGCGCAGTTTGTCCCCGTTTTTGAGATCTTTCAGGCGCTGCGCCCGCAGATTGATTTTGTCGGCGGCGATACGGGGCTTTCCTCTCTGTTTGCCTTTCCGCCTTTTGCCTGCGTGGATGCGTGCAGCTACTACGGCGGCAGTCTGCCGCTCGCGATCGGCGCTTTTCTGGGCGGCCCAAAGCGGGTCTGGGCGGTGACGGGGGATTACGCATTTCTGGCCGCCGGCCATCTGGGATTGATCGAGGCACACGCGCGCCGGATTCCCCTGAAAGTGCTGATTCTGGACAACGGCCGCGCGATGGCCACCGGCGGCCAGCCTGTTCCCGAAGGTCTGCTGGAGCGGGTGCTGGGCGGCTGGACGTCCTTTGTCCGCCGCATCGACACGCCCGCCGATCCGAGCGCCGTGCGGGAAGCTTTGAGCCGCGCCCAGGCCTCGCAACGGCTGGAAATCGTGCACGCCGTGTTCCGCGGCTGAACGCGCGGACGGTTCGATTGCCGGATCGGCTGCCGCACTGCGGAACCCCCGGGTTTAATTTAAACGTCGACGGCAGGTGTGAATGCCTGCGGACGAATTATCGCATTAAGGAGGATGCAGATGAAAAAAGTAACAGGATTTGTTGTGGTAGCGGTATTGCTGCTGGCAGCGGCGGCGCTGGCGGCCCCGCCGGCCAGGATTCCGGCGATGGGGCGGACGGTTTACTCGCAGATGGACGCCAACGGCGATGCTCTCGTGACGGTCGCGGAGCACGCGGCTTTCTGGCAGGGGCGCTTCAAGGACATCGATGCGGATCATGACGGCAAAGTGACGGCGGCCGAGTTTGCCGCCGCGACCAAGGAATTTTTCGGCGACATGGATGCGGACAAGGACGGAAAGCTTGTCGCCAAGGAATATCTCGCCTTCTGGTGCGGCCCCAAGGCGACGGTTCCCGATAAAGTCAAGGCGTCGAAAAAGCCCAGAAAGCTGGATGCCGACAAGAACGGTCAGATCGGCGACGATGAGTGCATCGTTTTCTGGCAGGCCAACTTCTTCGACATCGACTCCAATCATGACGGCAAGATCACCACGGAAGAATTTCTGGCGGCCATGTCCCGGCGATTCAAGGAAATCGACAAGGACAGAAACGGCTATGTTGCCATTGAAGAGCACACGATCTTCCAGGCGGGCCAGGTGAAATAAGCGAAACGTTATCCGGACGGAAAGGCGGACGGGTTCCGCCTTTCTTTTTTGCCGCGGACCGGCCGGAGACCCGCCGGCTTAACGAGACAGGCGCATGCCTTGATGCGGCGCGCTTCGCAAAAGACTTCATTTGACTCGGAGGGGAGAAACGTCTATCGTAGGCGTCAGACCGGCGACAGCAGTGTAAAGAAGGAGGCGCATCTCACGTGAAAACCATCGTCGAACAGTTGGATCCCATTTTCAAACCCAGATCGATCGCGGTGATCGGAGCGTCACAAAGCCATGCCAAGTGGGGATTTCGGATGATGAACCGTCCGGCGCGCACCGGCTATCGCGGGGCGATTTACCCCGTCAACCGCACGGGAGAGGCGATCGGCCATTTTCCCGGGTATAAAAGCGTTCTGGATATTCCGGAAGCCGTCGACCTTGCCGTCATCACGGTTCCGGCGCGGCAGGTTCCGGGCGTCATGAAGGAGTGCGCGGAAAAGGGCGTTCGGGGCGTCGTTCTGATCACCGCCGGATTTGCCGAGATCGGACCGGAAGGAAAAATCCTGGAGGATAAAGTGGTCGGGGCCGCCCGGAAAGGGGGCATCCGTTTCGTGGGACCCAACTGCATGGGCATCTGGAGCCGGGCGGGTCTGCTCTGCCTGTCTTTCGATAAGGCGCCCCTGGCGGGTCCCATTGCCTTTGTTTCCCAAAGCGGAACATTCGGCGTCTCTCTTTCGGAAATCGCCGGCGCCAAGGGATACGGCTTGAGCAAGTTCATCAGCATCGGCAATCAGGCGGATCTGACGGCGGCGGATTACCTGGAATACCTGGCTTCCGATGAAGAGACGAAGGTTCTGGTGTTTTACATCGAAGGGTTCAAGGACGGCGAGCGGTTTATGAATCTGGCCCGGGAGGTGGTGAAGAAAAAACCCATCATCATTTACAAGGCCGGCCGCACGGCGGCGGGGAGCAAGGCCACGCAGTCGCATACAGCCTCTCTGGCCGGCTCCGACGAGATCTTTGACGCGGCCTGCCGGCAGGCGGGCCTGATTCGCGTACAAGAAACGCTGCACGCTTTCGATGTGGCGGAGGTCCTGGCCAGCCAGCCTCTTCCTCCCGGCCGGCGGGTTGCCATTCTGGGAAGCGGTGGACAGGGCGTGGTGACGGCCGATGCCTGCGCCGCGCTGGGGCTGGAAGTGCCCGAACTGGACGCCGACACGGTCCGGAGCCTGATGGAAGGCCTGCCGCCGCACGCGCCCCGACCGAACAATCCCGTGGATTTTGCGGGAAGCTCCCGCACCGGCCTGGAAGAAGCGGCGGTTGTGGAAAAGCTGTTGCGCTGCGATTACATCGACGGCGTGATCTCCAACGTTCCGATCAATCCCGCGGCCTGGAGCGACATGTTCGGTTTTTCCGGCCTGCCCAGGCCGCTGCTCGACATGACCCGGAAGGCCATTGACGGCGCGGATTATTTCGCATCTCTGCCCGCGAAATACGGCAAGCCCATCATCACGACGCGGTTTCGCAAGGTGGCCTACGACATGGTCATCGAGATCCTGCGGGGGGCGGGCATTCCGGTCTGCGATACGCCGGAAGAAGCGGCCCGCGCCATGCACGCGCTGGTGCGATACGCGGGCATCAGAAAAAAAGCGTGATCGCGCTGATTCGGCCGTCAGGGTACGGGGATCATGATCGACAGCGGCGCGGGAAAGATTCTGGAAGAGGCAAGGCCCCCAAGCGTGGACGTGATGATCAATTCCCACTGTCACATCGACCACGTGTGGGACAACAGCCTGTTTGTCAATGCCCGGATCGTCACGCATCCCCTGGAGAAGGAAAACTTCAAGGACCATGCGAAGATCGGGTCCATCGAAAACTGGAAGAAGTACATCCCGGAGGATCTGGACCAGATCCTGGCGCTCATGGGCGCGGCGAATCCCGCTTTTTTAGGCCGATGGTGCATCGACGGCACCATCGACGAGGGAGACGTGATCGACGCCGGCCGGACGAAAATTCAGGTGCTGCACATGCCGGGTCATACAACGGGCCACCTGACCTTCTTTTTTCCGGACGAAGGCCTCCTCTTCTGCGGCGACATCTGTCTGACCAAAGTCGGGCCCTGGTACGGAGACGGCGCCACGCCGGTCGTTGCGTTCATCGCGTCCATCGACCGAATCCTTGCGCTGAAACCGGACCGGGTCGTTTCGGGGCACAACAAGGAGGTTTTGTCCGCGCCCTTCATTCCCGGCGTGTTTGCCGAGTACCGGGAACGGATTTATCAGCGCGACGACAGGATTCTTGCCGCGCTTCAGGAAAGCCCGACCACCCTCGATGAGCTGGCAGCCCGCAAACTTATCTATCCCGCGCATCCCTCGATTCTGGTCGTGTACTGGGAAAAGGCCATGATCGTGAAGCACCTCGACCGGCTGATGACGCAGGGAGCAATCACCGGTGATGAACAGGGCCGCTTCTTTGCGCTTTAGCTGAAAACGGCCGGCGCTCTTGTTTGCCCCCGCGTAACTCCGGACGACGCCGTGGCCGGCGGCAATGCTGCCTCCGCGGACGGGCAGCTCTGCCGCCGGCGCCGCCGGCTTATTTGGCCCTGTCCGTGATATCGATCACGAGTTCCTTGTCGGCGAACATGGCGATGGTTTTGACCTTGTCTGCGTCGAAATTCAGCTTTTTCAAATCGATTTTACGCAGATTGAAATTATCGTAGGTGCGATAATAGTAGACGCGGTTGGTCAGGTCGCGGAAGGCCGACCACTGGGTGGTTTCACTGGCCGTGATCTTGCCGCTCTTGTCCCGGTCCACCGCCATGCCGCGGACGATGTGCAGCGAACTGATGACATGCTGGGCGAGATTGAGCAGACCTTCGGCGTTTTCCGCCTGATCGGCGAACTTCAGGGTGACGGCCATGCGGACAAAACGCGACGGCGGAGTGAGGTCGCCCGGCAGGCCGAACATGCCGGCGCCGTGTCCGGTTGAGGCGTAGATTTTTCCGCCGAACGCAGAAGGAGGAATCTGGTCGTTGGACATGCCGACGTAATTGCGCAAATTTGTAAGCATCCAGGGGAAATTGGGGGCGTTGGTCATGATGCCCAGGGGATTGTCGTAGATGCGGACCTCTCCCTGCTCGTACTCGATAACGGCGCAATCGCCTTTTGCGTCATGCAGAATGAAGTGGCCGGGCAGGACCGCGCCGCCCAGTTCCGGATTTTTGTGGCCGAAAACTCTGACTTTGGCGATCGCCTGGACGGCTTCCCGGACGGTGCCGAAACTGCCCAGAACCCAGGAGCCGAAAACGATGTTGGCGAGCGCCGGCGCCTTATCCTTCGGAGCGACGGTCTGCCACTGCATGTCGCCGTCGTACCACAGGAGGCTGAAAGACAGCCCTGCCTCGTTGAGGCCGTCGCTGATGCCGTCTTCCTTGCCCAGCACGTTGTTCGCGACGTAGCCGTATTTCGTCCGCCACTGCAGGCCGGAAATTCCCGCGGGGGCCGGGCTCGTGAAGCTTTTATTGCGGGGAACAACGATCATCGCATAGCCCATGTCGTGGCCGAATTCCATAGTCCGGCCGCTGATGAGCGTTCCGTCCTTCGCCGCGACGCTGAAGACGGAGCAGGCGCCGGCATCCGTTCCGACGGCGCAGACGGCGAGAAGAATCAACAGCATTCCAAAGAATTTAAATTTTTTCATAAGCTTATCCTCCTTAAACAAATTGATGAACAATCCTTGACTTCTGTGTGTATCATCGGTTCGTCGTGAAAAAACATTAACTGTCTCCACCCAATTGTTCAAGAGGATTTGAGGGGACGGAAATCCTTAAAACGGCATCGATAAGTTGCTTGACGCCTTATGGCAGGTATGATAACGCCTGACTGGGTTTTAAGATGCATCGTTGGATGGTGTAGGTCTTTAAGCAAGGTCAAAAACGATTTCATCGTTAAAAAACAAAAAATATACAGGAGGATTTATGAGCAGAGAAGTAGTATTCGTAGACGGTATGAGAACAGCGTTTGGAACCCTGGGGAAGACCCTGAGCGGTATTCTGGGCGAAGAAATGGCCGGCATGTGTATTAAAGGCCTTGTAGAAAGATCGAAGATTCTGGAAAAAGGCGGTGTGGTGGACTGCTGCTTCATGGGTTCGGCCATCGGACCCTGCACGGCAATCAACGGCGCCCGCTGGCCCACTCTGGCGGCCGGCCTGCCCGAGACCACCTCGGCGTCTTACATTGAAATGCAGTGCGGTTCGGCGATCGATTCGATCAACCACGCCGCCTGGAAGATTCTGGCCGGTCAGGCCGACGTCATCATCGCCGGCGGCTATGAATCCTACAGCAGCGCTCCGGCCCGTTTTCCGATGAACACACCTCCCTTCCGCATGATTCCGCCGCTGCCGGTGATGCTGTCGCTGGCCCCCTCCCGCGACGCGGCCACGATGAATATGGGCCTGACGGCGGAGGCGCTTCAGAAAATGTACAACATTTCGCGCCAGGCGCAGGATGAATTCGCTTACCGCAGCCAGATGAGAACCAAGAATGCGATCGAATCCGGCTTCTGCGCGCGCGATATCGTGCCGGTCACGGTTCCGCAGGGAAAGAAACCTCCGCTGGAATTCAAAGTCGACGAATTCCCCCGCGCTGAAACGACGATGGAAGGCCTGGCCAAACTGCCCCCCGCGTTCATCAAAGAAGGAACCGTCACCGCCGGCAACGCGTCCGGCCGTAACGACGGCGCGGCTTTCGTGCTGATGATGACCAAGGAAAAAGCCGAACAGCTGGGTTACAAGCCCTGGGCCAAATGGCTGGGCGGCGGCGATCACGGCGTCGATCCCAAGATCATGGGCATCGCTCCGGCTTATGCGGTTCCCAAAGCGCTGAAAATGGCCGGCCTGAAGATGAGCCAGATGGACGTCATGGAATGCAACGAGGCCTTTGCCGTGCAGAACCTGGCGGTGGCCGCCGAACTGGAAAAACAGACGGGCGACAAAGTCGACTGGGAAAAGTGGAATCCCAACGGCGGCGCCATCAGCTACGGTCATCCCAACGGCGCTTCCGGCGCGCGCATCTGCATCTTCACCATGCGCCAGCTGATGGACAAGGGCGGTAAGTACGGCTGCTTCAGCTCCTGCTGCGGCGGCGGTTTGGGCGTGGCCTGTGTCGTTGAAAATCTGATGGTCTAGGCTTTCGTCGGAAGCTTGTATAAGCGCTTGCCAGAGCGCTAATGTGGATTTTGAATGCCGCCAGGTTCAAAAAAGCCTGGCGGCATTTTTGTTAAGGAGCTTACAACAGAATATCGCGGCATGCCGCGACGTCAGGAAAGAGGAAAACATATGGCCGAAAAGTTTATCAGCGAACGGAATTTGAAGTTTTTGTTGTATGAGTTGAACGATATTGAATCATTGCTTAAGTACCCCTATTTTGCCGATCACAGCAAGGAAGTCTTCGACATGCTCATGGATACGGCGATGCGAATGAGCAAAGACCTTTTCAAACCGCTTTTCGAAGAAATGGACCGCAAGGCGCCCGAATACGTGAACGGCGAAGTCAAGGTTCACCCCAAGGTTCGCGAAATCATGCGCGCGGCGGGAGACGGCGGCTGGATCGCCTCGAGCTTTCCCTACGACCTGGGCGGTCAGCAGCTGCCTTTTACCGTCGGGATCATGCTGCCGACAGCGATTTTCGGCTCGGCCAACTACTCCGCTTCCGTTTATCACGGTTTGACGCACGGCGCGGCGGGGCTCATCGTATCCTTCGGCACGCAGGAGATGAAGGACACCTATCTGCCCAAAATGATCGCGGGCGAATGGCAGGGCACCATGGCGCTGACCGAGCCGCAGGCCGGCTCTTCGCTTACCGACCTCACCACCACGGCGACGCCGACGGACGAGGGCTATTACAAAATAAAGGGCCAGAAGCTGTTCATCTCCGCCGGCGACCATGACGGATGCGATAACGTGATTCACCTGGCGCTGGTCCGGATTAAAGACGCGCCTCCCGGCATCAAAGGCATTTCGCTGTTCATCATTCCGAAGAAGCGCATCAAGGAAGACGGATCGCTCGAGCCCAACGACGTTAATTGCGCGGGCATTTACCATAAACTGGGCTATCGGGGAGCCCCCATCACCCAGCTCGCCTTCGGCGAAAACGACGACTGCCGCGGCTGGCTGGTCGGCGAGGCCAACAAGGGCCTGGGCTACATGTTCCAGATGATGAACGGCGCCCGCATCGACGTGGGGCTGGGAGCAACCGCCATTTCTTCCGCCGCCTACTACGCGTCCCTGGAATACGCCAAAGAAAGACCGCAGGGACGGAAGCTGACCTCCAAGGATCCGCTGTCGCCGCAGATTCCGATCATCGAGCACGCGGATATCCGGCGCATGCTCCTGTTCCAGAAAGCCGTCGTGGAAGGGTCGCTGGCGCTCCTGTTCCAGTGCGGCATCTACGAAGATCTGGAGCATGTCACCGAAGGCGAAGAGCGCGAGAACTACAACCTGCTTCTGGAACTGCTGACGCCGGTCGCCAAAACGTATCCGTCGGAAATGGGCATCCTGTCCTGCTCTACGGGTCTGCAGATTCTCGGCGGTTACGGCTTCTGCGAGGAGTTTCCCCTCGAACAGCTGTACCGCGACGTGCGCATTCACCCGATTCATGAAGGCACGACGGGCATCCAGGGCATGGATCTCCTGGGCCGCAAGATGATGATGAAGAAAGGCAAGGCCGCCCAGCTGTATCTGGCGGAAGTGCGCAAGGCCGTTGCAGACGCCCAGGGCGACGCGGAATTGAAGCCGTTTGCCGATAAACTGACCGAAGCCGTTGCGCTTTTGGAAAAAGTGACGGCGCATCAGTTCGGCATCGCCGCCAAGCAGGGCCCGGAAATGTTCCTGGCCGACGCGACGGTTTATCTGGAATTCTTCGGTATCATCGCGATCGCCTGGCAGTGGCTGCGTCAGGCCACGGTGGCCCAAAAAGCGCTGGCCCATGGGCCCGGAGAAGCCGATGCGAATTTCTACCAGGGCAAGCTTGCCGCGTTCCGTTATTTCTTCGGCTATGAACTGCCCAAGATTCAGGGCCTGTCCGACCGCCTGCTCCACGGCGACGGCCTGACCGTGACAATGAAAAACGAGTACTTCGAAGATTAATGCCGTAAATCGTTCAAGAATCAGGCAGCCGCCCGTCGGGTCTGCCTGATTCTTTTTTTTGTGCGGAGCTGTTCAGTGAAAAACGCGCCGTGCCGGCTCAGGTTATCCAGTGAGGCCGTCCGGCCGTCCAGTTCGTTACCGTTTCCGTAAGCCAGGACGCGATTTCCGAAACCATGTAAAACGCCGGTGCCAGAAGGTCGGCGCCCACCGGAATTCTGCCTTCCGCCTCGGCTATTTTTGCCAGGAGCGTATGCGGATAAATGCGGATGCCCCGGGACACCTTCACGGAATCCAGCGGAAGGGAATCGGCGAAGGCCAGGCTCTCCCGGACCGATTCCCGGGTTTCACCGGGGCCGCCCAGCATCAGAAAGCCCATTTGCCGGATAGCGTATTGGGCCAGAAGATGCGACGCTTTTCGGACCTGTTCGGGATTGAACCGCTTGTTCATGTTTTTGAGAATCCGTTCACAGCCGCTTTCAAAGCCGAGGCTCACCTCCCGGCAACCCGCGCCGGCCATGAGGGCGACCAGCTCTTCGTCAACCTTTCCCGGATAGAGAATGCAGCGCCAGGCGATAGGCAACCCCTCCCGGATCATGAGCCGGCAGAGTTCCTTGGCGTAGGACGGCGGCAGATTGAAAGTATTATCGACAAAATAAAACCGGTCAAAGCCCGCTGCTGCAAAGGCTTTCATTTCCTGCAGCGCCGCTTCCGGAGAACGTTTCCGGATGATTTGTCCTTCGATCACGGCGGTGGAGCAATAGCTGCACTCCATGGGGCAGCCGCGCCTCGTCTGGAAGGGAATCCAGAGTTCGCCGCTGTAGGCGGATAAAAAGCGCTCGACGCCGGTGACGGCCAGCGCGTCGAGATTGCGGATGAAAACGCGTCTTCCCTGCAGGCCGCGGCCTTTCAGATGCAGGCCGGGCATGCCCGCGAGATCGGCGCGCCGCGTGAGCCTGTCCAGCAGTTCCGGAAAGGCCTCTTCCCCCTCGCCCTCGATGCCCATATCCGCCTCCAGATAGCTGAGGGCCGCGTCGGGAAAGATGCTGAAGCCCGCGCCGCCCAGAACAAGGACGGCGTCCGACACGCTGCGGCAATAAAGCACGACATCCCGGACCGCATCAAGCAGGAATCGGGGGGCGGTCATATTCTGGTCGTCGATATTTCTTACGGAAATGCCGATTACGTCGGGGCGAAAGGATTGCACCATGTCGCGGATGGGCAAGCGCGAATCCGGCTGCGCCATCAGATCCAGCACCCGGACGTCGTGCCCCTGGTTTTGCACGGCGGCAGCCACGTAAGCCAGGCCCAGCGGCATGGGCAGGAGATTGATCTTTTCCGTATTGGCGGAAATGAAAAGGACGCGCATGTCTCCTCCACGGCGAATGACGCGCGGCGCCGGTCAGACGGCTGAAGCGCAAGACAACGGATAGGACATGGCTTCATGGACGGGCGTATAGGGCATGCCCAGACTGTCCGCCACGTTCTTGTTGGCGCATGTTCCTGAATAGATATTGACGCCTTTGGCAAGTCCCTCGTTGAACTCGCACGCTTTTTCCAGCCCCGTTTCGGCGATCATCAATCCATAGGGCAGGGTGGTATTCGCCAGCGCGACGGTGGATGTTCTGGGGACCGCGCCAGGCATGTTTCCCACGCAGTAATGCACGATGCCGTCCAGGATGAACACGGGATCGTCATGGGTGGTTTGCCGGGACGTCTCGCAGCATCCTCCCTGGTCGATGGCGATATCGACAATCACGGCGCCCTGCTTCATAATTTTCAGATGATTCTGCCGGATCAGTTTGGGAGTGGTCGCTCCCGGAATCAAAACCGCACCAATGACCAGATCGGCTTCCGCCAGGCTCCGGGCAATATTCGTCTCGGAGCTGAAAAGCGTCGTGATGGAGGTGCCGAAGATATCGTCGAGGTACACCAGCCTCGTCAGGCTGATGTCCAGCAGGGTTACCTGCGCGCCCATGCCGACGGCCGCTTTGGCGGCATAGGTTCCGGCAATGCCTCCGCCGACGATGACGACTTTTCCGCGTTCGACGCCCGGCACGCCGCCCAGTAGAATCCCCCGGCCGCCGAACGGACGCTCCAGGTACTTGGCGCCCTCCTGAATGCTGAGCCGGCCCGCGATTTCGCTCATCGGGCGCAGGCAGGGAAGGCTTCCCGTTCTGCCTTCAATCGTCTCATAGGCGACCGCCTTCACACCGGACGAAAAGAGGGCGTCGGCCAACCGGCGGTTGGGCGCAAGGTGCAGATAGGTAAACAGGATAAGGCCGGGACGAAGATACGGATATTCTTCTTCCAGCGGCTCCTTGACTTTCACCATCATGTCGCATTTGGCCCACACGTCGGCGGCCGTCGGGATAATCACCGCCCCGCACAAGCGGTATTCGTCGTCGGAAAAGCTGGCCATCTCTCCTGCTCCCGACTGAACAAACACCTGATGCCCTTTTTTGACGTAAGCCATAACGTTGTCCGGCGTCAATCCGACCCGGTATTCGTGGTTTTTCAATTCTCGAACGGTTCCTATCTTCATCGGCCTGCCTCTCGTGCTTCTCCGGATTTATTTGCGCGGATCTGTTGTTCCTGCCGCATAAACCGGCTCGGGCCGGAACAAAGCGTCATGCGGGGCGGGAAATATAGTAAAAGCTGTTTGGGATGTCAAGGATATCCGGCGGACCTCTGCGGTGGTTTTGCTGCAAAACGGCTTTTGCGGGTGGTCCGGGGCGGATTCGAAGGCCGGATGCGCTTTGCTGCGGCGTAAATTGCGCTTGACAGCCTGAAATAATTGCGTTAAACAGCCTGACCTTAAATAATTGATGCAGGGGAGGAAAATCGTTTGGCAAATCATAAATCAGCAGAAAAACGCGATCGTCAGAGCAAAGCGCGCCGGGGGCGCAATATAGCCGCCAAATCCGCCATCAAAACCAAGGTCAAATCGGTTTTGGAAGCGGTGGAAATCAAGGACAAAGAGAAATCGGCGGCAGCGCTGAAGGCGACCGCTCCCGCGCTGGCCCGGGCGGCAGCCAAAGGCCTGATCCACAAGAAAAACGCGTCCCGCAAGATTTCCCGTTTGACCAAAAAAGTTAACACCCTTCAGGGATAATTCATCCAGGCGCGGTCCCGTGCTGAAGACCGCGCCTCGCTTTCGTCTTCCTTTTATTACAAGAAGCAGCGCTGCGCCGGATGATACCTCACGGTTTTGGGCCGACGAGGTCGATCACGGTGATTTCCGGCGGCGCGAAAATGCGCACCGGCGGTCCCCAGGTGCCGGCCCCGCGGCTGATGTACAGGCTTTTGCCCGACGCCAGTTCATGAAAGCCGTAGTTGCGCGGAAAATACAGGCGGGTGACAAGGCCGAAGGGAAACAACTGGCCGCCGTGCGTGTGCCCGGAGAGCTGCAAGGTGAACCGCGCGGCGGGATCGACATAAGGCTGGTGTTTTAAAAGCAGGACGAAGCCCTCCGGACCGTCGGCCAGGGCCTTGGCGAAGGCCGCGCTTCTGGGCGTGGCGCCGGGCTTGCGGCCGGTAATGTCGTCTTCGCCGAAGAGGGTGATGCCCGCAGCCCGGACCGCTTCATCCCGCAGCAGCACAAAACCCGCCTCCCGGGTGAATTCGATGGAACGCCCCAGCCCTGCGTAATATTCATGATTGCCCAGCACGGCAAACTTGCCGGCCGGCGCGGAAATGGCGGCAAAGCGCCTGGCGTCCTCCATGATATTGTCGAGCTCGCCGTCCAGGAGGTCGCCCGTCGAAACGAGCATGTCGGGCCGTGTTTCCCGGATCCGTTCCAGAAGCGGATCGAGCCGGCTGTTGCGGAGAATGATGCCCACGTGCACGTCGGAGATCTGAACGATGCGCAGTTGTCCGTTGCCGGGCAGTGTCTGATCCGTCTCCAGGCGCAGGTTCTTGACGCGGATGCGCTGGGCGTCAAAATAACCATATATCACCAGGCCGGCGGCCAGGAATACGGACAGGCCGAATGTGGCGGCCTTGAGCGTCAGCGTCGGAGCGGCCGGAAAAATCAGCTTGTGCAGAACGCGGAGGATTTCCAGCGCGACGCTCGCGAAGAAAAAGATGAAAACAAACGCCATCCAGATGTAGCCCACGCAGGCCAGGGCCCGCGCCGCGTGTTCGTAGTGCAGGGATTCCAGTGTGCGGACGATGATCGGCGCCAGGATCAGCAGAATCAGGCAGACCAGAAGCAGACCCGAAACGGCGCCGGAAAAATGGAGAACGCTGCGGGCGCGGCAAAAGAAATAAAAGTTGATGCCCCCGTAAAGGCACAAAAAGGTTAAAAGAAAAAGTATCATTCGCGGTCCCATCGTTTTCGTTTTCAGGGACGAAAGCTAAAGGAAAATGAGGGCAAAGTCAATCCTTAAAGGAAAAGCGGCCGGAATGCGGGGATACAGATTGAGGTTGACAAGGACAACACCTTAATATAAGAACGTCATCTCTTCTGCGGACGCCGATGTAGCTCAGCCGGTAGAGCAACTGATTCGTAATCAGTAGGTCACCAGTTCGAATCTGGTCATCGGCTCCAGATTTTTTTCGCGCTTCAACTGCATCCGTCGCAGAATCTTTCTTAAAAAAAATAGGCTTGACTCATTGCGCCGCCTGTGATTATTTTCTCAACCAGTACTTTATGTTATTGAAATTCAATAATTCCAGCGGTATTCCGGAATTGCAGAGAGGTTGAACGTTATGGACGTAACACGGAAAGACGTCATGATGGAGAAGCCCCCCGGTGCCCGGCCTTTACATATCGAGCAAATTTCCGATCTGGTTGTGTCTTTTCCAGTGTCTGCAAACAAAGGATCTTTGACCATGAGTGACAACAGTGAACTAGTCGAGTTGCAGGAGATTCTCCGTCTGCAAAAAGGATTGCAGGAAATCACCAACTCCATCAATGCCGCGCCCAGCATCAAGCAGATCGTTCTCGACGCCCGGCCCAAGATGATTGCCTTGTTCAACGTCGAAGCGGCGCACATTTATGTCGTGTCCGGCAAGGATAAAAAGGAGATTTTCACATTTGTCGTTTCCGGCGACCAGACCAAGGAGAGAAAAACGGCCGTCAGCAACCACACGATTCCCGGCTATGTCGCCAACACGGGGAAAATGGTCAAAATCACCGATTTCAGCAATAACCTGCAGATCAACAAATATTCGGACCTTCTGCTTGATTCCAACGTGGATGCACGGTTCGGCCTCACGGTCAAACAGGTCATGGCCATGCCGATCATTTACGGCGGCGAAATCATGGGCGCCCTGGAAGTCATCAATACAAAAGATCCAAGCGGACAGTTTCTGGACGAAGAACCGGTTTTGCTGCAGGAGATTGCCGAAGTGCTGGGCATCGCCCTCTATAATCAGCAGCGGATAGATCCGAAAGCGAAAAAATCCAAGTTCAGTTATCTGGTCAACAATGACTTGATTTCGGAAGAAGAGCTCAACGCGGCCCGGGAGGAAGCGCGCAATTCCAAGGAGCCGATGGAAAGCGTTCTGATGAAGAAGTACAGCATCAAAAAGAGCGACATCGGTCAATCGCTGGAATATTTTTACCAATGCCGCTTTGTCTCATTCGATCCCAATACGCCGATTCCGGGCGACCTGCTCAAGAATCTGAAAAAGGATTATCTGAACCGGGAAATCTGGGTTCCCTTTGAAAGAAACGACAAGACGATTCGCGTCATCGTGGACGATCCGCAAAACATTCTCAAGCGCGACGCCATCGAGAACCTGCTCAAATCGAAAACCATCAAGTACGATGTCGCCCTGAAGGACGACATTTTGAAGTACATCGAATATTTTTTCCGGGAAACCAGCGAGGAGGCCACCTTTACCGATCTTCTGGGGCGGCTCGACAACATCGACAGTGCGCAGGACGATGAGAGTGAAGAGGCGATTCGGGATTCCGACAGCGCCATCATCCAGCTCGTCAACAAAATCATCAATGACGCGTTCGTCCGCCGGGCTTCGGATATTCACATCGAACCGGACATCATCGATAAAAACGTCCTGGTGCGCTACCGGATCGACGGCGAGTGCATCCCTTATCAGACGCTCCCCTACAGCTATCGCTCCGCGATCATTTCCCGGATCAAAATCATGTCCAATCTGGACATCACCGTGAAGCGCATTCCCCAGGACGGAAAAATCAAACTGAAAAAACCGGGCGTGGGGGAAATCGAACTGCGCGTGGTGACGGTGCCGACGCAGGGCGACGTGGAAGACGTGGTCATGCGTATTTTGGCCAAGGGCGATACCCTGCCTCTGGAGGCCATGAGAATGACGCCGCGGAACTACCGCGACCTGCTGCGAATCTGCGAGCAGCCCTACGGGATGATTCTGTGCGTCGGCCCGACGGGATCGGGAAAAACCACAACCCTGCACGCGGTCCTGAATCACATCAACACGCCGGACCGGAAAATCTGGACGGCCGAGGATCCTGTCGAAATCACCCAGCGGGGACTGCGGCAGGTGCAGGTGCAGCCCAAAATCGGGTTTGATTTCGCGGCCGCCATGCGCGCGTTTCTCCGCGCCGATCCGGACGTGATCATGGTGGGTGAAATGCGCGACTTCGAAACGGCGAAGATCGGCGTCGAGGCGTCGCTCACGGGGCATCTGGTTTTAAGCACCCTGCACACCAACAGCGCTCCCGAGACCATTTCCCGGCTTCTGGACATGGGCATCGATCCGCTGAATTTCGCAGATTCGCTGCTGGGTGTTCTGGCGCAGCGCCTGGTGAGGACCCTGTGCGAAAAATGCAAGGAACCTTACAACCCAACGTCCGAGGAGTACAACCGGATCGTGGAAAGTTACGGCCCCGAATTTTTCGCCAAGCAGAACATTCCCTATTCCAAGAATCTCGTGCTGTACCGTCCGAAAGGATGCGACGCCTGTGACCGGACGGGGTACCGGGGGCGGATCGGCCTCCACGAGTTGCTCATCAACACGGATGAGATCAAAAAACGGTCCATCGAACGCCGGGAGAGCATCGACGTCATCCGCAACATCGCCATGTCCGAAGGCATGCTGACGCTTTATCAGGACGGTATTTTAAAAGCGTTTCAGGGACTCACAGACGTCAAGCAGGTGCACCGGGTCTGCCTCAGCAACCGCTGACGCAACGACCTCTTCCTGAATCCGGAAATTGTTCCGGAGGGCGGGCTTTATTTGGCAACAAAAAAACCGGTCCGGCGTTATTCGCCGGTCCGGTTTTTTTGTTTTCCAGATGTCTTTATTTCAGCATTTTCTTGGGAATCATGATTTTCGAGATTTTGTTGACCTGATCGAATTCTTCAGGCGTCCTGGTCCACCAGACATAAACGTCGGCCTTGGAGAATTTTCCTCCCGAAATGGACTGCAGCACGGCGGGCATGATGATCCGCCCGGCGGGCGTAATGCCGAACATCTCCGCGGGGTACTTGTCTCCCAGCATCGGCAGCGCTTTCGGAAAAGCGGCGCGGACGGCATAGACATTGTCCTGCGTTCCCGCTGCGGTGATGGCTTTTGCCAAAGCCAGCATGGCCTGATAATTCAACATGGCTTCCCAGGCGTTGATCCTCTTGTAGGTATCCCGGTATCTCTTATCGAAAGAGGAGAGCATCGGTACGGGCACGGATAAGGCGTTGGCCGTTCCAATGGAATTTTCCATAAATTTGGTGCCGTCCAGCATCTGGGCGATCGCGTCCATTTTAGCCTGGTCCACGATTAAGAAGCCGCCCTTGAAGCCCATTTCGCGGGCCTGGGCGATCACGAGCGCTGTGGTTCCGGAAGGGCCGCCGATCAGCATGACGTCCGGCTTGGTGGCAATTGCGGCGGACAGCGGAGCGACGAAATCGGTCCGGGTGTAATAGTTGGCGGGTTTGTCGGCCGTGATTTTTCCGCCGAGCCTTTCCCAGTAGGACCTGAAGACCTGCCGCCACTCATCTCCGTAGGCGCCGAGGGTGACGACCATGGCGGCTTTGCGCCAGCCTTTTTCCCACGCGAAATTGGCATAAACTTTGGCGTAATCGGTCAGCACAGGCGCGGAGATGATCAGGAGGTTGTTCTTTGTGGTATCGGCTTTCGGCGATGATGTGTAGGCAAAAAGAATGAACTCGCCGCATTCCTCTTCGTTGATTCTGAGCATGGGAGCGGCGGAACTGAAAACGGGTTCGAAGATGGCGAGCGCGCCTTTGTCCACCAGCTGACGGGCGTTGGCCATCGCCAGTTCGGGACTGGCCTTGTCGTCCATTCTTTCCAGGCGGAAGGTGAACTTCCGGCCGTCGGCGGCGACGCCTCCCGCAGCGTTGATTTCCTTGATGGCCATGTCGACGCCGTTGACGCAGTCCTGACCGTATTCGGCCGCCGGGCCGCTCAGCGGACCGGAGAAGCCGATGACGATTTCCGCCGCAAAACCGGAGGCGCTCCATAAGATGGCGGAAGCCACGGCGACAAAACATAATAATTTTTTAAGATGCCTCATTTTTTCCTCCTCATAAGGTTATTACAGTCGTTTCCCGTGATCCGAACGGTCTATATATCCTGTAGTTTGTCAATGGCTTTTTTGGAAGAGATGACCAGTTTGTCCGCATCCTTGGCCTGTTCCGGTCCCTTTTTGATCATATCCGACAGAGATTTGGCCTTGTCGTCCGACCGCGCGGCCGCCGGTTCGGGTGCTGCGGCTTTCTGGGCCGGGGCCGTTTCGGAGGCGGCGGCTTTGGAAGGGGCGCCGGCAGCCGAAAGTTTCGAACGCAGTGCGTTCAAGGATTCCACCACTTCCCCGATCGCGTCGTCGGCCTCCCAGGTCAGCGATCGATTGTACCGGCCGGAGGCGTATTCCCGCAGAACACCCGACGTTTCCTGCAGCGGTTCGATGACGCTGCCGGTCAGCATTTTTTTAATGAAGGAAGGAATTAAAATAAAGGACACGACCAAGAGCGCGACCAGCGCGACCAGGACGATGTAAAAGACGACGCTGGCTGTTCCGTAAGCGCTCTGCGCGGCGGTGCTTTCCAGCTCCAAAAGCTGGTTTAAAAGCTGAGTTGTGGCCTCCATTTTGTCATTGGCCGAACTCAGATAGGCGGACCCCGTGTTCATCGGTGCCAGCCGGATGACCTGCACGGCGGCTTTTTCATATTCCGTCAGATTGGCCAGGATGCCTTTGTAAAATTCCTGCTGTTCGGAACTGATGCCGGTATCCAGCGTTTTTTTCACCAGATTGATGTCCTCGGTCATGAGGGCAATCTGCTGGTCGGAAATCCTGGCGATTTCCTGTTTATCCTGGCCCGAGGCGACCATGCCTTTAATCCGGTACAAATTGGAATGTACGGCGGAGAGATCTTTTAGAAGCTTTGCGCTGGTTTGATAACTTTTAAAACCCGTGTTAAAAATGGTGCCTGTTGATGATTTCTGAATCAATAAACCGATAAAAGCGACGAGGATAATGACGACCGTCAGAATGAACAATTGCAGAAAAAGTGATTTTTGTCCCGATTTTAAGTTATTGCTTGAGTTCATGATTCAATGGCTCCCCTTCCTGGATGCTGGTTTTTGATGATGCCCATACAAACACAAACACAATCGTCTTGCCGCTGCTTTTTCCTTTTCGTGATTATTCAAAAATATTGATTGCAACATCTGAGCCAATGCGCCGGGCACAAGCCGGATATGCCTCCGCCGGCGCATAAACCGTCAGACTTTTAGTGATTGAGATTACTTATGGGGAAACCTGTTGTCAAGACAATTTTCATGATTGTTTTTTTAATGAATGATCAGGCATTTCCGGGTGCTCATTCATCCGCCAACTGATCAAAATGAACAGGTCATCTTGCCTGACTGCGGGAAAAGGCAAAGACCGCTCGGCCGTGAATCCCGGATGTTAAAGGGATTTGGCCTTTTTCCTCCCGGGCATGTCTTTTGCTTGACTTTAATAAACAGGTTTCAGTATAGATGAACGAACCAAACGATGGTGGATTATGAAGGATGGATTAAGCGGGCTGGATGTTTGCGGCGCGTGCCGACGGGCTTCCGACGAGGAAAAAGACGGCGGGCAGACGATCCGGCGCATGCGCGAAGTGTTGATTGTCGATGATGAAGAACCATTGCTCTTGACGATTGCCGAAGGTTTGAGTATTTACAAAAAATATTTCAATTTGCACACGGCGACCAACGGCGCCGATGCCGTGAAAATTCTGAAGTCGCTGATCCGGGTCGACTTGGTCTTGACGGATTTGAGCATGCCCAAAATGGATGGTTTTGAATTGCTGGCTTATATGAACAGAAATTATCCCAAAATCCCCGTCATCCTCATGACCGCCTTCGGGACGCCCAAGATTGAAGAAATCGTGGGCAGCATGGGCACTTTCCGCTATCTGGAAAAACCGCTGGATATCAATACGCTCGCCGATAATATTTTCGAAGCCCTGGCGATTCCATCCGGCCAGGCCGTTTCCCGACCCGACGAAGAGAGGGCCGCGGAAAAACAGGCATCCCGGTTTGATCATCAGGCGTATTATAAGAAAACCATGCCGTAATCATTTGCTTTTTTTTAGTGGAAACGTAAGGGGGAGACGTGAAAAAAGATTTCAAATTGATTATCGACAATGAAGGTTTGGAGAATCAATCCGCAACGGATGCCGGGGGCCGGGACGAACTCCAGCGCTGGCCGCTGTTCGGCCTTTCCGTGGGGAGTTTTCTGCAGGTCATTGCCATGGAACGGCAGACGTGCATGATGGAAGTTTATCTTGACGCCGACCACTGGGGGCATTTCTGCTTTGTGGAGGGGGATCTTTACGACGCGGTCAGCGGCGCCATGAGCGGAGAAAAGGCCGCGATGGAAATGATTTCCTGGGAAAACGTGCGCCTCAACATCAAGCAGATTCTCAATACCACCGGCCTGACCCGAAAAATCGATAAAAACCTGATGCTGCTTTTAATGGAAAGCACAAGGCTTCGCGATGAAGGGGGTGACGACGAAAATCAACCGGACCCGGAAGTCGCGGAGGATTCCGAAGACCGGGAGGTTGTCGCTGACCACGCGGATTCCGAGAAACTGAGCGCCTGCCTCAACATCATGGTCAAGGATATGGGAGATGCTCTGACGGCGGTCAGCATTGTCGATGTCGGCAAGGGAAAAGTTCTGGCATCTTATCACACCGCCCCGGAAACGGCGGAAGCGTTTTCCGGGCTCACGAATTTTTTACAAAGTGCGTTTAGGGAAAACACGCAGGCCGTGCTGGGAGACCATCTGATTCTGGATTTGAAAAACCAGCAGACCCTGGTCCTGCTGCTCTTCGGAGAGCAGCAGTGGTGCATCGTCTTCGACAACGTCAAGTGCACACTGGGCCTGCTGCGCAACGTCGTGATGCCGAAGGTGATCAGGACCTTCAACGAGATGAAATGAATATTGGATAAAAGTCGTCAAAGGAGGCCGAATGAATATCCAGAAATTGAACGTGTGCATGGACATCCTGAAAAAAGATTTGGGAGAAGGATTTGTCGCTTCATGTATTCTCACCACCGAGGACGGACAGGTGCTGGTGGCCACCGATCAGGCCAATATTGCCGAGGCGACGCTGCTCAACGACGCCACCGCATTGATCCGCAACGCGCTGAAAACCTATCCGGCGGAGCTGGGCCAGTACTATTACATCGATGTGGCGGGCAATATGGCGATTCTGGTGATCCCGTTCGGCGATTATCAGTGGACGATTACCGTGAATAAAAAGCTCGTCAAGCTGGGGCTTTTGCTCAACGTTGTTCTGCCGGCCATCATCAACGCATTTGAAGACGCCGTTGTTTCTTAACGGGGCATGGGAGAGAAGGAATCATGGGAGAAAAACTGGTTCGCATATTTGAAATCGTACAGGAACAGTCGGGCCTCAAGGGCCGGATGGAGCTCGCCACACGCTCGGGGATTTCGCTCAACCGGGCGACACAGATCAAAGATACCGAAGAACTTGTCAAAAGGATGAAAGATATTGCAAGTTCTATCCTTGAAAAAAATTCATAAATATAATAAGGATTGACCCAACACGTGTAATCTATTCCCGTTTTTGTTGTCCCAGTTATGTTGAAGATGCAGTCAAGGCGAGCGGTCGGGCGGGAAATTATCTGTGGGGTTGAAGATCCATGTTTTTTGGTTGAAGAGTTTATAATTTCTGGACAAAAGGAATACGGATATGATTTTAGGCCAAAAGCAACTCGACAAAATCCATGATACTTTAACTCAAAATCTGATTGGTTCCGGCGTCCAGAGTGTAATGCTCATCGACACGGCCGGCAACGTGATCGCTTCGATCAACAACGGAACCGAAACCATCGATCTTTACTCGCTGGCGGCGCTGGCCGCCGCCAACTTCGGCGCAATGAGTTGCATGGCCAGAATCGTCGGGGAAGACGAATTTTCTCTGCTGTTCCACAAAGGTGAAAAAGAAAATATTTATTTCTGCAAAGTCAATGAGGAACTGCTGCTGGTGAATATTTTCAATAATCAGATCTCCCTGGGATTTCTCAGGCTGAAGATGTCCAAAGTGGTGGAGGAATTGCTCGAGCTGTTGACGATGTAGCCCGGATGCATAGACGGATCCGGAACAATGCCTGCTGAAAGTAAAAAGGCGGTCAGGGGGTGGTAGGTTTGGCGTTTATTAATTTGAAGGATAAAGTAATTCAGGCCAAAATCGTTTATTACGGTCCAGGCCGATGCGGCAAGACGACCAATCTCGAATACATTTACGACAAGTGCCGGCTTCAGGTGAATTCGGAAATGGTAACTGTGAAAACCCAGGGGGACCGAACCCTGTTTTTTGATTTTTTCCCTTTCGATATGGGAAAAATCAGCGGCTACGACGTCAAGATTCAGTTGTACACCGTTCCCGGCCAGGTCAAGTACAATTCGACCCGGCGCCTGGTTCTGAAAGGCGTGGACGGCGTGGTGTTTGTGGCGGATTCCGCCGTGGAACGCCGGAACAAAAACATCATCTCCTTTCGCAATCTGGAAGAAAACCTCACGCTGTACAACAAGAGCATCCGTGAAATTCCCCTGGTGATTCAATACAACAAAAGAGATCTGGCCAAGCAGGGGATCGAGATCCTGGATGTTGAAACTCTCGAAAGCGACATTAATGCAGAGTTGAAAGTTCCTGCATTTGAAGCCAGTGCCGTCGAAGGGCACAACGTGATTCTGACCCTTAAAAAGATCATTTACTACACGATGTCGTCTCTGGAAAAGCAACTGAAACAGGAGCCCTAACATGAAAACGAAAGAAGAGTCGTCATTTCTTCAGGGAGTGGAAAGCCGTCTTGACAGTTTGTTTGCCGAAGACTCGCAGCCGATCAAAGAAAAAGACACTCCTTTGACCCAGACGGCCGCAGCCGACATCAGACAGGACATTCCAGCGTTGCCGGATAACGACGCGCCGGCCGGCAAAACCGGCATCGCCCCGAATCTCATCCCGCCGGAGGATAAGTCATCTTTCATCGCTGAAATTGAAAAACGTTTTTCGGCGATATTCGGCGAGGACGACAAGGGCAGCGAAGCCCGGAGCCAGGCGGAAACGCCTGAACAGAGCTTCGCCGCGGCGGTTGAGGCGGCGGAGGAGGAAAGCGCCGCTCCGGAAATGAAGGAGCCGCCGTCCGCCCCGTCCTCCATCCTCCATTCCCCGCTCAAGGATATGAAAAGCATCATGCTGTCCATCGAATGGGAAATCAACGATGCCATTCTGGAACAGCTGGAGGACGAGGTCGGCAAGCTGTACCTGTTGTACACCGGCAACCGCATCATTCAGGGATTCCTGCGCCTTCTTCGTTTTCTGGGCCGATACATCCGTGTCAAGGGCGTTCAGACCAACCAGGAGTCGATCAATCTGCTCCTGTTCGTCTACGACAATCTGGAAAGCGTGATGGTTTCCGAAGGCATGACCGAGGCGAAAAAGCAGACGGTTTTGCAAGACAGCATTAAACGGTACAAAACCTGGGTGGAAAAAACGGATCTTGCCGAACCTGAGGAAGCGGCGCCTGCCGCCGCGGCCGGCGAAGTGAAGCTCTTCATGGAGGAGCCTCCCGCACCCTGGCGTCCGGACGAGCGGGACGTCGCCGGCGGAGAGCCGGCCGCAGAGACGCCGGCGCCGGGAATCACCGCCGAAAAAACCGCCGATGACGTATTTCTCAAGCTGGAACTTCCGGTGGAAGAGCAAAGAGAACTCGGCTTGCCGGAGGTTCGTCCGCAGCCCAAACCGTCTTTTGCGGCCGGGGAGGTCGCCCCCCGCTTTGACGAACACATTCAGGAGGTCATGACCTCTTTGAAAAATCTGCCGCCGGACGAGGCCTTTGCCCGCGCGGCTCTGGAACTCAAGCAAATTTTCGGTGCTGAACTGGAGGCCTTGAAAGAAGAGATTCGGCTGTTAAAGAATGCGCGCTAGCCGTCTTCCGGCGGGAACGGCGCCGACGGCCGGTCAATGGCCTTGACAGTAAAATTCTATTGAAACGGTACAGGCGGTATTCTGAAGATGATGGTGTTTTGTGAGGAGTGCGGCGAAAGGTACATCATTGAAGACGACGAGCTTACCGGGACAGCGATCATTTTCATCTGTCGTGTCTGCAATGAGATCATTCGCATTCCGGCAGGGAAGCTGCCGCGCCAACCGGAGGGAGAAAAGCAGGTCGAGTCTGAAAAGGGATAGTTTTTTTTCAGGAAGAATGTTTTAAATGCCGATCAAACAGCCGAGAGGGACGCTTGAATGGATAATAAAAGTGATTTATTTGATTTGAAGCGGGAGAAGCAGGAGCTGGATGCTTTCTTGTCCACCATCGTGGAGGCGGAACCATCGGCACCTCTGATCAAAGGGGCCGTTCCCTCCAAAGATTCGCTTTCCTCTGCCGGAGAGCGGCCGGTTCCGCCTGAGGCCGGTCGCCGCGAACCGGGCGGCTTTGAAATGGCCGGGCCGGTTGACGCCAGAACAAGGACTTCCTTGCCGAACGCCAATGAATTTCTTCCCCGGTTTGGCGATGCCGCGCCCATGGAGTTCCGGGAAGAGCCGCTGTCCCCGCTGGATCAGGATTCCTTGCTGGCCGATAGCGGAGAGTCGAAAAAAAGGGAGGAGCTGCCGCGTATTCCCGTAACGCCCGCCGTCAAGCCGCTGGAGAGTCTCAAAACCATGACCCGCTTTGACGGGACCACAAAAGCCGGCGGAAATATTCTGGACGAGATCACGGCTTCCGAGGAGAGAAAACAACCGGAAACGGCGGAAACGGAGAAGAAAACCGGCCCTCAGGATTTCGCACCGCAGAAAAAGGGCGGCAAGGGCAAATGGATTCTTGCCGTCGTTGTCGCAATTCTGTTGCTGGTCGGCGGATATTTCTGGCTTTTCTCCATGAAGATGGCGCCTGCGCCGGCCGATCTGTTAAAGACCTCCATTGGTTCTTCTCTGTCGTCCGCCGATGAAATCAACCTCTCCAATGTTCGGCAGAGGCTGGTTTACAATGGAAAACTGGGCAAGAGCATCCGGGTGATTGAAGGAACGGCCGAGAACACGGCCTCCTATCCCGTTTCCAGAATCAAGATTGCCGCGAAAGTTTACGGCGCCGACGGCGCCCTGCTGGCGACAATGGAGTCCTTCGGCGGCAATATCCTGGCGGACGCCAAGCTGGAGGGCATGGATGCGGCCTCGCTGATCGCGGAGCTTCATCAGGGCAAAGCTTCGGAAGACCAGGTGCCGCCCAAAGGCCGGATTCCCTTCATGATCGTCTTTCCCGACGACACGCCGGGCGTCTACAAGCTGTCCGTGGTTCCGACGGCCTTTACCAAACATTAACGGCGGCACGATGCAAAACCTGTCCCGAAACGGACGGCGCCCGGTTTAAAAAGAAAACCGGGCGCTTTTTTTCTTCCTTTTTCCTGATTTGCGAAGATAATGCTTGCTATTGGCCGCGATTGCCTGTAGGAACCTCTTCGAAATAGCGATTCGTTTTGACCTTCCACCTTTCCTTGCCGGAAATTTGCAAGGGTAATTCCGCTAATCATTGTAGAGTTCGAATGGGATGCCGCGTTTGAGACAGAAGGCTCTGACGCTGGACAACCGTATGCAGAGGCCTGCCCTGACCAGCCTGACTGCGGTTTGCATCGGATTGAAGCAAAAGTCGTGCTGGTGATAAAATTAAGTTAAGGATAATAAATGAGTTTTGAGAAGTTTCGTTTGAATGAAAAAGTACTGGACGGCGTCCGATCCGCCGGCTACACAGAACCGACGCCGATTCAGGCGCAGTCCATCGGACCGATCCTGGAGGGACGGGATATTCTGGGGCTGGCGCAGACCGGCACGGGCAAGACGGCGGCGTTTGTTCTGCCGCTCCTGCACCGTCTGCTTCAGGGCCGGCGCGGCCGCGTGCGGGCTTTGATTCTTGCGCCGACGCGGGAATTGGCCGAGCAGACCCATGAGGCGATTTTGCAGCTGGGACGGAAAACGGGGCTTGAGAGCGCCTCGGTTTACGGCGGCGTCAGTGTCACCAACCAGATCAACAGGCTGCGGTCGCGCGTGGATATCGTCTGTGCCTGTCCCGGCCGTCTGCTGGACCACATCGGCCGCAAAACGATCGACCTGTCCGCGCTGGAAGTCCTGATTCTGGACGAAGCGGATCATATGTTCGACATGGGATTCCTGCCCGATGTCCGCCGGATTGTCCGGCACCTGCCGGTCCGCCGGCAGACGCTGCTTTTTTCCGCCACGATGCCGAAGGAAATCCGTTCGCTGGTCAATGATCTGCTTGTCGATCCCCTGCATGTTGAAATCGGCCGCATGGCGCCCGTAGCGACGGTTTCCCACACGTTTTATCCGGTGCAGACCGGACAGAAAACGGCGCTGCTCAGGGATATCCTCGAGAAAACCGACATGCGGTCCGTGCTGGTTTTTACGCGGACGAAATCGCGCGCCAAAAGTCTGACCGCTCAGCTTTGTAAAAACGGCCACCGGGCCACCTCCCTGCACGGCAATCTGACGCAGATGAAGCGCCGCCAGTCTCTGGAAGGGTTTCGCGACGGACGCTACGAAGTGATGATTGCCACGGATATCGCCGCGCGCGGCATTGACGTCACCGACATCTCGCATGTCATCAACTACGACATGCCGGACACGCCCGACGCTTTCACGCATCGCATCGGCAGAACCGGCCGGGCCGCAAAGACGGGCGACGCTCTTTCCTTTATCACCGGCGAAGACGCCGGCCTGCTTGGCACACTCAAGAAAATGCTGGGGGAAAAATTGCAGTACCAGGCGGTCAAGGGCTTGACGGTGAGCCCGGCGGACTGTGAGAGAGCGCCTGCCGGCGAAGTCTCCGCGCGACCCCGCCACAGAGCAAAATCTCTCTTCTCACGGACGCCGTCTGCGAGACGGTCCGGCGGACGGTCCTTTTCGGATCCCGGCTGGCTGTCCCGCGCACCGCAAACGGCCTAACCGCAATCACAAGATAAACGGGTCTCCGGCCGCCTGCGCAGAAGCAGGCGACCGGAGACGGGCTCCGCTTCCGGAGCCGACATCTTTTTATTGACCCGAAAAATATTGACACAGCAGCGGATTCTGCTAAGTTGAAGCCGCTTATCTCATCGTGTCTCGGCTGCCGCCGGCCGGCGGCCAAAGCTGCATTCATCATCAATAATCTTATCGAGGAGGTGTCGCAATGAACGGACAGAAAGTGCCAGGGAAACCTGTTTTGATCGGGGCTGCCGGGCTTTTCCTGATTCTGGTGATCATCTCGACGTATTTCGGCGTCGATGCGGGAGAACGCGGCGTGGTGCTGCGCTTTGGAGAAGTCAACCGCGTGGTTGAGCCCGGGGCGCGCTTTAAAATTCCCCTGGCGGAACAGGTGGTGTTCATGACGGTGCGCGTGCAGAAGACCACGACCAAAACGGAAGCGGCCAGCCGGGATCTCCAGACGGTGCAGACCACCATGGTTCTCAACTACAATCTGGATCCGGCCAAGGCCGGCGCGATGTACTCCACCATCGGGCTTACCTACAACGAACGGGTGATCGACCCCGCCGTCAAGGAAAGCTTCAAGGCGGCGGCGGCCCGCTACACGGCCGAAGAACTGATTTCCAAGCGCGAAACGCTCAAGGCCGAAGTCCGCAACTACCTGCGCGACCGGCTGGTGGTTTACGGCGTCAACGTGGTCGATTTGTCCATTACGGATTTCGAGTTTTCCGCCGAATTCAACAAGGCCATTGAAGCCAAGCAGACAGCCGAGCAGAATGCGCTGCGCGCCAAGCGCGATCTGGAGCGCATCAAGGTGGAGGCGGAGCAGAAGGTCACCTCCGCCCGCGCGGAGGCTGAAGCGCTGCGCCTGCAACGGCAGGTGATCTCGCCGGAACTGATCCAGCTGCGCCAGATCGAAGCGCAGCTCAAGGCCATCGAGAAATGGGACGGGAAAATGCCCAGCGTGACCGGCGGCGCCGTGCCGTTTATTTCGGTGGAAAAAACAAAATAGTCCGCGCCGGAAAGAGCATCAAATAAGCCTGCGTCCGGCGGATGCCGCCCGGACAGAAGAGCGCCCCCGTGAAAGGGCGCTCTTTTTTATCGTGCATCCTTGCGGGATGCGCTTCCCCCCGGCGGTGGAAGTCCTCGCCCCAAAAATCCCTTGACTTTTTTGCCGCGGAGATTTAACCACGTAGTTAAACTGATCGGTTAAACCATTCAGTGGGATTTCTGCCGGGGCGGTCGCCCGGACAAAACCGGCCTGGAGAAAAAATGGCGAAAGTGAAAACGGCGGATAAGATCCTGAACGCGGCCCGGGCGGCATTTGCCGAAAACGGCTACTGCGGAACGCACATGGACGCCATTGCTCTGCGGGCGGGCGTCAACAAGGCTGCGCTGTATTATCACATCGGCGACAAGGACACGCTTTATGCCCGTGTGCTCCACGAAGTGCTGGGAAATATCGCCGCCGGCGTCAAACAGGCGGTCGCGGCGGCCGACGGCCCTGAAGAGAAGCTCAGAAGTTATATCCGCTTTATGGCGGCGGCCGTGATCAGAAATCCCGAACTGCCGCCGATCATGATGCGGGAGATCGCCGGTGGCGGAGCGCATCTGCCGCGCCTGGTCGTGGAAGACATCGCCGGCGTCCTCGCGATCCTGATGGGGATTCTGGATGAGGGACGGGAAAAGGGGATTTTTACGGACACGGTGCTTTTTCTCATCCACACCATGATCATGGGCACGATTCTGCTGTATTCAAGAAGCGAGCCGATCAAGGACCGGCAATCCTGGCTGCCCGCTTCCCTGAAACGCCGTGACAGAAAACTGAAAGGCAGCCTGGGCGACGCGGTGGGTGAACTGGTGCTCAAAGCCATCAAAAAATGACCGGGCGGCCGGGAGTCGAACGTGAAAAAGAAAATAGTCATCGCGGTTTTTGTTTTGCTTTTTGTCGGCGCGGGACTGCTCGTTTTCATCGGGCAGCAGCGCAAAAACAGCGGGGAACTGCTTTACTCGGGAACCGTTGAGGCCACGCAGGCCAGGCTTTCCTTTCAGGCGCCGGGCCGCGTCGCGAAGGTTTTCGTCCAGGAGGGCCAGGCGGTGAAGAAGGACCAGCTGCTTGCGGCGCTGGACCGGGCGGAATTCGCAACGCGCCTCGAACAGGCCCGGGCCAACCGGGAGCGCGCCGAAAAAACGAAGCAGCAGCTCGAGACGGCGCTGAAACTCTACCAAAAAACTCTGCCCGCGGAAGTCGCGCGGGCACAGGCCGCCGTCAAAAGCGCAGAGGATTCCCTGGCGGACGCGGAAAAGAACTATCAGCGCTTCGAAGAGCTTTTCCGCCAGGACGTGGTGACGGAGAAGGAGCGCGACACGCTGAAACTCCACTACGACGTAAGCCGGTCGCGCCTGGAGGAGGCCGAAGCGGCGCTCAGACTGTCGCGCGGCAATCTGCTGCGCATCGACGCAGCCGCCAAGGACATCGCCGCGGCCGACGCGCAAATCGCCGCGGCCCGCGCGGCGCAGGAGCAGGCGGCCATTATACTGGACTATACCGAGTTGAAATCTCCGGCCGACGGTGTGATCACCAGCCGCAACATCGAACCGGGCGAGACGGTCAGCGTCGGGCGGGAAGTCCTGACCGTTTCCGAACTCGAGCGCGTGGATTTGAAAATCTACGTCGGCGAGACGGAAATCGGAAAAGTCCGGCCCGGCCAGAAGGTGAAGGTCAGCGTCGATACCTTTCCGGGGAAAACCTACGACGGCGTGGTTTCCTTCGTTTCTCCGGAGGGGGAGTTTACGCCGAAGATCATCCAGACCCAGAAGGAAAGGGTCAAGCTGGTTTACCGGGTGAAAGTGTCCGTCGCCAATCCCCGCTATGAACTCAAACCGGGCATGCCGGCGGACGCCCGTCTGGTTCCGTAAGCGGAGGATGCGATGGCCGATCCATTCGACATGGCGCACCCGATGGTGGACGTCAAGAATCTCTCGGTTCGTTTCGGACAAATTGAAGCCGTCCGGAACGTTTCGTTTTGCGTCGAGGCGGGCGCCATTTTCGGACTGGTCGGCTCCGACGGGGCCGGCAAGTCCAGCGTGCTTCGTCTTCTGGCGGGCATGCTGCGTCCCGCGCAGGGCGACATTTACATCGACGGCCTCAACGCCGCCCGGGAGCGGCGCAAACTCAAGCATCGCGTGGGCTATATGCCCCAGCGCTTCGGCCTTTACCCGGATCTCACCGTGGATGAGAACATGGCGTTTTTCATGGATGTCTTCGGCGTGGCGCGGGCCCGGCGGAAGGAACGCCGGGAAAAATATCTCGGCTTTTCCAACCTGCTGCCCTTTGCCGGACGAATGGCCGGCAATCTGTCCGGCGGCATGAAGCAGAAGCTCGGCTTGGCCTGCGTGCTGGTCCACGAACCGAAGCTCCTGGTGCTGGACGAGCCGACCAACGGCGTCGATCCCGTCTCCCGCCGCGAATTCTGGGATATTCTGATCCGCATGAAAGATTCGGGCATGACGATTGTGGTGTCCACCGCCTATCTGGACGAAGGCGAAAAGTGCGACCGTCTGGCCCTGATGCACGCGGGCGTCATCCTGGAGCAAAACGTTCCCGCGGCCATCCGCGGCGCGCACGACTCGCTGGAAGCGGCGGTCGTCTTGCGGATTCGGGAAGCGGACAAGGAGCTGGCGCATGACCTCTTCTCCCTCTGATGCCATTGTCGTCACCGACCTGGAAAAGAAATTCGGCGATTTCGTCGCGGTCGATAAAATCAGTTTTTCGGTTCGGAAAGGGGAAATCTTCGGCTTCCTCGGCTCCAACGGGTCCGGCAAATCCACCACCATCCGCATGCTGTGCGGCATTCTCACGCCGACCTCCGGAACCGGCATGGTCGCGGGGTACGACATGGTGCGCGAGCCGGAGGCCGTCAAGCAGTCCATCGGCTACATGTCGCAGAAGTTTTCCCTGTATGAAGACCTGACGCCTTACGAAAACGTGCGCTTTTATCTGGGCGTTTACAGCGTGCCGCAGAAGGACTGGCCCGAACGCATCGACTGGATTCTGAACATGACGCGCCTGTCGGAGGCGCGCCACCGAATGACGCGGGATCTGCCGCAGGGCTGGCGCCAGCGGCTGGCGCTGGGATGCGCGCTTTTGCACCGGCCGCGGATTCTGTTTCTCGACGAACCGACGTCGGGCGTCGATCCCCTGTCACGCGAGCATTTCTGGAACTTCATCCGCCAGCTCGCCGCCGCGGGCATCACAATTTTTGTGACGACGCATTACATGGATGAGGCGCGCTTCTGCGAGCGCATCGTCATGATCAACGCCGGCCGGATTGTGGCTATGGGATCGCCTCCGGAAATCATTGCGGCGGCCTGTCCGGATGCGCCAAAGGCCGACCTGGCCGATGCATTTGTCCGTTTGATGAAGAGGAGCCCAGCGTGAATCCTGTCAGGCTCAAAGCCATCGTCCGGAAGGAATTTTATCACTTGATCCGCGATGCCCGAAGCCTCTACCTGGCGTTTGCCGTTCCGCTTCTGCTCATCATCCTTTTCGGTTATGCGCTGAGCCTGGATGTGGACCACATCAAGACCGTTGTTGCGGACTACGACCGCTCGGCGGAAAGCCGCGATTTCATCGAGCGGCTGTCCGCTTCCCCCTATTTCGATATCATCGCCCAACCGGATTCCGCCGCAAAGATCGGGGGCTACCTGGACCGGGATGCCGCGTCCGTGGCGATCGTCATTCCGCCTGACTTTGAGCGCAACATCCGGGCGGACCGCGCCGCGCCGATGCAGATCATCATCGACGGCAGCGACCCGATTTTCGCCGGCGCCGTGCGCGGCTACCTCACGGCTTTCACCGATGCGCAAAACGCCCAGCGGCTGCGGGCCTACCTCAACCGCGGAGGGCAGAGGGCCATCGCGCCTCCCGTGGACGGCCGGGTCCGCGTCTGGTTCAATGAAGACATGGAGAGCCGGAATTTCATTCTGCCGGGGATTATCGCCATCATCATCATGATTGCCGGCGCCATGCTGACGTCGCTGGTGATCGCCCGGGAATACGAAAGCGGCACCATGGAAACGATCCGGTCTCTGCCGGTGACCGCGGGCGAACTTCTGCTGGGGAAGGCCATTCCCTACTTTTTCATCGGTCTTGTCGACGTCCTCATCGCCATGCTGCTGGGACAGGTCCTGTTCGGCGTCGTGATGAAGGGGAATTTCTGGCTCATGATCCTGGCCACGTCGCTGTACCTGGTGTGCGCCCTTTTTCTGGGGCTTCTGATTTCGTCCGCCACCAAGTCCCAGCTGGTGGCCAACCAGGCGGCGGTCATGCTGACCTATCTGCCGTCGCTTCTGCTGTCCAATTTCGTCTTTCCGATCGTCAACATGCCGGCGGTCCTGCAGTGGCTGACCTATCTGGTGCCGGCGCGCTACTATATCGATGTTCTGGTGGGCGTTTATCTGCGCGACACCGGCCTGCACTACCTGGCGCCGGACCTGGCCGTGCTGGGCGGCATGGGTCTGGTGCTGGCGGCCGCCAACTTCCTGATCCTGAAGAAGGAGGGCCTGTGAGCTGGCTCAGAATCCGCGAACTGGTCCGCAAGGAATTTATCCAGCTTCTGCGCGACAAGCGCAACCGCCTGGTGCTTTTTGCCGCGCCGATCATCCAGATGCTGGTCTTCGGCTATGTCGTCAACTACGACATCCGCCATATCCGCCTGGCGGTGGTGGATTACTCGCAGACGCGGGAAAGCCGGGAGCTGGTCGACGCCTTTACCGGCAGCCGTCTTTTCTTCGTAACCCACACGCTTTCGGACGATAAAGGGCTCACGGACCTGCTGCTGCGCGGCCGGGTGGACATGGGGCTCGGCATCGCCCCCGACTTCGCGGCGCGCCTGCGCAGCGGAAAGACCGCCGCCGTCCAGATTCTGGCCGACGGATCGATGAGCAACATGGCGGCGCTGCGCGTGGCCTACGCAGCCAGCGTCCTGGATCGCTACAATTCGGACAAGCTCCGTGAACTCCAGGCCCGCCAGATTTCCTACGGCCGCATCGACGCCCGCATCCGCACCTGGTACAATCCGAACATCGAAAGCCAGTACTTTTTTGTGCCCGGCATCGTTGCCTTCGTCATCATGCTGATATCGCTTCTGCTGACGTCGATTGCCATCATCCGGGAAAAGGAAGCGGGCACGATGGAGCAGCTCATCGTCACGCCGCTGCGGCCCTCCGAGCTGATCCTCGGAAAAACCATTCCCTATACCATCATATCGCTTGTGCAGCTTGCGGCAGTCATCATCGCCGCCATTGCCTGGTTTAAAATTCCTCTGGCCGGCAGCGTCGGACTGCTGTTTTTCGCCGCCTGCCTGTTTCTGCTCAGCACGCTGGGGATCGGCCTCTTCATTTCCACCATCTCCGCGACCCAGCAGCAGGCCATGATGACGACCTTTTTTTTCATCCTGCCTTTTTTCATGCTGAGCGGTTTTGTTTTCCCCATCGACAACATGCCGGCCGTCGTGCAGGCGCTCACGTATCTCAATCCGCTGCGGTATTTCCTCATCATCCTGCGGGGCATCTTTCTCAAGGGCATCGGCCTGGACATTCTCTGGCCGCAGTACGTTTATCTGGCGCTGCTCGGGACGATTGTTTTTTCCGGCGCGATTGTCCGCTTTAAAAAACGCCTGGATTAGTGTAGAAAAGGACAGGAACGCAGCGAAAAACGATTGCGGACGTTTTCCGCACGCAGGGACGGGCAGGTATGCTGAAGGTCATCGAGGACGAAAAACAGATTGCCAGGTATGCGCGGCAGTTTGCAGGGAGCTTCCGGCCGCTGGCCGATGAAAGAATCCGCGTCCGGCTGGGGCACCAGGGAGCGAACTTTGCGGCAAAGGTGGCCTGGTCCAGAAAGCTGGGGCTGTGGACGCTGGCCCGGACGACGAAAGGCGTCCGCTACTGGAACACGTTCGGCACCGGCCGGCCCGAGGAAAACGGACATCTGGCCATCACGGCGGAAGTGAATTTCCCCTGGACGGGCATCGACCGCAAGACCGGCGCCGCTTTTGCGCAGGACGCCTGGCGGCGCGTTTATGCGGTCCATCGGGGCAAAATCGGCGGCGGCAAAAAAGGCGTCGGCAAGTCGCTTTTTGAGGAAAACTACCGGGGCTGCTGGGCCTGGATGGAAGACGGCGACACGCTGGCGCAGGTCGCGGTGATCGGCGTCCTCGGCGGCGGCCGGCTGGCCCTGCAGGTCGCCCAGTTTGTAAGGAAGGTGGAAAAACTGAAATCGGCCGCGCTCATCACGCCGCAAACCTCGCTCAATTTTTCCGAAGTGGCTTTCCGCGAAGAGCTGGTGGGCAAACCCCCCGGCCCGGCCGGGACAAGCGCCGGAGACTGCGATCACGATCTGATCGTGAGCCAGCTGGCGAATCTTTTGCTCCGCTGGAAGTTCATCGTCGGCAACGATGCCGCCACCGACCTGTTTGTGGTGCGCCCCGACAGCCGCGCGATTACCCACCTGATTGCGGTTTCAACCGGCCTCCGGGAGGAAGAAACGCTCGCCGCCGCGGCCGGCCTGCTTTTGCGCCGGGCCGCCGAAGACGTTCTGCCGGCCGCCTTTTTAATGCTGCCGGAGGACCAGATCGCCCGGTACGCGCCGCGGCTGCGAACCATCGGCATTGAAACGCTGGTGTGCCGCCTCGAGGGCGAGCGGATTGTTTTCCCGGATCTGGGCAGAATTCGCATGGACCCGCGGGCGGCGTTTTGACGCGCCCGGAGGAAGACGAAGACTACGGCGCTTTGCCTGAAGAAGGAAGAGGAGGTTGGCCATGCCGAAAATTTCCGTCGATAAACTCGAGCCGGGAATGAAACTGGCGAGGCCCGTCACCGGACCGAACGGCATGGTTCTTTTGGGCGAGGGGACGGAGCTTACCGAAAAATGGATTGAGAGAATCCGGGACATGGATGTTGCCGCGATCTACGTGGACGGTCCGCCGGTCCAAACCCTGTCCCGGGAAGAGGCGCTGGCGGCGCTTGACGCCCGTTTTGCGCCGGTGGAAGACAAGCCCCGCATGGGCGACATCAAAAAGCTGGTCCGCGAGCATATTGAAAGTCTTTATGAATAGAATCGACCCCAAACTGCTGCGCCACAAAGTGGAAAGCATTCACACCCTGCCGACGGTGCCCGGCGTTCTGAAGCGCCTGTCCTCCGTCATTGAAAAACCGCAGATTACCATTGTGGAAATCAGCGCGTTCATCGCCAGCGATCCCGCCCTGACCTCCAAAGTGCTCAAAATGGTCAATTCGGCCATTTACGGATTCCCCGGAAGAATCGCCTCCGTGTCCCACGCGACGATGCTTCTGGGGCTGAACGTCATCAAGGGGCTGCTCCTGGGAGTGTCCGTTTTCGAACTGATGCAAAAAACCATGCACGGCCTATACGAACACTCGCTGGCCTGCGCCGTGGCGTCGCGCGTTCTTGCCCAGAAGAAAAACCTCCGGGCGCCGGAGGAAGTATCCGTCGCCGGTCTTCTGCACGACATCGGCAAGGTGATTTTGATCCTGCAGTTTCCCCGCGAGTATGAAAACGCCATGAAGGAGGCCGGCGAAAAAGGGATTTCGATTTTCGAGGCCGAAAAGAATCAGTTTGCCGCGACGCATGCCGACGCGGGCGGATGGCTGACGAAAAAATGGCGTTTTCCGCTGAACCTCATCGATGTCATCGAATACCATCACCGTCCGGCGCTGGCCAGGCAGGCGCCGCTGGAGACGGCTATCGTGCACATGGCCGATCTGCTGGCGCGCGCCCGCGGCTTCGGCTTTGCCGGAGAAGACCTCGTTCCGGAAGCAAGCCCCGTCGCCTGCGAGCTTTTGAAGCTTTCGGATCAGGACATCCGGGAGGTCCTGCAGGAAATGGAAGACAGCATGGGGGTCGCGGAAGATATCGCGTAGTTTGATGAAAACCGTTTTCCTTGTTTGCCGGAATCCCGCCTGGACCCGCCGGATCGAAAAAGCGCTCGCGGCGCGTTTCTCGGTGAGTGTCTTTACGAGCATGTCCGCTGCGCTCGACCAGATCTACAATGCTCCGCCGCGTCTGATTGTGGCCAGTCTGGCCCCCGAGGACTTGGCGGGCGCGGAAATGCTTCGCCATCTAAAAGCCGATCCGATGTTTCATTCGCTGCCGGTGCTGGCGGTTTTGCCGGACGCCTTTGTCCTGGACGATCCCCAGAGCTGGTTTATGGAGGATTTTATCCGCATCTCCGAACCGGAAGCGGACCTGCAGGCGCGCGCGGCGCTTTGCATCGCGCGTTCGGAACGCACCGTGGAGATGAATCCCCTGACGGGACTGCCGGGCAACATCTCCATCAACCGGGAAATTCAGGGGCGCATCGACCGCCGGCAGGCCTTCGCCTTCGGCTACGTCGATCTGGATCATTTCAAGCCCTTCAATGACCGCTACGGCTTCAGCCGCGGCGACGAGGTGATCAAAATGACCGCGCGGATTCTGCTGGGCATTGTCCGCAGCCGTCAGCCGCAGGGCAGTTTCGTCGGCCACATCGGCGGCGACGACTTCGTTTTCATCGTCGATGCCGCGCTGGCCGAGGAGACCGCCGGAGACATCATCCGGGCTTTCGACGGTCTGATTGACGGCCTGTACGACCCGGCCGATATCCGGCAGGGATTTATCAGCTCCCTTGACCGCCGGGGCAAGGAAACCTCCTTTCCCGTGATGACCATTTCCATCGGCCTTGCCGACACGCGCCACCGCACTTTTTCGCATTATGGAGAAATCACCGGAATTGCCGCGGAACTGAAAGCGTTTGCGAAGCGCTTTAACGGCAGTTGCTTCAAAATCGACCGGCGTCAAGCCGGCCCGCCTGCGCCGTAAAAACGACGATACGAAATCTGTATTATAAAATTTCCGAATGATGTTGTCCCGGCATTCGCAAAGGGGAAGAAGGGCAAATGAAACCGGCGGCCGGTCTTGCGTCCGGCCGCCGGGAAAAAGGGTGAAAGGAGAGGATCCTACTCGATTCTGCCGACCTTGGACTCAAAGCGGACCATGTTTGCCTTGCTCTTGGAAACCTTCTTGATGTCTTCCCATTCCCTGTCGCTTTTGATCCACCAGAAGTACTGGACCGGCGGCGTCAGCTGGCCGTTTTCGACGGTCTGGATGGAGCCGTTGATCAGCAGGCGGCCGTTGTCGGCAATGCCGAAAATTTCCGTTGGAATTTTGTCTCCGACGATGGGCAGGGCCCTCGGAAATGCGGCCCGGATGGCCCGGACGTCGGTCGTCGTGCCGGCCGCTTCAATGGCTTTGGCCAGCGCGTGAGTGGCACCGTAGTGCCGGAAACATTCCGACGTGACCATCCGCTTATAGGTGGCCTTGAATTTCTTTTCGAAGGGCTCGGAGGCGGGAACAGGCACACTCATGGGGGTGGCGACGCCGATGGTGTTGTTCATCAGCTTGTACCCTTTGAGCAGATTGCCCATGTAATCGAGTTTCGCCTGGTCGATGACGATGAAGCCGCCCCGAAAGCCCATGCTGCGCGACTGTTCGATGACCAGGGCCGTCGTGGCCGAAGGGCCGCCGATCAGCATCGCATCCGGTTTGGTGGCGAGCGCAGCCGTGAGCGGCGCCGAAAAATCCGTTTCCGTGTAGTAGTTGGCGGGTTTGTCCGTTGTGATGACACCGCCCGCTTTTTCCCACTGTTCCTTGAAAGCCACCCGCCATTCTTCGCCGTAGCTGCCCGCGGTGGCGACCATAGCGATTTTCTTGTAGCCTTTCTTCTGCGCCAGTTCGATGAACTGCTGGACGTAAACCAGGAAGTTGGGGGCCGTGAGTCCGATGAGCAGCTTGTTGCCCATTTGCGTGACCTTGGGAGTGCTGGTGTAAGCCATCAGCAGAAACTCGTTGCCTTTTTCTTCGTTGATCTTGGCCATGGCCGCGATGGTCGTGAAAACGCCGTTGTAAACGGCGATGGCGCCGTTGTTGCGGAAGCGCCTGGCGTTGTTGACGGCCGCCGTCGGATCGGCCCGGTCGTCGAGTTTTTCGAGTTTGAGCAGATGTTTTTTCCCCTTCACGACCACGCCGCCCGCGGCGTTGATTTCGTTGACTGCCATATCGACGCCGAAGAGGCAATCCTGCCCGTA
The DNA here is from genome assembly GCA_002304995.1 of Syntrophaceae bacterium UBA1411. Lineage (GTDB taxonomy): Bacteria > Desulfobacterota > Syntrophia > Syntrophales > Smithellaceae > UBA8904. The sequence goes on from DBPV01000078.1 coordinate 44,220, forward strand.
TTCCGCCGCCGGTCCGGAAAGCGGTCCCGAAAAGCCCAGAACAATATCCTGGGCGCGGGCGATGAATGTCCACGACATCACCAGACAGATAACCGAAAAAACAATAATCCCTTTCCAATGCTTCATTTTTTTCCTCCTCCTCTTTTTGTGTTGAATCTCTCCCGCCATATTTACAAAAGTTCAATCAAAGAGCCGGTATGGATCGCCAATGAAAGCAAGCAGAACGGAGGGTGCACTTTCAGCTTTAAAGCCTGCGTCATCGGTCGTTAAAAAGCTCGTTTTTTTAAAGACTTAATTACGATATTCAATTTTTGCCTGTGGAATCAGTATAGAAAAAACGCTTCTGTCTGTCAATCGAATTAACTTAAAAAAAATAAAATTATCTTCTTTGCGGCCCGGCCATCGCTTCCTTGAGGCGGCTCGCGCCAAGACAGAAGGCGTCGAGTTTGGCCTCGAGAAGCTGCGGAAAGGGAGAACCGTCGCTCTCGATCGGCAAAAAGGGCAGTTCGTCGAAGTCCGCCAGAATTTTTTTCAGAGCCCGGTTGCCGGGCGTCAGAGCCGTTTTTACCGGGGAGCGCATGGCGTCCGTCAGAATCGCCTCCGCCAGGCGGCCGGGCATGCAGCCGAACGGGCCGATGGAAATGACGCCGCAGACGGATGTGGCGATTTCGGAAAGCGCGCTGCCGATGGTGAGAATCGCTTCGCCGGTGAGGTGCGGGGAGAGAAAGGGCCGCGCATGCCGGAGAATTCCGTCGATATCGATTGGATCTGCGGGGCCCAGTCCGGATTGCCGCAGGACCCTCCGGAG
>DBPV01000065.1 GCA_002304995.1 Syntrophaceae bacterium UBA1411
CGGGGCTCCAGCACCCATTCCCATTTTTTGGTGCCGAACCGGATGACGATGCGGTCTCTCTTTAATTCCAGATCTACCATAGCGATTCACTCCTTGCTAAACCCTGAGGTCGTATAACCAGTATGACCATGACAAGAATCAGCGCCGACAAATTCATGAAACGCGGCTCTCCGAGGACGAAACACACAAAGGCGTGGGCCAAACCGATCAGAAAACTGGCGATGATCGTGCCTTTGATATTGCCCAGTCCGCCCAGGACCGCGACAAGAATCGCGGTAACCATGTACATCCACCCCATTCCCGGCTCGACCGACCAGACCGGCGCGACGATGAGCATTCCGATGATGACCGGCAAAAGAACGATCATCATCGTGAACATGTAAAGGGTTTCAACGTTGATGCCGACGATTTTCGACGAGTAAATGTCCTGCGACAGAGCCCGGATGGCCATGCCGGTTTTTGTCTTGAGAAAAAACAGGACGAAGGCGGCGGTCATCGCCAGGGCGATGAAGGAGCCGATCATGAGCTGCTTGGGCACCACGGCTTCGCCGATTTGATAAGTGCCTTCCGCAAGCGTCGTCTCCAGATAGACGCCCGCCTGGATCGGATAAAAGTAGTTGGCCGCCTGCTCGACGATCAGCGCCACCAGCAAGAGCGCCGTGAGCAAAACGTCCTCGGTGGCAAGGTATTTTTTAATCATTCCTTTGTAGATGAGGATGGCCACGATAAACTGAATCAGGATCATGCCCAGAATGGAGGGGATAAGCGGCCATTCCAGCGTCATCATGAGCATCCAGGTGCCGTAAACCGTCAGCGGGAAGATGTAGGCGTACCCGAGATGAAAAATCCTCAGCACGCCGCAGATCAGGGAAAACCCCAGGGCAATGAGAAGGTAAATGGACCCCATCACAAAAGCAAACACGACCACGTTCTGAATATACGACCACATGCTGATCCACCCTCAATGATGAAATTTTTTCAAAACAACCATTCGTCAAGGTCACCGCGGAAAGCGGAAACCCCTGCTCGCACTTTTAACAAGCGCTGGATGCCGGATATCCAGCCTGCCTGGTACAAACCAAAAAACGGAATGCCGAAGACAGCAGGTCCATCTGTTGTCGAAAAAACTCAAAAACCGAAGGGGCGTATGTGTGGAAAAACAAACTTTGTCTGAGAGTCAGAATTAAACTGTCGGTCAGTTTCGGGTCATTGGTGGAAAGTGATAAAAGGATTTTTTCATCGGTGATCGGTTGAAGCGAAAATGTTACCGCTGACACCATGCCTCCAAAGCGTTCAGATGGTCAATCTGTTCCATCGTCAGGAAAACCGTGTGGAGGAGACTTCCAGAATGCGGCTTTCAAGGATCGTGTGCTTTTCAGCTGCTTTGTGCTTCACCTGTAGCACCTTGCGTCGCAGCGAAGCAATGCAAGGTTAGCATGTTTATTAGGCCAGGACGATTATTTTGTCAACGAAAAAATTTTTATTTTTCAAGAGGAGCGATATTAAAGTAATCCAGCCGGCCCGCGAGGACGCCTGCCGCGCGCTCGCCGTCCGCGGCAGCAATGCGCAGGCAGACGCCGCAGTCCGAGCTCAATTGTCGCGGTACCGGAATGAGCTTGCACCGGATGCCGGCGGCTTTGAGGATTTTTTCGGCGCGCAGCGCGTGGCTGACGGATTCCAGGAGAATAACCGCGTGGGATTCGGAACCGCTCATCGAAAACAGGTCATCCTTTCAGGAGATCGCGGATCGCCTCCGCAGCCGCGTCGGCGTCTCCGGGTGCATTGAAAAAGCCGAAACTGAAGCGGACGGTTCCCTGCGGAAAAGTACCGAGCGTCCTGTGGGCCGCCGGCGCGCAGTGCAGTCCCGGCCGGCACAAGATCCCACATTCTTCCTCAAAGTACAGCGCAGCGTCCGACGGTGTGACGTTCCTGACGTTGAAAGACACGACGGCGGTTTGCCGATCCGCTTCGGCCGGTCCGTAAACCGTTACATCCGGACACCCCTCCATCCGCTGCAGAAAGGCTGCCGTGATCAATTTTTCTTTTTCCCGAATGGCGCGCAGAGATTGCCCGACAATGAACTGCACTCCCGCACAAAGCCCGGCAAATCCCAGCGCATTGGGCGTACCGCTTTCATACTTGTCCGGCAGAAAATCCGGCTGGATTTCAAATTCCGACCGGCTGCCGGTACCGCCCATCATGAGGGGCGCGATCCTTTTTTCCAAACCCCTGCGGATATAAAGGGCGCCTGTTCCCTGCGGGCCGAAAAGCGATTTGTGGCCCGTGACGGCCAGTAAATCAATGTTCATGTCTTCAACGTCGATGGGCAGCGCGCCGGCGGTCTGCGCCGCATCGACGCAAAACATCACGCCGTCTCTTTGCCGCACCATCCGGCCGACCTCTGCCACCGGCTGGATCGTTCCGGTGACGTTGGAGGCGTGTGTCATCACGACCAGTTTCGTGTTTTTCCGAAGCGCCTTTTGAAGATCGGCGGGATCGAGGTCTCCCTGCGGCGAACATTCAATGACGGACAGGTCAACGCCGCGCGACGCCAGATAGCGCAGCGGCCGCATGACAGAGTTGTGCTCCATGCCGGTGGTCACCACGTGGTCGCCGGGCGCCAGCGCTCCCAGGAGAACAATGTTGAGCGCTTCGGTGGAATTTTTTGTGAGCACGACGGAAAGCGGATCATCGATGTTGAAAAGGCCGGCCAGCGCCTCGCGGGCTTCATACATCACCCGCCCCGCATCGATCGATCGCCCGTGTCCCGAACGTCCGGGATTCGCTCCGATGTCCCGCTGAAAGGAATTCATCGCCTCCATCATCCCGGGCGGTTTCGGAAAGGAAGTCGCCGCATTGTCCAGATAAATCGTTTTCATACGTCAAAAACGCTTACCCCCGATAGCGCATTCACGTCAAGCGTAGATCGGGATCAAATAAGAATTTTCAATCCGCCATCAGATCCTGGTGGTGGCGATAACGATATCGTTTCCGTCCCTGCGGACCTCCGCTTTCAGGCCGCGGCGTGCGGCCAGGCGCAAAACATTTTCTTTTGCCACTTCGTTATCCACCAGCACTTCCAAATCCGTGCTTCCCGCGGCGATGGCCCTGTCCACCAGAACCACCGGCTGCGGACAGGACAATCCTCTTGCATCGATCCGTTTTGTTGCCATGTTTTTCCTCCTTGTCTTCAGGCAGACGCCTTGTCCCGCTGCGTAAATCCAATGACCAGACAAAAAATCAACCCGACGATCACCGCCGCTGGACCGAAGGCCGCCGGGCCTTTGGGGGAGCTGGCGATGGCGAAGTTATGCGCCACCGCGGCGCCGGCGATCATGCCCAGAGCGAAGATCGCCGCGTCCATATCGCCTTCGCCGGACAGGAAAAGCTGCCGTCCGGGGCAGCCGCCGGCCAGAACAAACGCCAGCCCCGCGAGCGTCATGCCCAGAAAGTTCCAGACAAAACTGCTGTGCGCCACCGGCTGGCCTTCAAAACCGGGAGAAAACTGGCCGAGTATCAGATTGGCGGCAAACGCAAAAACGACGAGCGACGCGACGCCGCTGGCCAGATGAAAATCCCTGATCAGGATCAGATCGCGAAATGCGCCCATCGTACAAAAGCGGCTGCGCTGCGCCAGCGCACCGATGACAAGGCCGGCGATCAGGCTTATCAGAAGGGGAGCGTGCTGCGCGCCGGGTCCCTTTACGCTGAAAAAGATCGGCCCTCCCGGTGCAAAAGGCACCCGGAACACCAGCAGGAGCAAAAGGCCGATCATCAGAGCCGGAAAAATCCAGCCGCTGGCTTTGCGCTGCGCATAGGACCGTCCGAGGCTGTAGCCGTTTTTTAAAAATAACGTGCCGATAAAAATGCCGAAAAACAGACCCAGCAAACCTAAAATGGCATTGCCGTCGCCGCCGGCCAGCCGCAGAAGCGCCCGCCAGGGGCAGCCCAGAAAAACCAGGGCGCCCAGCATGGCAAAGACACCGAGAAAAAAGCGGACGAGCGGCGACGAACCGCCGCGCGGCCGATATTCGCCGGCCGCAAGCGCGGCCACAAAGGCGCCCAGGACGAATCCCATGATTTCCGGACGCAGGTACTGCACAACGTCCGCCCGGTGCCACCCCAAAGCGCCGGCGATGTCCCGTTCAAAGCAGGCCACGCAAATGCCCATGTTGGGAGGATTGCCGAAATACTGCAGCAGGGCGGCGCCAACGCCGATCACCGCGCCGACGACAATCATGCCCGTCCGGCTTGCGAAAACATTTTTCATTGCACACCTCCTGGGAAAATGAAGTGGGTTTCTCTTAGCAGCGGCCGGCGGAAAAAAGCAAATTCATAAGAGGAATAAAGTTATGGCAACTATAACTGAAAAGAATGGATGGGTTAAACGGGCAGAGCCCGCCGGAGCTGCCCGGCGGGCTCTTTTTCTTCAATGCCCCTCTCTGCAAAAGGAGGAGCGACGTCATTTTGTCGCGGTCGGCCGCCTGCGGCCTATGCCGTGTAGAGCGCCTGCAGCTGATCGCCGTATTTCTTGACCACATTGAGCCGCTTGAGTTTCAGGGTCTGCGTGATCAGGCCGTTATCCACCGTGAAGTCTTCCGCAACAAACAGATACCGCTGCGGCACTTCGTATCCGCCGAACGTCTTGCGCAGATGCGCCGTGATATCGTTGGTGAGATAATCCGTGAGCGCCTTGTTTTTCAGAGACTCCTCCAGCGTGTCTTTCAAAAGCGGTTTGATGTTCGGATCCGCTTTCAGCGCATTGAAGTCGGGAACGACGATGGCCACGTTGTAGTCCTTTCCGTCGCCGTAGAGCATAATCTGGAGAATGTAGCGCAGGAGCTTGGCTTCGTTTTCGATGCCTTCCGGATGCACGTACTTGCCGTTGGCCAGTTTGTATTCATCCTTGAAACGGCCGGTGATGTGCAGGAATCCGTCTTCGTCGAGCCAGCCGCGGTCGCCGGTGCGGATTCCGGGAAATCCGTTCCATTGATCCGGCATCAGAATTTCCGCCGTCTGCTGCGGCTTATTATGGTAGCCCCGCATGACACAGGGACCGTATGCAATGATTTCTCCGTCGAGGCTGTCCTCGCCTGTCCGCGATTTGTCGATCACCACGTGCATGCCTGCGGCGGGCCTCCCGACCGTGCCGTACTTGTTGCCGTACTTCGGAGAGTTGACCGATATCGTCGGAGCGGTTTCCGTCATTCCGTAGCAGTCATAGGTGGGCTGGCCGATATCTTTGAAAAAGAGCGCGATTTCCGGCTTCAACAGCGCGCTGCCGGTCACAAAGAATTTCAGATTGCCGCCGAACACATTGCGCACCTGGGAGAAAACCAGCGCATCATAATCCTTAAACTCTTTTGTTTTTTCGGTCAGGTCGCGGTTTTTCACCGCTTCCGCCACCGCCGCGTCAAAAAACTGTTTTTTCACCGGATCGGCGCCGACGCCCTGCAAAATGGTGTCGTAAATCTTGTTGACGATGCGGGGCACGACGGAGAGGCCCGTGGGTTTGACTTCCTGGAAATTCTGAACCAGTTTTTCGAGCGATTCGGCAAAAGCGACGCCGCCGCCGCAATAGATATAGTTATGCAGGTCGGCGTTCTGGCCGAAGATATGCGCCCAGGGCAAAATGGCGACGACGTGCATGGTTTCATCCAGCGTGAAGGTATCGATGCTGGATTTCGCGCTCATGGACATATTGCCGTGCGTGAGCTCAACGCCCTTGGGATCGCCGGTCGTTCCGGAGGTGTAAATGATGCTGGACAGATCCGACCAGGTCAGTTTGAGGGAAGGCGCCGGATTTTGCCGGCCCTTTTCTTCGAGGGCTCTCAGAGAATTTTCACCCTCTCCGAAAATGACGAAGATGTCCTGCAATCCCGGAATACTGTTTTTGAAATCCTTGATTTTTTCGTAGACGCCGGCATGCGCGACAAAAAGAAACTTCACCGCGGCATCTTTAACGATGTATTCGATGACTTTCGGCATTTCCTGAAGATACATGGGAACGAAAACGCCGCCCAGACCGTGCACCGCCTGCTCGCAGATAAACCATTCCTGGCAATTGTGAAGAATAACGCCTACGGAGTCTCCTTTGGATAAGCCGAGCTGCTTCAGGGCGCCGCGGAGATTGTTGACCCGGTCGGCCACCTGCCTGTAGGTCGACCATTCATACTTTCCGGATGCCGGATTTTTGGTGCCGAAAAGCCTGTTGTTGCCGTATTTGGCCACGCTCTGTTCAAACAAATCTACCAGGTTGTTGGGATTGCCGTACACTTCGTCAATGTTTACTTCATTAGCCATAATTCACCTCGCTTAAAGAATTATATCTTCCCAGATAACTCCCCGGGGAAAATGACCCGTCTGATTTCGGCGCGGAAACGCAGAATTTTCCCGCATGAACACACCCATCGTTACCGTCCTGCAAACGATGTGATCCGTCATGAGCGGAAACTGCGCCCCGGAATCTGCCAACCTTTTAATTTTATGTAAAAAAGTGCTGTATCCCCTTTTTCGGGGCGCAGTATAGGGAAAATCATTAAGTACGTCAATGGAATATTGCTCTTGGCACAAATATTTCCGGACGGCATGATCGTCATCGACCAGGCGCGCATGGATTACATCGCCCATGTTCTGAACAACAAGAAGCTGATGGAAGGCATAATCGGCATCGCCAATATCGCCGACCTGCCGCTGCCCGCTTCCATCGGTTTTGCAAGACGAGAGACCCGGAAAATTGCCGCTGGCTCCCCGTCCAGTAGGACGCCGATTGTTGCAACACCCTAAATAACCCCCATCCTCATCAGGCTGACAAGGATGGGGGTTATTCATTTGCGGGCGCCAACAGGAATAAATGCTTGCCTCGAAAAGCAAATACTGGTAAAAGCACGAAAATTTTGAAAAGAGACTTTTTTATAAGTTATCTGTCAGAAGCGCGTGGACGCCGCAGCACCGGACGGACCGACACGTGCGTTGACGCTTGTTTAAAAGTCAAAAAATAAATTTCAGAGAGGTCAGAACTATGAGAGAAGTTGTCATCGTCAGCGGCGCCAGAACCGCTATTGGAGATTACATGGGATCCCTTTCGGGGTATACTCCTGTTCAGTTGGGAATTACCGTTTTAAAGGCCGCCATTGCCAAAGCGGGTATCGACAAAAGTTTGGTTCAGGAAGTTGTCGCGGGACAGTGCAACCAGGCCGGCGCGCCGGGCAACAGCGCCCGTCATATTGCGCTGGGCGCGGAACTGCCGGTGGAGTCTTTCGCCTTTACCGTGCATCAGCAGTGTCCTTCCTCCATGCGCGCCTCCGAACTGCTTTCCCAGGAAATCATGCTGGGCAAGATCGACATCGGAGCGGTGGTCGGTATTGAAAGCATGAGCAATGCTCCGTATCTGCTGTTCGGCGCCCGCAAGGGCTATCGCCTCAACGACGGCGAGAAAATCCAGGACAGTTTGATGATCGGCGGTCTGGTTGATGCGCTTTTGGGCTATCACATGGGCATTACGGCCGACAACATCGCCGACATGTACAAAATTTCCCGCCAGGAACAGGACGAATGGGCGCTCATGAGCCATCAGAGAGCCTGCGCCGCTATCGACAAAGGCTGGTTCAAAGACGAAATCGTGCCGCTGGAAGTCAAAACCAAAAAAGGTTTGGTCATGTTCGACCGGGATGAACATCCCAGAGCCGACACCAGCATGGAATCGCTCGGCAAACTCAAGCCGGTTTTCAAAAAAGACGGCACCGTCACGGCGGGGAACGCCTCGGGTCTTAACGATGCCGGTTCCTGTATGATCATGATGGCCGCGGAAAAGGCCAAGGAGTTGGGCCTCACCCCCATCGCAAGAGTGGTTGCTTCCGCTCCCGGCTCCGTCGAGCCCCGCATCATGGGTATGGGCGTGGTTCCGGCCGTCAAAAACGCACTGAAATTTGCAAAGATGACGCTGGAGGACATTGATTATTTCGAATTCAACGAAGCCTTTGCCGCCCAGGTCATCGGCTGCAACCGCGAATTGAAAATCCCGCTCGACAAAATCAATGCCGTCGGTTCCGGCATCAGCATGGGCCATCCGGTCGGCGCCACCGGCGCGCGGCTGATCATCACTATGATGGGCGAACTCAAACGGCGCGGCCAGAAATTCGGCTGCGCATCGCTTTGCGCCAGCGGCGGCCCCGGCCACGCATTCATCGTGGAAATGCTGTAAGGTTAAAGTAAACGGGAAGCCGTCGCGCAATCCTTCGACTGTCGCGACGACTTCCCGTCTTTATGAAGGAAGTGAGCTTGGAAAGTAAAACCTCACCCGTTTATTGACATCAAGCCATTCGTTAACAAATTAAAACTCAACACATCAAAACATGGCGACCCGCTGGAGTCGCTCTGTCAGGAGGAAACAACATGGCCTTAAAAACGCCCGAACAGTACGAAGAAAGTTTGCGGAAGATGAATTTTAAAATTTACCTTATGGGAGAGCTCGTGAAGAATTGGGTCGATAACCCGATCATCCGTCCTTCCATGAATTCCGTCAAAATGACCTATGCGCTGGCCCAGAAGCCGGAGTACGAAGACCTGATGACGGCCACGTCCCATCTTACCGGAAAGAAAGTCAACCGCTTCACCCATCTGCATCAGAGCACGGAGGATCTGGTTAAAAAAGTCAAGATGCAGCGCCTGCTGGGTCAGCAGACCGCGTCCTGCTTTCAGCGCTGCGTGGGTATGGACGCGATGAACGCGGTGGACAGCACCACGTATGAAATGGATCAGAAGCTCGGCACCAAGTATCATGAACGCTTCATCAATTTCCTGAAAATGGTCCAGGAAGAAGACCTCACGGTGGACGGCGCAATGACGGACGTCAAAGGCGACCGGAGTCTCGCTCCGCACCAGCAGGCCGACCCGGATCTGTATGTCCACGTCGTCGAGAAAAACGACAAGGGCATCGTGGTCCGCGGCGCCAAGGCGCATCAGACCGGCGCGGTGAACTCCCACTGGATTCTGGTGATGCCGACCGTCGCCATGGGCAAGGACGACGCGGATTACGCCGTTTCCTTTGTCTGCCCGGCGGATGAAAAAGGCATTTTCTACATTTACGGCCGCCAGTCCTGCGATACGCGCAAGCTGGAAGGCGGCACGATCGACGTAGGCAACGCCCAGTTCGGCGGCCATGAAGCCCTGATGGTTTTCGACAACGTCTTCATTCCCTGGGAAAACGTCCTGATGTGCGGCGAAACCGAATTTTCCGGGATGCTGGTCGAGCGTTTTGCCGGCTACCACCGGCAGAGCTACGGCGGCTGCAAGGTCGGCGTGGGCGACGTCCTCATCGGCGCGGCGGCGCTGGCGGCGGATTACAACGGCGCGGCCAAGGCCTCGCACGTCAAAGACAAGCTCATCGAGATGACGCACCTCAACGAAACGCTGTTTTCCTGCGGCATCGCCTGCTCGGCCCAGGGCCACAAAACGGCATCCGGCACCTACCTCATCGACCTGCTGCTGGCGAACGTCTGCAAGCAGAACGTCACCCGTTTCCCCTATGAAATCTGCCGTCTGGCGGAGGACATTGCGGGCGGCATGATGGTCACCATGGCTTCCGAAAAGGATTTCAAGAATCCGGAACTCGGCAAGGTTCTGGAAAAATATCTGAAGGGGACAGCCAATGTTTCCTGTGAAGACCGCGCCCGCGTCATGCGTCTGGTGGAAAACCTGACGCTCGGCACCGCGGCCGTCGGCTACCGCACCGAATCGATGCACGGCGCCGGCTCGCCGCAGGCCCAGCGCATCATGATCGCCCGCCAGGGCAATCTGGAGCAGAAGAAGAATCTGGCCAAGAACATCGCCGGTATTAAAGAAGAAAAGAAAGCTTAACCGCCAAAATGCAAGCAGGCCTGCCGACTGAACAACCGGCAGGCCTGCTTTCTTCTCTCAATATTCCGGCGGAAACCGGCCGGACATCCTTTTTCATTGACTCAGCCCTGCTCTCTTCATTATACTTCGGTTAAATAAAACATCCGTTTGTTGATGACAAGGGGGCTTCCATGCAAATTCTGCGCGTATCACTAGCCGACCACAAAGTCTCTTTCGAACCGCTTCCATCGCCCTGGACCTCTCTGGGCGGCAGCGCTTTGATCGCTAAACTCCTCAACCGGGAAGTCCCGCCACAGTGCGATCCGCTGGGTCCCGAAAACAAGTTCATCGTCGCGTGCGGTCCGCTGGCCGGCACGCGCGCGCCGCAGCTGGGACGCATGTCCGTCGGCGCGAAAAGTCCGCTCACCCAGGGCATCAAGGAAGCCAACTCGGGCGGCCCCGCCGGTCAGTACCTGGATCGTCTGGGATTGCGCGCCATCGTGTTCGAAGGGTTGCCGCAGGACGGAAAACTGCGCGTGCTCGTGGTGACGAAGGACGGGGCAAAGCTGGTCCCGGCGGAAGAATACCGCGGGCTCAAAAATTACGATCTCGTTTCCGCCATCCACAAACAGTATTCCGACAAAGTCGCCGTCATTTCCACGGGGCTTGCCGGAGAGCGCCAGTACAAGGGAGCGTCCGTATCGCTGACCGACATTTTCGGCGATCCCTCGCGCAACGCCGCCCGCGGCGGCCTGGGCGCAGTGATGGGCTCCAAAGGCCTCAAGGCCATTATTCTGGATCCGACCGGAACCGGGCAGGTGGCGCTGGCCGATCCGGACGCCTTCCGCAAAATCGTCCGTGACTGGGCGGAAGTGATGAAGCACGACGTCACCATCAGTCTTTACACGCGCTTCGGCACGCCGTTTGCGATCAACAACTCCGCAGGGCACGGCACCCTTCCGGCCATGAACTACCGCTCCGGACGCCCCGACAATTTCACAGCCGTCAGCGGCAACAACATCCAGAAGATCCTGTTCGAGCGCGGCGGAAAAATGCACGGCTGCATGCCCGGCTGTCTGGTGCAGTGCTCGATCATCTATCCGGACAAGGACGGCAAAAAGATCTGCGCGGCGTATGAATACGAAACGATCGCTCTTCTGGGAACCAACCTGGGCATCACCGACAACGACGCCATCGCCCGCCTGAAGTTCCTGTGCGACGACATCGGCCTCGACGGCATCGAAGCGGGCAGCGCCCTGGGCGTTGCCGCCGAAGCGGGCAAAATGAACTGGGGCGACGCCAAAGGCGCGGAGAGCCTGCTTTTGGAAATCGAAAAGGAAACGCCGCTCGGCTTCGCGCTCGGCAACGGCGTCGTNNCTGCCCGCCCACGATCCCCGCGCGGTCAAGGGAACGGGCGTCACGTACTTTTCCTCGCCCATGGGCGCGGACCACACGGCCGGCCTCACCTACCGCCAGCCCAAGGAAAAGAAGGACCAGATCCAGACATCGCTGGCGACACAGATCAAGGCGGCGGCCTGCGATGCATTCGGCTACTGCCTCAACGCCGTTCCCGGCGGCGAATCCGTTTATCCTTTCTTTGCCGGGCTCATGAACGCCCGCTACGGCCTTACGCTGACCGAAGAGGATGTTCTTGCTACCGCCAAGGAAACCCTGCGCGACCAGCTGGCTTTCAATGAGCAGGCGCAGTTCAGCAGGATCGACACGACGATTCCCGCCTTTTTCCGCGAGGAGCTCGTCGCCCCGACCAGTTCCGTCTTCGACGTCGACGAAGCAGAAGTGCGGAATTTATGGAAGGGCCTCGAGGCGTTCCGGGAAAAGAAGAAAGTCTGGGAAATCCGCATCCCGCCGATGCCCGATATTCTGATGGGCGAAGGCGTCGCCAAATCCATGGGTCGGAAAATCCGCGACATGAAAGTGTCCAAAATTTTTCTGGTCACTGACCCGTTCATGTTCAAAAGCGGTCGGGCCGCCGAAGTCGCCGACATTTTGAAGAAAAGCGGCATCGAAACGGAAACTTTCGCCGAAGTCGAACCGGACCCGCCCATCGAACTCATCGAACGCGCGGGCGCCCTGTACAAGGAAACGGGCTGCAACGGCATTTTGGGGCTGGGCGGCGGCTCTTCGCTGGACACGGCCAAAACACTGGGCCTGCGCGTCACGCATCCGGGCGACATGCGCGAATACGAAGGCATCGTCGGCGGCGGCGGCAAAATCAAACCGATCTTTCCGCCGATCATCTGCCTGCCGACCACCTCCGGAACCGGCAGCGAAGTCAATCCCTGCGCCGTTTTGACGGACAAGGCCCGCGATTTGAAGTTCATTCTCATGAGCAATCACTTCATTCCGAAGCTCGCGGTGATCGATCCGCTCTTCACCGAAACCATGCCGCCGGGCCTGACCATCGAATCCGGCGTCGACGCTCTGTCGCACTGCATCGAAGGCTATGTTTCGCTTGCAACGCCTTACCATCCCTACTTCGAATCCAAAGCGCTTTACGGCATCAAACTCATCGGCCGGAGCCTCATTACCGCATACCGCGAGCCGGACAACATGCGCGCGCGGACCGACATGTGCATGGCGGCCCTCTGCGGCGGCCTGGCGTTTCTCAAAGGCCTGGGCCTGGGGCATGCCCTCACCCACGCCATCGGCGCGCATTATCATCTGCCGCACGGACGGGCGGCCATCTTCGGCCTGCTGGGCTTCGTGATGGCCAACAAGGAAACCTGNNTACCTCATCAACCGGACGGATGACCTGGAAGGCGCGCTCCGCTGGCTTTACACAGAACTGCAAATCGACTTGCGGCTCAAATCTTACGGCATTTCCCGGGAAGCCCTGAAGGAAATCGCCTTTTACACATCGCGCGACGCGGTCAACATGGCCACAGACCCGACCGCGCCGAGCCAGTCCAGAATTCTGGAACTGCTTACGACCATGTACGAATAGAAAAGGAGCAAACGATGACCGGAGCGGAAAGTATTCTTCAAACGGCGGCGGCTGCGGGAGTGAAAATCTGTTTTGCCAATCCCGGCACGACGGAACTGGACTTTGTCGGGGCGCTCGACAAGGTTCCCCAAATCCGGCCGGTGCTGGGGCTTTTCGAAGGCGTCTGCACGGGCGCGGCCGACGGTTACGGACGCATCACGGAAAAGCCGGCGCTGACGCTTCTGCATCTGGGGCCGGGGTTTGCCAACGGCATCGCCAATCTGCACAACGCAAGGCGCGGCCGGACGCCGATTCTCAACCTCATCGGCGAACACACGACCTGGCTTCGTCCCCACGATCCGCATCTCAACATGGACATCGCGTCGCTCGCCGGCACCGTCTCGGACTGGCACAGGGAAATTTCAGCGGCGGAAACGGCTTCATCCGACACAGCCGAAGCCCTGGCCGCGTCTCTTTACGGTCAGGTGGCAACGCTGATCGTCCCCGCCGATCACCAGTCGGCCGCTCCGCCGACGGAAACCATTTCCCAAGTCGATTTTTCTTTTCAATCGCCCGACGAAGATGTGCTTGCCCATGCGGTCACAATGATCGGAGAGGCCAAACGGCCCGCGCTGATTCTGGGGCACCGGGCTTTGCGCCGCGAGGGTCTCGCCGCGGCCGCGCAAATTCAGGCCAAAACCGACTGCGCGCTTTTGATGACCACATTCCCCGCTTACTTTGACGCGGGCGCGGGACTTCCGATCCTCCAGCGCATTCCTTATTTTCCGGGGCAGGCCCGCAAACTGCTGGCCAGATACGATGCTTTTCTTATGGCGGGCGCGTCGGAACCTTCGGCCTTTTTCGGTTATGCCGGAGGAATCACCTCCTACCTGCCGGACAAGGCGCCCTGTCTGCGCCTGGATACGCGCAAGCAAAATACGGCCGTTGTTCTCGAAGAGCTTTCGTCCCTTCTCGGACCCGACGTCGGTCCGGCCGAACTGCGCCGCCTTTTGAGCCAGTGCGCCGTGCCGGATTTGCCGGCCGGACCGCTCAACGCCCGGAACATGTGCCAGGCGATCGCCGCCCTGCAGCCGGAAGGCTGCATCGTTGTGGAAGAAGGCATTTCCTCGGGCGCTTCCTCTTACGATTACGTCCCCTGTCTGAAGCCCTACTGCCAACTGACGCTCACCGGAGGCGCGATCGGCATGGGCATGCCGCTTGCGCTGGGGGCCGCGCTGGCCGCGCCGGACCGCCGGGTCATCGACATCCAGGCGGACGGGAGCGCCATGTACACCCTGCAGGCGCTCTGGTCGCAGGCGCGCGAAAAGACGAACGTCGTCACCGTGATTTGCTCCAACCGCAAATATTTCACCATTGAGCTTGAAAGCCTGCGCGCAGGCAACACCGCGCCGGGCAAAGCAGCCAAATCGCTTTTGACCCTCGATCAGCCGGCGCTGGACTGGGTAAACCTGAGCCGCGGCATGGGCGTTCCCGCAACTTCCGTGAACACCACGGAAGCCTTCATCCGCGCCTTCCGCGCGGCGCTTGCGGAACCGGGACCTTATTTAATTGAGGTGGTGCTGGAGTAAAGAAAAGCACCATCCGCAAGTGCCGTCACCCGTCCGGGTCATGCCGGCGCTGGGGCTTTTGCGCTCAGCAGGCAAACTTGGTACCAGTAGAAGAACGCCTCGGGATTGGTTTTCTTGAGCTTGTTGAGCCTGGTATCGTACGGCGCTTCGATGGTCCAGCCGCTGACCTGCTCGGCATCCGCAAAGCGCACAAGGCCCGTTTCACCGGTTTCGATCAGCTTTGCCAGATAGGCTGCGCGGGCTGCATAGGCGATGGCCTTTTCAATATGGTAACTTTCGGAAAAGATGTAAGCCTTGATTTGCGACACACCATTTTGCAGGGCGGCAAAGTCGCCGGCGCCGGCCTTCCCTCTCGTGGCTAAGCAAAGCGCGGTTTGCACAATGTCGTTCAAGACAATCTCCGTGCCGCCGGGCAGTTCGCGGTATTTCATTTCCGTGAGCGCGATCTTTTGGAATGTGCGGGCAACGGCCGTGACCTCCCGGATCTCCGCAAACAGATTCCCGATATCGTAGAGTTGTTTGATGATTTCCATGGCCGCGCTGAAGCCGCCCTTCCGGTAGGGGATCCCGGTGGTGTTCGGCGCAAAGGCAGTCAACTTGTCGGCCAGGATATCTTCCCTGCCCGGAAGGTTGGCCTGAACAGGCGCTCCGTCCTGTCTGGTAAAGGGCGTATCAATATCCGTTGGCACAATGGTTTGGTAGGGGGAGGCCTCCAAAAGAATATCGAGCAGGATATTGTTTTCGGAGAGGTTCGTTTGGTGCGCGGGCTTGTAAAAAAACTTGTAATGACGCTTTTCGATGCTGGAAGCGGCGCTCCTCCGCTGCTCCGCAAACCGAGTGAAGCCTTTCGCGTCGATGAATCTGGCGAAGAGCGCGTCAAAGTCCGCCGCGTCCGGGACGATGATGTCCAGGTCAATGGAGAACCGCCTGGGCTACCTCTGCAACAGCATCACGGCCGTGCCGCCTTTGAAGATAAAGGGCAACCCCGATTCCACAAGGCCCTCCAGAAGCAGCAGGGCGCGAATAACCTTTTCGACCAGCATCTTGTCGGCCTGCCGGTTTTCGGCGGAGACCTTCTGAATCCATTCGGGCTGTAGCGAGTCTTTTGCGATCATTTCCAATTAACGGCACTATTCATTCATTATTGCCGCTTATTTGATTCAATATCCTTTGCAACACTTCTTTTTTGTTGCGTCTTTTTGCATAGCGGAGCAGCCGGTCCGTGTTTACGGTATATTTCCCCAGCGCGTTTGCAAAGATATTGATCATCTCATGGCCCTGCAGAAAAAAGAAGGTTTCCGCGTCGGACACGAGGTCCACAAGGATCTTTTCGAGGGTCGGAAGAGTCAGGGTGTCCGCCTCCTGAAGAGGCGCTTCGCTGACCAGGGGTTTGACGACAATCGCATCCCTGCTGCCCAGGACGAAATTCTCCATGATCTCCCGCGACGGCTCTTGAAAGCTGTTTGGCTCGGTTTCTTTGACAAAATGAAAAACAGTATCCACGGCCTCGCGTTCCGTCTCGACGAGCAGGAAATCATCGGCGGCCACATGCTGAAAAAACTCCTTCAAGGCCGACGTATGCCAGCAACAGAAGGTGATCAGGGGAAACTGCTTCTTTATCCGGCCGGAAATAGACTGCTGCTTTTTCGTAAGGTGCGGCAAAAAGCAATCGGCCTGGCCTAGTGCAAACATCCCACGACCGACCCTCTTTAAGATACCCTGCCGGACCAGCTCGTAGATCCGCCAATTGGCTGTCGTCCTTTTAATGTCGGGATCCTTTTGGGCAAAATAATCTAATACATCGCTGGTAGTAAACGACTGTTGATCTTTAAAATATTGTGATAGCGCGTCGTTGTCTTTCTTGGCCCTCATGCTTTCATTATGCAAATTATCGGCAGATAGTCAAGAAAATTGCCGATAATTTGACTTCTCTCATGTGCTCAAGTCATCGGCTAAGCTGTTCTGATGCAGGAAGACTACAGACACATTGTCCTCTCCGCCATATTCTGAGCTGGCTTGGCAAAACTGGACAGGTGCATAAGTGAGAAAGATGCTCTATAGAGAATGTTAGCGACGCACAAAAGAATCACAAGGTGGCAAGGACGGCGGTTACTCGCAGCCCCGTTGCCGCCTTGTGCTTATGACGCCACGGCATTTTCGGTTTGATTTTTGTTGTCGCCGACAGCGAATCCCAGGAGACCCGGATGGCCACTTGAAAATCCCCCATCTGTGGCCGGGTCAAAATCCCCCACCCTGAGGTTGGCAGAACGGGGTTTTATTTAGTTGTTTTTCTTTTCTAACGCAAGTCTTTTAGAAGCCTCCTTGAGCCGGTAACTCTTTCCTTCAAATTTCAGCAGATGACCATGATGCAGCAGACGGTCCAGAATGGCCGAAGCCGCGGCGTTGTCGCCGAGGAGTTTTCCCCAATCCTCTATCGGCCGGTTTGAAGTAATCAGCGAGCTTTTCCGGTGGCGATAACGTTCCAGAATCACATCGAGTAAATCATCGGCGGCGGTTTGCGGCAGACGTTTTTTCAGAAACAGATCATCGATAATCAGGAGATCGGCGCCGCAGAACAGCTTGAACAGCTTTTTACGCTTTCCGGTTTGCGTGGCTTCAAAGATGTCTTCAAAGAAACACTGCGCCTCCCGGTAGATCACCTGATAACCGGCCTGAATCGCAGCATGGGAAACCGCCTTGGCAATATGGCTTTTGCCGGTGCCGGGGTGGCCGATTAAAAGCGCATCATCGGCATGCTGCACAAACTTGACGCTGATCAGCTCAATAATCTCCTGTTTGGGGAGGCGGGGATTATAAGACCAGTCAAAATCCTGCATTATCTTTCGTTCATCGAGGCCGGAGCCGTGAAAACGCCGCTCAATCAACCGTGATTGCCGGCAGTCCAGTTCATCCTGGACAAGCTGCGTCAGGACATCCAAAACGCTCATGGCTCCGTTTTGCTGTGCCTGCAGACACCGGGCCTGAAGCGTCTGGGCCATGCCGTGCAATCGCATATTCCGGAGGGATTTTTCTACTTCTTCAATCGTTTGCATGTTTTCTCCTTTCACTGAACGTTATGGTTATAGGAACAGCGATCGTTGCTGCCAGCCGCGTGGGTTTCAAAAAACAGCGCATAGTCCTGCGGAGAACGAATGAGATGGTGCTCCTGGATTAATGCCTCTGAGGACGAAGACGCCTCCGGTGCTGCCGCTTTGTCTAACTTCTCAACCAGATTCCGGATGATTCGGGAGGAAGAAAGCCCATGGTCAAGGGCCATCCGGGCGGCCTGCTCAATATGAACAGCACAATGCTTGCGGGCTAGAGCCACAATGCCCTGCATGCGGCGATGTCCCTGGCGGCCCTCACCCTCAAACAGCTGCTTGCACAGTTTTTCCGTCATAGGACCGATCGCCGCCGCCTGAGCCAATAAATAACACGTCTGACGCGACGGATTGAAGATCCGGTCTTTTTCCTCCATCATGACCATGCCCTTGCGGGCGCCTTTGGGATGTCGCCGCAAGACGCTCAGCGTTTGAGGATCAATAATTGCAATGTCGTAGTCATAAATGCGCACAATCACTTGGGTATGCAGCCTTGCGGGCAATGCGGCATAATAGCAGTCATGAACCTGGATCATGCCGTCATCCTGAACCGTGCGGGTTTCTTCACAGAAGTAGGCAAAACCGTTCAAAGGCAGATTCAAAAGAAACGGTTTTTCTTCCTCAAACATCTCCTGAACCTGCCGTTTCATCCGGCCATGAATCCGCACGGAGGCCCAGCGCTCCTCCCAGTGCATCAGCCATTGATTCTGCTCTTCGATGCTTTCAAACCGGCGTCCTTTCAGAGCGGTGTCCTGGGTGTGCTGGATCGCGTTTTCCACGCTGCCTTTGCGGTCAGGGTCGGCGACGCGGGCGGGATCCGCTACGGCGCCGTAATGAGCCAAAACGGCGGCATAAAGCGGATTTAGCTGTGGCTCATAGATATCCGGGGTGATGACGCCTTCCTTTAAATTGTCCAAAACCACATATCGGGTGACACCGCCAAAATAGCGGAAGGCCTCTTCATGCAGCCTGGCCCAAGTCTCCTTGCTGGATTTCCAAACCACCTTGCGAAAACAGCGGCGGGAGTACTTCAGCGTCATGACAAACAATCGGGGACGACGGTATGTGTTTGTGCCGGGTTTGAGGGTGGGAGCGCCAAGGCCGTAGTCCACCTGGGCTTCTTCTCCGGGGTCAAACTCCAGCCGGTCGTACTGTGCGGGATTCTTTTTGCGTAGCGCACGGCAAAACCGTTTCACGCTGTTGTATTTGGACTCAAAAGCAAACCGCTCAACCAGATCCTGATAAATGGCCACGGCATTGCGCCCCAGTCGCACCTGCTCCTCTATCCATAAACGATGATGCTCACAGGCTGAGCGGGCATGGGCCGGAATCTTGTCTGACCCGAATGGCGACTCCTCAAAAGCCGGTGGCCGGGGCGGGGGATTTTGGCCTAAACTCGCCTCGAAGCCGGTGGCCACCCCGGGGGATTTTGATAGGTCGGCGGCTGTTGTCTGTGTTTTGTTATAATGATCCGCCATACGGGCGTACTTGCGGACGGTCTTACGATCCACGCGCACTTTACGACCAATCTCCCGCTGACTGATGCCATTCGTAAGTAATGTAATGATTGCTGTTTTCTTGTTCGGTTGCAAAACGTTCATCCTTTCTCCTCCCATGTGATGTGCCCAAAATGGGAGTTTGTAACGTTCTGCCTACCGTTTGAAAAGTTGTTTTAGATCGTCTGTTTTTCAAACGCTAAAATCAACCAGTGGGTGGGGGATTTTCAAGTGGCCACAGGTGGGGGATTTTGGGTGGCCGCCCGGGGGAGGATCAGAATCATGAGCAAAAGACCCAGAAGAAATCATGCCCCACAGCGAGGCTTTATTGTTTACCGATCTGCCCTTAAACCTCCAAACGGATTCC
>DBPV01000129.1:0-449 GCA_002304995.1 Syntrophaceae bacterium UBA1411
TGAAAAATTCGTCACGGAAAAAGCTTACAAGAATCCGAAATTTGTCGAGGACCTGGTGCGCAGCGTGGCCGTGAAGCTCAATGCCGACGCCAATTTCCCCTGGTACAGCATCGAGGCGGAAAATTTTGAAAGCATCCACAATCACAGCGCCTATGCCTATGTCGAGAAAGGATGACCGCATGGCCGCCCGGAATTTCTTTAATCTTTACGCCCAGGGTTTTGTCCGTACCGCGGTTTGCATTCCCGAAGTCCGGGTTGCCGACGTGGCGTTCAACACGCGCCGGACCATCGAAATGGCCCGGAAAGCGGCGCGGGAAAAAGCCCTGCTCGCCATCTTTCCGGAGTTGGGACTTTCCGCTTATTCCAACGACGACCTGTTTCACCAGACGGCCCTTTTGTCCGGCGTCGAAGAAGCGCTGGTTTCGCTGCGGGGGGCGTCCGCCTCATTG
>DBPV01000129.1:454-2662 GCA_002304995.1 Syntrophaceae bacterium UBA1411
AACTACCGCGAGTATTACGAAGCCAGGCAGTTTGCTCCGGCTTCCGCTGCGCCGGCTTCCACCATCAGTCTGGCCGGACAGAAGGAAATTCCCTTCGGCGCGAATCTGATTTTCAAGGCCGCCAATCTGAAAAACTTCAATGTTTATTTCGAAATCTGCGAGGACGTCTGGGTTCCCATTCCCCCCTCGAGTTTCGCCGCGATGGCGGGCGCCACAGTCATCGGCAATCTGTCCGCGTCCAACATCACCATCGGCAAATCCGAATACCGTCACCAGTTGGCCGCCAACCAGTCGGCGCGCTGCGTAGCGGCTTACCTTTACGCCGACGCGGGTTTCGGAGAATCCACCACGGACCTGGCCTGGGACGGCCATGCCATGATTTACGAAAACGGCACGCTGCTTCGGGAATCCCGGCGGTTTGCCATGTCGGAGCAGATGATCCGGGCCGATGTGGATCTGGACCGTCTGGCGCAGGACCGCATGCGCCTTACCACCTTCGGACAAAACGCCGCCGATCACAAAAATCGGATTGCCGCCTTCCGGACAGTGGAATACGAAGTGTCCTGCCCGCAGGGAAGGCTGCTCCCGGACCGTGATATTCCGCGCTTCCCCTACATCCCGTCGGACCCGGAAAAACGCGACTCGCGCTGCTACGAAGCTTACAATATTCAGGTGCAGGGACTGGCGCAGCGGTTGAAATCTTCCGGCATTCCCAATCTGGTGATCGGCGTGTCCGGCGGTCTGGATTCCACGCACGCGCTCATTGTGGCGGCCAAAACCATGGACCTGCTGGGCCGCCCGCGTACGCAGGTCAAGGCCTATACACTGCCGGCCTTCGGAACGTCCGACAAAACGTATCGCAACGCCATGCGCCTCATGAAAGCCCTGGACGTGGAAGCCAACGAAGTGGACATCAAGCCCGCCTGCCTCCAGATGCTCCAAGACATCGGCCATCCTTTCGTCCGCGGCAAGAAGCGCTACGACATCGCCTTTGAAAATGTGCAGGCCGGTCAGCGGTCGGCGCATCTTTTCCGCCTGGCCAACATGAAAAACGCGCTCGTCGTCGGAACGGGCGATTTGAGCGAACTGGCGCTGGGGTGGAGCACGTACGGCATCGGCGACCACATGTCGCATTACAACGTCAATGCCAGCGTGCCGAAAACCCTGATACAGTACCTGATCCGGTGGGTCGCGCAAACCGGACAGTTTTCAGCGGAGGTTTCCGATATCCTGCTGGAAGTCCTGTCAACGGAAATTTCGCCGGAGCTGATTCCCGGCGAAGCAAACGGCCAACCGCACCAGAAAACGGAAGCCACCATCGGCCCTTACGAATTGCAGGACTTCAACAATTATTACATCACGCGTTTCGGCTATCCGCCTTTCAAGGTCGCCTTCCTGGCCTATCTGGCCTGGAGAGATAAAGCCAAAGGGGCCTGGCCGGACGTTCCGCCGGAAAAGCAAAACCGCTACAGCCTGAAAGACATCAAGAAATGGCTTTACGTTTACCTGGTCCGGTTTTTTAAAACCTCCCAGTACAAGCGCACCTGCGTTCCGAACGGTCCCAAAGTGGGCTCCGGCGGATCGCTTTCGCCGCGCGGTGACTGGCGGGCGCCCAGCGACAGCGAAGCGGCTGTATGGCTGGCCGACTGGGAAAAAATTCCGGACCGGGGAAAATGACAAGCACCCGTTGCGATTCGCGCAGACGTCAGGGTATCGGACGCGCAGCTTAAGCGGGGATCAAAAACCCGCTCTCAATGATTTTTAAAAACCGGGAGATTATGCAAATGAAGCCTTCCTACAAGGATTTCGACGCCACGGAATTATACTGCCCGCAATGCCGCCGCGCCGTTCCGGTGCGGAAAAGGCTGCTGCTGGTTCTTGCCGAAGGGGACAAGTACGACTACAGTTGCGTCTACTGCGGAACATCAGTGGGCGACAAACTGGTCAAAGAAAATACCGACACAAAGATCCTCCTGCGCTGAAGGAAAAGCTGATAGCTCGTAGCTCATAGCTTGTGGCTCGTAGCTCGTGGATGATGGATCACTTTTAGTGTCCTCCGCACTTGTGACCTTCAGGTTAGGCGGAGGTGTCACGAAGTGACGGAGGTGGTGTCCATTAATCGGCGGACCTGAAGGTCCGCCCTACATGAACAATCCCGCATCGCTTTCATCCGCCACACGAGCAATCCCCCTCACCTTAATAATGTAG
>DBPV01000087.1:0-4638 GCA_002304995.1 Syntrophaceae bacterium UBA1411
TGGCCATGACACGCAAAAGCAGTCACGTCTTTTTTCAACATAAACGCGCGGACGGTTCCGTCCGCGACGTCGAAATCTTCAGCAGCCTGCTGCAGTTCCACGGCAAAGCGGCGCTGTGCGCCATGATTTACGACATCACGGAGCGCCTCCGGTTGGAAGGAGCCCTGCGGCAGTCTGAAAAGCTCGACTCGCTGGGCATTCTGGCCGGCGGCATCGCGCACGATTTCAACAACCTGATGACCATCGTGCAGGGACACATCGACGTGGCGCTTTTGGGACTGTCCGAGAATGATCCCGCGCAGCAAAGCCTGCGCGCGGCGCAGGACGCGGTCGATAAAACCCGCGCCATTACCGGGCGTCTGATTACCTTTTCCCGCGGCGGCGCGCCGGTCGTAAAACCCAGCCGCCTCCAGAACCTGCTTGCCGGCGCCGCCCAACGCCTGCTTGCCGCGACATCCGTCGAATGGTCACTCGACGCCGCCGGCGACTTGTGGCCCGCGGAGGTGGATTCCAACCAAATCCAGCAGTGTTTCTGCCATCTGATCGAAAACGCCCGGGAAGCCATGCCGGACGGTGGACGCCTGGCCCTCCGCGCCGAAAATACGGACGTCGAAGACGCGGACTCGCTGCCGCTGGCTCCCGGCCCCTATCTGAAACTGACGTTCGCAGACAGCGGCGCCGGTATCGCCCCCGAGCATATCGCCAGCATTTTCGATCCCTATTTCACGACCAAGCCTCTGGGAAAGGAAAAGGGGCTCGGGCTCGGCCTGGCCGTCTGCCATTCCGTTTTGAAGAAGCATGACGGATACATTACCGTCTCTTCGGACCCGGGACAGGGCGCGACCTTTACTTTGTATCTTCCGGCCAGACCCGGCGCGGTCGTGGAGGAAGAACCGGCGGCACAAAGCAAACCGTCTCCCGGACGCATTCTCATCATGGACGACAATGCCGATATCCGGAAGATCCTCCAGATCTACCTGGAAAAGCTGGGATTTGCCGTCACCGGCGCCACGGAAGGCCAGGAAGCCGTCCGCCGGTACAAAGAGGCGCAGGAAACAGGCGAGCCTTTCCGCGCCGTCTTCATGGAAATTTCCGTCAAGCAGGGCCTGGGCGGAGAAGCGACGATTGCGCGGCTTAAAAATATCGATCCGGACGTCAAAGCCGTGGCCATCGTTTCCGAGGACGTCAACAACCGCACACAGAATTATCTCGATCTCGGCTTCCGGGAAGTCCTGGGAAAGCCGTTTCGCCTGGAAGACATGAAAAAAATTCTTGCAAGTCTCACAGAGATTTGAACCTTAGCCCGGTCCGGAGGAGGATTGCGACTATCTGCTTGACAACCGTCCGGCGTCCTTATTACTATAGAAATCGCGAATAACGAAATCGGTCGGCGGGCGGCTTGGCCCCTGCAACCCAAAGGACAAAAATTGGCGAAGAAAATTTCAAAAGTGCTGGTGGCCAACCGGGGGGAAATCGCCCTGCGCATCATCCGGACGGTCAAAGAGATGGGCCTCGATACGGTGGCCGTTTATGAAAAACCGGACAGCGAGTCGTACTTCCTGCGTTTCGCCGATCAGGCGATTCTGATCGGCGACGGGCCGCGCAAGGATTACCTCAATATCGATAAAATCATTTGGGCTGCGCAGAAATCCGGCGCGGACGCCATTCATCCCGGTTACGGCTTCCTGTCGGAAAATCCCGATCTGGCCGCCGCCTGCGCGGACGCGGATATTGTGTTCATCGGTCCGCCGCCGCAGGTGATCCGCGACCTGGGAAACAAGGTCGTCGCCCGGGAAATCATGGAAAAAGCCTCCATTCCCTTCATTCCGGGAACCGGCACGCTTTCCGCAGGCGACGCGGGGCTGCGCGAGGCGATGGCCTTTGCCCAAAAGCACGGCTATCCGATCATGTTCAAGGCGCTGGCCGGCGGCGGCGGCCGCGGCATCCGTAAAATCGACAACGAGGAACAGCTCAGCACACAACTGCCGCAGGCGCGTTCCGAGGCGCGCTCCGCCTTCAACGACGACCGCATCTACATTGAAAAGTGCGTCGAGTCGCCCCGCCACATCGAAGTGCAGATTCTGGCCGATGCCTACGGACATGTGATGCATCTGGGGACGCGCGACTGCTCCATCCAGCGCCGCCACCAGAAACTGCTGGAAATCGCGCCGGCCGACCTGCCGAAAAACGTGCTGGACGCCATGCACACGACCGCCATCCAGGCGGCCCGCCAGGCGGGGTATGTCAACGCCGGCACCGTGGAATTTCTGGTCGATCCGAAAACGAACGACTTCTGGTTCATGGAGGTCAACACCCGCCTGCAGGTGGAGCATACCGTGACGGAGATCCTCACCGGCATTGACATCATCCGCCAGCAAGTGCTGCTGGCCGCAGGCGACCGCCTGGAAATTCCCGAAGAGCGCATTCATCTGGTCAACAAGGCCATCCAGGTCCGCGTCAACGCGGAGGATCCGAAAAACAACTTCATGCCCGAAGGCGGCAAGCGCGTCGAAGTGTACCAATCGCCCGGCGGTCCGGAAATCCGCCTCGACGGCATTGTCTACCAGGGCTATAAAATTCCCACCGACTACGATTCGCTCCTGGTCAAGCTGACCGTGCGGGGCTATTCCTGGCAGCAGACCATCCAGCGCCTCAAGCGCGCCCTCAAGGACTTCCTGATCGTCGGACCGAAAACGACGATTCCTTTCTACCTGGCCATCTGCGACGACAAGGATTTCCGGGACGGCCGCTTTACGACCGATTACCTCGACTCCCACCCCGAACTGTTCAATTATCCGGAGCCGGAGCGGGAAATCGCCAAGCTGTCCAAGCTCATCGCGGAAATCCACGCGCGGAAAATCAATCCCTACGCCTACTGATCGGGCATAGCTGCAAGGAGACACGTTTTATGAAAATCCTCCCCGAAGGAAGAATCACCCCCCGGGAACTGAAAAAATCAGGAGTCAAAGCCGTCCTCGATAAAATGCGCCGCATGCCGGGCTATTATCTCACCAATACGGAGCGCGACCTTTCGCAGTCGGACTTTAAAAACCGGATCATGCCCCACACCCAGATCCTCGTCGCCCCGGAGCGCAACGCGGCCGGCTACTTTTCGCTCGAGATCACCGGCGGAGCGTCGATTCATGTCGACATGCTCCGCAAACAGATGAATCCGCTGGAAAAACTCGAGGTCCTCGCCGGCTACATGCCGGACACGCTTTTCCAGACGCTTTGCCGCGGCATCAACCTGTTCGGCTACCGCCCCTATCCGGAAAACGTCATCCGCCTCACCGTGGAAACCTTCGCCCGTTACGTCCACGTCTGGCGCGTTTTCGACTTCTTAAACTACATTCCGAACATGATTCCGGTTTACGAAGAGGTCAAGAAGGCCGGCCGGATTCTCGAAACCGCCGTCTGTTTTTCGACGGGGCCGGAGCACACCAACAAATTTTACGTCAAAAAAGTGGGCGAAATTCTGGACGTCACCGGACCGGACATATTGCTGGCGATCAAAAACCACGGAGGCCTGGGATCGCCCAGGCGCATCGGCGAGCTGGTGCGCGCCATTTTGCAGAAGTATCCCGACGTGCTTCTGCACTACCACGGCCACAACACCGACGGCAACGAAATCGGCCGCATCGTGGCCGCCGTGCAGAACGGCGCGAAAATCGTGGACGCGAGCGACCACGCGCTCACCGGCTTTTACGGTCCGCCGCCGCTGCTCACCGTCGTCGATACGCTCGAGGATTACGGACATCAAGCCGTCGGTTTCGATCGGCAGGCGGTCATCGACGCCTCCAACAAGCTGCGCTATGAACGCCTCCATTACCGGGATTTCGAATCCCAGTTTTTCGGCTTCGATCCGACGGTGCAGACCCACAAGCTGCCGGGCGGCGCGACCGGCTCCAGCTTCGAACAGGCGCAGAAAGGCGGATTTCTCGACCGCATGCCGGAAATCCTCCAGAATGAGCTTCCCCGGGTGCAGGTGGAGCTGGGCAACTTCTGGAGCGTCACGCCCGGATCGCAGATCCTCTGGACCACGGCGGCCAACAATGTCCTCAAGGGCGTCCGCTACAAGGACGCCAGCGACGATTTGAAAAATCTGCTGCTGGAGCGCTACGGCAAATTTCCGTTTTACAAACCGGCGCCGGATATTTACGAGGCGGTCTTCGGCCCCGACTGGAAGAAAATCCTCAAAAAAGAGGCCGGCTATCAGAAGATCGAAGACGTCGATCTGGACATCGAGAAAAGGCTGCTGGAACGCGCTATCGGCCGGAAGGCGACCGCGGACGAACTGGTCTTGTACCTGCAGCATCCCAACGACGCGGTGGGCTTTTTGAAATTTGAAGAAAAATTCGGCAAGACCTGGGTGCTGCCGCCTCAGCTCTGGTTCCGCCGCGGCGGATTCAACATCGGCGACAAGTTCGAATTTCCCGACGCCTACGGCAAGCACCACGCCATCGAAATCGGCCCGCTGCGTCGCACCAAGGACGGCTCCTACATGACCATTCTCGGTGTGGACTACCATCCGGAGCCGATTCTTACCGTCGTGGAAGAGGAAACGGCAGACAGAGTCAAGCTGAAAACCTTCACGCCCAAGGAAATCGAAGCGCTCGCACTGGCCGGCGACATCCGCGC
>DBPV01000087.1:4683-9869 GCA_002304995.1 Syntrophaceae bacterium UBA1411
TCACGGAAATTTTTGTCTCCCCGGGGTCGTCCGTCGAAATGGGCGACAAACTGATGGCCATCGAAATCTGACGGATCGTTTCCAGACCTGAAAAGGGCGGCCGGTGCCGCCCTTTTTTATTCCGGCAGATTATACGGCCGCCGCCTTCGGCGTTTTTCTCATTTCCCGCCACTTCCGCAGCGCCAGTACAATGACGCCGACAGAAAGGATGATCAGCGCCACGTCCGTCACCGCCAGCGCGTTGTTGTGCTTGGGGAGATATTTATTCACCAGCAGCGACACCAGCGAGTAAATGGTGGTGACCATCATGAAAATCGCCGGCAGCACGGTGAACCAGGCCGTTTTCTTTCTTTTCACCAGCCAGGCGGAAACGGCGATCAGCGCCAGCGACGCCAAAAGCTGGTTGGCGGAGCCGAAAATCGGCCAGATGGCCGCAAATGCATTCGTGTAAGCCAGAAGATACATCAGCACCACACACAGCAGGGCGTTGAAAAGATAGGACTTCATGATTTTGGGAACGTTCTTGAAAACCACCTGCCAGAGCTCTTCAAACAGATACCGGTTCAAACGGACGGCCGTATCCAGCGTCGTCACAACAAATCCTTCCACCATTAAGATACCGAACACCGTCCCGTAGACGGGCGGTATCCCCAGCGCTTTATCGAGCAGGCCGCCGACGCCGAGCGAAAACGCCAGAATCGGATTGGCCTTAACGCCGGCGGCGGAGGGAAACGCAATATTGACGAAATCGGCAAACGCAATTCCGCAGCCGACTGCTATCATGACGCCGATGGCGAGCAGGCCTTCGAGCAGCATGCCGCCGAAGGCGATCTTTTTAACGTGCGTTTCCCTGGCCACCTGTTTGCTCGATGTTCCTCCCGCCACTAGCGCATGAAATCCGGAAACGGCGCCGCAGGCCACCGTAATGAAGAGAAACGGCCAGATAGGCCCCAGCTTGCTTGCCCCTTGAGCCAGATTGAAGGCGGGCGCTGAAAAGGTCACGCCTTTGAAGCCGGCGGCAACGCCGCCGGCAAACAGGGCGATGACGCCCATATACAGCAAAAATGAATTGGTGAAATCGCGCGGCTGCAAAATGACCCAGACGGGAATTCCCGCGGCAAAGAGCGTATAGAAGCAAAGGATGATCATCCACACTTCCGGGTCCAGCGAGACCGGATATTTCATGCCGAATAATATGGAACCGATACAGACGATGATGGCCAGAGGAACGGCCAGTTTGACGCTGACGCCTCTTTTATACACCAGCCAGCCGATGACCGGCGCAAAGGCGGTAATGATGATGAGCGATGTTGAGGAGATGCCGCCGATTTGCGCGTTGGGCACGCCATTGACCAGGACGGTTTTCACGATCGTCTGATCGGGCGCGAGCCGCATCATGTCCAGCGGCACCAGCGACGTCAGAGAAACGGCCGTCAATCCCAGAAAGGCGGAGGTCAGAAGCAAAAGCATCAGAATGGCAAAACTGATAAACAGGAAGAACCCCGTGTCACCCAGGGCCTCCCTGGCGATTTCGGCAATCGATTTCCCCTTTTCCCGGACGCTCGCAAACAGCACCGTCATATCCTGAACGGCGCCGATAAAGATGGTGCCGAGAACCGCCCACAGCCAGACGGGCAGATAGCCGAAAAGCAGAGCGACGGTGGGGCCGATAATCGGCCCGCCGCCGGCGATGCTGGCAAAATGATGACCGAACAAAATTACGGGCTTGGTCGGCACATAGTCGCGATCGTCCCGAAGCGCATGGGCCGGCGTCGGATTGTCGTTGTTTTCGTTGAAAAGTGTCGCGATAAACCGTGCGTAAAAACGGTAAGCCAGATAAAATAAAACCGCTGCCAGAATCAATAAAACTGCAACATTCATACCTCCTCCTTCTTCTTCTCCGATTGGCGCAGATCCCGGCTTGCCATGACGATAAAGATTGCCGTCCCTCAACACACACGGTTGTCGGATCGGGGCTCCTGCCCGCCGGTGGTTTCCCGGCGGCACGAAGAACGTTTCCCGTGAGCCGGGATATGTCGTCGGATAAGTAAGGTTGAAAAATGATGGCTGTTTGCTTCCATGGCAATTGGGCGCACCGTAATAATGCGTCATAATATACTTTATGACAGGCGATTCAAGCTGTTTTTTAAAAACCGATGCAGGTTTTCATCTTGACAATCCTTCAGCGGGTATGGCACAGGCAAGGTTCACAGGCTGCAGGTGGGGAGGCTCTCACAAAACAGAAATCATCAAAATAAACATAAAGGAGAAAAGTTTATGATTAAATCAAGATTGTGCGATCTGGTCGGCATCAAGTATCCGATCATTCAGGCGGGCATGGGTCCTTTTTCCAACAATAACCTCTGCGTCGCGGCCGCCAATGCCGGCGTTCTGGGCCTCCTCTCAACGAGCGGTCTCTTCAGCAAAGACACGCAGCCCTGGATCTATGAAGATTTTATCAAGACGGCGGAATCCACCATGGACGACGAAATGGACGTCGTGCTCGAAAACCTGCTTAAGAGAACCTATCGTCTGACCAAGGATTCGGGAGGCATTTTCGGCATCAATACCATGGTTTCCGCGGAGCTCCGCGACAAGGCCATGGTCATGATCGACACGGCCATCAAAGTCTGCGAAGAAAATCCCGATATCCGCAAGCATTTTAAAGTCATTTTCACCTCCGCCGGCGATCCCGTCGGCCTCAAAGACAAGATTAAAAACGCCGGATTTACCTGGATGCATGTCGTTCCCTCGGTAAAGGGCGCGCAGCGCTGCAAAAAGGCGGGCGTGGACGTCATCGTCGCCTCCGGCCATGAAGGCGGCTTTCACACGTCCTGGGAGCCGGTGCATTCCATGATTCTTCTGCCGGCGGTCGTCGAGGCCGTTTCCGACGCAAAGACACTGGTTTGCGGCGCGGGCGGCTTCTGCGACGGAAAAACCCTGGCGGCGGCGCTCGTTCTGGGCGCGGACGGCGCGCAGATGGGCACGCGGTTTCTGGCAACCCAGGAAAGCGATTTCCATACGATCTGGAAGCAAAGCGTCGTCGACGCGGGCGACCGCGGCACGCTGGTGGCCCGGGGATTTGTCGGACCGGCCCGCTGGATTAAAAATCCGCGCAGCGAGACGCATGCCGCCAACACGCTCAAAAAATCGCCCGGTGTTTTTCTGGGGACGCCGGATGATTACTCGACGCTCGATATGAGTCTCATCGATTATGAAATCGACTCCATCCGCGCCGTATGTACGGGCGACAAGGAGAAGGCCATGATGGCCGCCGGTGAAGCGGCGCAGCGCATCAACGACATGCCCAAAGTCGCGGACATGGTTCAGGGTATTGTCCGGGAGGCTGAGGACATTCTTCGCCAGGTCCCTTCTAAATTCCTGGCTTAGAGGGTCCAGTCAACCGGTCCCGCTCAAGCGGGGAGCGGCCGTGGGCGGCCGTTCCCCGCACTTTTATCCGTCATTTTCTCTGTTTGTTCTTGACACCCTTGGTGGTTCTTCTTATACTGCCTCACGCCGGAAGGAAAAAGGGTTTCTTAAAAACTCAATAAAAATTAAATACATCAGGAGGAAAAACTATGGCTTTTGAGTATGAAAAATTGAAAGTGGAACAAGACGGCATGGTATTGGTGGCGGCCATCAATCACCCCCCGGCAAACTCGATGGGACAGGGTGTTTTGAGAGACATTGATGACCTGCTCACCAAATGCGAAAAAGACGACAACGTGCGCGTCATTATCCTCACCGGAAGCGGCAACAAGCTGTTTTCAGCGGGTGCGGACATTACCGAATTCGCCAGCATTCAGGCGGGCAACGTTCCCAAATACAACGGCAACGAAATTTATTTCCGCATCGAAAATTATCCCAAAGTCATTATCGCAGCCATGCAGGGCGGCGCCTACGGCGGCGGTCTGGAACTGGCCTGCTGCTGCCACCTCCGCATCATGGCGGAAGAAGCCACCCTGGGGCTTCCCGAAGTGAAGCTGGGCCTCAATCCCGGCTGGGGCGGAACCCAGCGCCTGCCGCGCTTTATCGGCAAGACCAAGGCTCTGGAACTGATGCTGACCGGCGACTTCATGTCCTCCAAGGAAGCCTATACGCTGGGTCTTCTGAACAAGGTCGTTCCGCAGGCGGAAGTTCTGGAAACCGCCAAAAAGCTGGCCAAAAAGCTGGCCGCCGGCGCGCCGGTCGCCCAGCGCGAAATCATGCGGGCGGTACGGGAAGGCCTCGAAACGACTGTTTTTGAAGGCGTCATGAAAGTTGAATACAGCGCCAGCAAAGCGCTGCAGTTCACCGAGGACTTCAAGGAAGGCGCCAAGGCTTTCCTCGAAAAGAGACCTCCGGCCTTCAAGGGCCGCTAACGGTTCTTTTTAGAACGTCACGATTTTGAAAAGGCGGCGGAATTTTCTATTCCGCCGCCTTTTTTCTGTCTTCCGGCGCGGACCGGACACAAATCACTTTGATTGGTCAATTCGGGATTGACAGAAACCCTGTTTTCTGGCTAAGAAACCTGCAATTGTCGCGGAAGGAAAATACCGGCAGCACTCCGTCGGATAAAAATCGCTAAGCGGTCTTTTCTTCCCTCCGTTGCCGGATATTGAGATACAAGTCCCTCCTTGCAATATGCGAACTCGGCCGGCACAGCGAGCGGTCAGCACGCCCGGCGGCACTTCTGCGACAGAACGTCGCAGAGCTTTTCCCGATCCCCTTCCCGTTGTTTTGGCCTGCGGGGTCAGCCACTCCTCTGAAAAAAGACCCCCGGGTCTCTTAGGGAGATGCGTCGGCCGACAGCCGGCTTTTAGATTACGCCGCCGCAAGAACAGAAAAACAGCGGATCTTTAAACGCTCGGAGCACGGGCCCATGTCAGAACGAACGACATCAATCGGACCGGATAAAAGGCGTCTTTCAGAAAACGACTACAATCGGCGAGTAAACCGCATAATGGTTTACGCCTGCATGCCCGGGCTCCTGTTCTACGCCGGTTTTTACTATTATCTCCAGCATTCTTTCCACGCGTTGCTTTTTGTCTTAATGTTCCTCAATGCGCTCGGCGCCGTGCTGGTCGGCCTTCGGCTGCCGTCTTTTCAAATGGCCTTGCTTCACCATCGCATCACGGCGGGCATCGGTTTCGGACTTTTCGCCGTGAATCTGCTGGCGGGTCTCTGGGATCCGAGCATCTACTATA
>DBPV01000140.1:0-25465 GCA_002304995.1 Syntrophaceae bacterium UBA1411
CTCGTTTTCCAGATTGAGAATATTGATTTCAATCTCTTCAATGTATTCCAGGCCTTCGGCGATGAAATCGCGGGTCAGCGCTTCATCCAAAATCTGCATGGACGGCTTTGCTTCGGATTCCTGCGGCTGGACTGCCTCCTGCGCCTCCGGGGAGGCCCCGTCCGCCGGAACCGGAGCGCCGGTTACGGCGGCGATCCGGTCGAGAAGGTCCCGGATGCCGCCGTCGTAGCGG
This sequence comes from Syntrophaceae bacterium UBA1411, assembly GCA_002304995.1. Lineage (GTDB taxonomy): Bacteria > Desulfobacterota > Syntrophia > Syntrophales > Smithellaceae > UBA8904. Next base: position 233 of record DBPV01000140.1, read on the forward strand.
CCGGTATTGGAAAAGCTGTCGGCGATTTCCTGCATCAGGTGAATGCCGCTTTCGAATACGCCCGCGGCCGCGGCCCGATCCCCGATCGCTTCGAGGATGATTTTTTCCAAAAGGCCGCTCAAGGCCGTCGCGCAGGTCCGGACCGTCTTGTTGTTCAGCGTATTGGCCTCGCCGATGATGGCCTCGAGATGGTTGAGCAGGCGGCCGGCCGTCGGAATATCCACTTCCTGGCCGTCGCGGAAAAGGTATTCCTGCGCCAGAGTATTGAGCAGTTTGATCAGAGTTTCATAGTTCATCTTTCACACCATTTTGATGATTTCGGATGCAATCTTGTCGAGCGGCGCCACCTTGTCCGCCGCGCCCAGTTTGATGGCCTCCTTGGGCATACCGAAGACCACGCAGGAATTTTCATCCTGGGCGATGGTTCCGCCGCCCGCGTTTTTCATGGCCAGCAGCCCTTCGGCTCCGTCCGCTCCCATGCCCGTCAGGATAACGCCGATCGCGTTGGCGCCCGCGTACTGCGCGGTGGACTTGAAAAGCACATCGACCGCCGGCCGCTGATGGTGAACCATCGGCCCCGTTTTCACTTCGACATAGTAGCGCGCTCCGCTGCGCCTCAGAATCATGTGGTAATTCCCGGGCGCCAGCAGCGCGGTGCCGGGCGTCACGGAATCGTTGTCCCGGGCCTCCTGTACGGTGATCCGGCACAGATCGTTCAGTCGCGCGGCAAAAGCCGTCGTGAAATTCGCCGGCATGTGCTGGACGATGACAATGCCCGGCGAATTGGGCGGCATTTTGGTCAAAACGGCTTTGAGCGCTTCCGTCCCGCCGGTGGAGGCTCCGATGGCGATGACTTTGTTGGAGGTCTGGGCCAGAGCGCGCAGCGGTTCCGCGCTGCCCGTGTCCGCATTTTTTTCCGTTCTGGAAACAATCCTGGCGCGGGACGCGGCCCGGATTTTTTCCGCCAGTTGGGCGGACATGTCGCCGACGCTGTAGGCGGCGCCCGGCTTGGCGATCACATCCACCGCGCCGATGTCCATGGCCTCCAGAGTCAGTTTTCCGCCCTGCGGCGTCAGAGAACTGACGATGATCGTCGGCAGCGGATGGTACTTCATCAGTTTCTTCAAAAAGGTGAGCCCGTCCATGCGCGGCATCTCGATGTCCAGAGTCACCACATCCGGTTTCAGATGAACGATTTTGTCCCGTGCCACATAAGGATCGGGCGCCGCGCCGATCACCTGGATATCCGGATACCGGGAAAGCTCTTCAGAAAAGATTTTCCGGACGACCGCGGAATCATCCACTATGAGCACCTTTATTTTGTTCACGTCTTCATCCCTGTCTCCGTCCGGTTTCTTCTGCGGCGCTGTCGCCGTCCGGACATCGTTTTGCCGCCTTATCTTTCCAGAATCTCTCCGCTCAGGCGGATGCCGAGGGACCGTTCCTCCGCATCGAACATCAGGCAAAGCGCCGCGTCATTGTCCTGTGGAAACCGGCCCGGTTTTTTTTCACAGACCGGCAGCGTCAGGTTGAAAACCTGGCGGGCGTCCAGTTTGTTGAGAAAATTCCCCGCGATCATGTTCACCGCTTCCCGGGCGCAGTCTTCCCTGGTGTTATCCGTCACCTCCTCCGGATTCAATCCCAGCATGTTTTGTGCCATGAAAGCGGCAAGACTCTCCGACAGATAGGCGTCGATCCGCCCGTTGGTGCTCCCGCAAAAGCGGATGGACACGGCCAGATCATGCCCCATTGCGCCTGTGCAGGGTTCCAGAAAGACGAAGAACATTTTTTCAAAGACTTCAAAAATCGAGTCCATCAGCAGAGCCTGCATCTTCTTCATACTGCCCATCGTCTCCCACTCCTATAACCTGGTATAAAATTTTTTTGATTTCCTCCGGCAGAAAAGGCTTTTTCACAAAGCCTTTGGCCCCGCGCGCAAAAGCCTCCTGCATCATCTGTTCCGATCCTTCCGTCGTGATCATGATCACCGGAATTTCCCGAAGCGTTTCATTTCGGGCCAGCTGCTCCAGAAACTCCAGACCGTTGACCTCCGGCATATTAATGTCGGAAATGATCACGTCCACCCAGTGGTCGGCCAGAAGCGCCATGGCTTCCCTTCCGTTGCCGGCTTCCAGACATTGGTCCATCCGGAATCCGGACAGCCCGACGATCTTCTTGATGACCGCCCGCATGGCGCCGGAATCGTCTACAATCAATACATTGAATGACATCTTGTCACCTTCCCTGGCCAGAGCGCCTTTAAATAATGTTAATCAGGTCCCTGGCCTTGCTTAAATCGTCTGACAGCAGGACCATGCTTTTTTCCAGATCTTTCATCCGCAAATTGAATTTCGTCAGCACCTGTCCGACCGCCCGCTGCGCCAGTCCTTCCACCGGACTGCCCATGCCCATCATGAGACACGCTTCATCCGCCAGATATACGAGCCACGGCAGAATTTGATCCTTCTTTTCCAGCAGATCCGGACGGTGGTGAAAGGCAATGGCGTCGCCGATGACAGAGGGGAAGATCCAGTGCTCGGCGATTTTTCCTCCCAGTTCGGCATGGTTGATGCCCAGAACCGTCTCTTCCGCCTCCAGAAAGGACAGGCCGTGGCGTGAAACCAGCAGAGTGATTTTATAAAGCTCGTCGCGAACGAATTCGCCCAGAATGATTTTCCCCACGTCGTGCAGCAGGGCCGCCGTGTAGAGCGTCGTATCCTCCTCGCCGGTGATCGCCTTGGATAATATCTGCGACATCAAAGCGACGGCGACCGAATGCTCCCACAAATCGGTTGCCTTGTCGAAATAGCCGGACGCGCCTTTCTTGTAGTATTTGGAAATTCCCGCCGTCTGGATGGCGAGCAGAAGATTCTTCTGCCCCAGGTACATCACGGCATCCTGAATGGTGCCGATAGGATGCGCCGAGCCGAAATAGGCCGAATTGGCCATCTTCAGAATATTGGCCGTGATCGAGGGATCCAGGCGGATGACATTGGCCACTTCCGGAACGGAATAATCGACGCGGCCGAGCAGCCGGGCGACTTTGCTGCCCGTCGCCGGAAAGGCCGGAATCGTCTCAATGGATTTCAGAATGCGCGCGACCGTTTTCATAGCTCCTTCATTTCGCCTCCTGATGTCCGGATAAACGTTTTGCCGCTTTTCAGATCCAGACGCACCGTGCGGTTGTGGTTGGCGCCCGTGTCCTCCGCTGCAATCAGAACGTTGTTTTTCCAGAAGATCTTCCGCATGGCCATGATGTTTTTCTGTCCGATGCGGAAAAAATTCGTGTCGTCCAGAATGCTGGCGCCGCCCGCCGCCTTGACGATCATCCGTTTTTTCTCCGCCCCAAGCCCGTAGCAGGCCTTGAAGAGCGCCGGAATGCCCGTATCGGCGAACATGGCGGGATTGTCCTTGGCTTTCCGGACATCCAGTGTCGAATCCGGCAGCATGTAATGCAGGAGCCCCCCCACTCCGGCTACGGGATCGTAAACGGAGATGGCAATGCAGGATCCCAGTGCGTATGTTACAAGGAAATCGCTGCCGTTTTTGCTGATCTTCAGATCGGCTATGCCCACAATCAAATCGCTCATAGGTTTTTCCGGTAAACGCTCGGTTCCACGTATTGAAAAGGATGCGTAAGTCCTGTCAGGCTTTCCGAATGTCCCACAAAAAAGTAGCCGCCGTTTTTCAGCGCGCCGTAGAATTTGTTGACCAGAACGCTTTGTGTCTTCTTGTCAAAGTAGATCATGACGTTGCGGCAGAAAACGACGTCGAAATCCCGGCGGGCCGGAAAAGGGTCCATGAGATTGAACCGCTCGAACGTGACCATCTTTTTGAGGTCTTCTTTCACTCGGACGAACCCATGGGATTTGCCTGTTCCCAACTGAAAATATTTTTTCAGGATCTCAGGAGCTATGCCGCGGGTTCTCTCCTGGGCGTATATTCCTGCCCGCGCGGTTTCCAGAACTTTCGTGGAAATGTCCGTTGCCAGAATGGCGACGTCGGACAGACGGTTTTGTGCCGCCTCCCGAATCGTCATGGCCAGCGTGTAGGGCTCTTCTCCGGTCGAACAGCCGGCAGACCAGACGGCGAAGGAACCGGCGCTGCCCGGCCGTCCCCTGTTTTCGAGGAAGGAACGGATAATGCCGCCCAGACGGACAAAGTGCGACGCTTCCCGGAAGAAAGACGTGAGATTGGTGGAGATGGAATCGATCATCGACACCAGTTCATCCTGGCCTTCCTGGGTGGTCACGTAACGGTAGTATTCGGCGAAAGACCCGTATCCGCCGGCGCGGAGCCTTTTTCCCAGGCGGGCTTTGACCAGTTCCTTCTTGCCGTCGTGCAGATAGATGCCGCACTGTTCGTAAACCAGACGGCTGATTTTTTCGAAATCGCTGTGCTTCAGTTCAAATGTGCTCATGGACATACAATCGCGCGCTTCTCCGACACCCTGTTGCAATGGACAACCATCCTGCTTGCGCCTGCCACAACCGGCCCTGGCCGATCGCTTCCGGCCGGCCCCTTTTGCCGATCCGGCATCCATTCCGAATTGGACCTGCATCTCTTTCGTTTCTCAATTTTTTATTCGGCAAAACAAAGAAATACTTGAAGGTTTTTTTGCATTGGGCCGGAAAAGGGCGGCGGATTTTTGACGGATTGCCTGCCGCAGGAACAGACCTGTTTGTTTTTTGACGCTTTGGATCATTTTCCTGTTGTTTTTTGGCAGGGTTTCTTCTATATAACTCCTCCGCGCATCGGACGGCGCGTGAAATAAAATACGGATTTGCCATGAAAAACGGAAAAATTCTCGTCGCCGAGGATAATCAACTAAATAAAGACACCCTGACGGAAATTTTGACGGAGGAAGGCTACGACGTCAAAGCCGTGAACGACGGACGGGAAGGCATCGAAGCGTTCCACCAGGACAAGTACGACATCATCATCACCGACCTCCGGATGCCGCGCGTCGATGGCCTGGAATTTCTGAAGTACGTGAAAGACCAGAACCGCGACAGCATCGTCATCATGATTACCGGCCACGGCACCATCAGCACCGCCGTCTCCGCGATGAAGACGGGCGCTTTCGATTTCATCACCAAGCCGGTGAAGGACGAGCTCGTCAAGTTGTCCGTCAGCCGCGCAATGAGTTTTGCCCGCCTGCGCGATGAAAACGTCTCATTGAAGGAGCACATCAAGGAGCAGCAGGACGCCGCCAAAATGATCGGCTACAGCGACTGCATGAAGTCCGTGTTCGATACCATTGCCAAGGTGTCCTCCTCCGACTCCACGGTGCTGATCACCGGTGAAAGCGGCACCGGCAAGGAACTGGTCGCCCGGGCCGTTCATTTCCGCAGCGAACGCCGCCATCAGCCGCTCATCGCGGTCAATTGCGGCGCCATCCCCGAAGATCTTCTGGAGAGCGAACTTTTCGGCCACGAGAAAGGCGCTTTCACCGGCGCGATCCGCAACCGGATGGGCCGCTTCGAACTGGCCCAGGGGGGCACGATCTTTCTGGATGAAATCGGCGATATGAGTCCGTCGCTGCAGGTGAAGGTTCTCCGCGTCATTCAGGAAAAACAATTCGAACGCATCGGCGGCGTGAAAACCATCAATGCCGACGTCCGCATCATTGCCGCCACCAACCAGAACCTGGAAAAGGCGGTGGCCGAAAAAAAATTCCGTGAAGATCTTTTCTACCGGATCAATGTCATTCCGATCAACCTGCCGCCGCTCAGGGAGCGCGGCGAAGACCTTCCCATTCTGGTGAACCACTTTTTGTCGCATTTCAACAAAATCAAAAAAAAGCGCGTCCGGCGGATCACCCCCGAGGCCCTCGACCGTCTGCGGCAGTACGCCTGGCCCGGCAATGTCCGCGAGCTCCAGAACCTGATTGAAATGCTGGTGGTGATGAGGGAAGAAGGCGACATTTCCCTCGAGGATCTGCCCGCCAAAATCCGCGCGTCCGAAGGCGAGTCTCCCCGCGCCGAAACGATCGTGTTTTCGGAAAAAGGCATCGACTTCAACGAAGCCGTCGGCCGTCTGGAAAAAGATCTCCTGCTCAAGGCGTTGAAAATGAGCGGCGGCGTGAAAAACCGCGCCGCCCGTCTGCTCAACCTCAACCGCACCACGCTGGTGGAGAAGCTCAAGCGCCTGAACCTTTCCGGCGGCTGGATGGATTAAGCCTCTCCGGGACAGTCCCGCAGTTTCCGGTAGCGGCGCTGAAAATGGCCGTTGGGCGTCAATCCGCAGGCATCGGAAGAAAACTCCTCTCGGATTCTCCGGACGAAATACATTTTCTGCTCTCCTTTGTACTTGGCCGTCACCTGTCCGCGCGCTTCCGTCTCGAACAATTCCCGAATCAGGACATACGTCGATTCCGAAACATTGATCCGGCCCTTTTCTCCGGACGATTCCATCCGGCTGGCCAGATTCACGGAATCCCCCCAGACATCGTAAACGAATTTTTTTTCGCCCACTACGCCCGCCATCAGCGGCCCGGTGTGCACGCCGATGCGGATTTCAAACACCGGACGCCCCGTTCCTTCCTTTTCCCGGTTGGCCTGATCGACGAGCTGGCGGATTTCCAGGGCGCCGAGGACCGCGTCGACAGCATGCGTGCCGTTGGCCACCGGAACGCCGCCGGCAAACATGTAGGCATCGCCGATGGTCTTGAGCTTTTCCAGTCCGAACCGGTCCATGATCCTGTCGAAGCGGCAGAAAAGGTCGTCGAGTTCCCGCACCAGTTCCTCGGGTGAAAGCTTTTCGGAAATTTCCGTAAAGCGCACAAAATCCGTAAAGACGATGGTGGCGGAGGAATAGAACACGGGCCGGACCGCTCCGCGTTCCTTCAGCTCCCGGGCGACGGGCCCAGGCAGAATGTTGAGCAGGAGCGCATCGATTTTTTCCTTGTCGGATTTCATCTCGCGGCCCTGCCGTTCGATTTCTTTTGATTTGAGCCAGCTGGTGCGGCGGGATTTGTCCAGCAGACAGATGAAGAGAACGGCTACCGCAGCGACGCTCAATACGTCGTGCAGGCTGTAACTGGCGCTTGCGGAGGAAAAGGAAATGCCCTGAAAATAACCGGCGAGAAAAAACACGGCCAGCGACCCGGCCAGAACTGAAAGAGCGGCCCGGCGGCTCACCGGTACGGCCGCAAGCAGGGTCAGAATGAAAAGATTGCCTCCCACATAAACGGGATCGGCCTTGGCCAAAGCGGTGATCAGCCCGCAGGAAACGGCAAGGTACCCTCCGAGAAGACTGAGCAGCAGGTGATGATGCCTGGCGAACCGCCCGGAAATGTGCAAGACGAACACGACCAGGCTGACGACGGAAAGTCCGACGCGGAACAGCACAATCAACGGCTCTTCGGGGTGCAGGCGGCGATCGAGCGGAATGTAGGGCAACCAGGCCACCATCGTGACCAGGGACGCGAAAATCAGAATCCGCCCGCACTGGTCATTGAGCTCATCGCGGAACGTCGGCAAAGGACCGGCCCGCTCTTTCTCTTTAAAGACAAGGGCGCTGGACCACTTGGCGAGAAGACGAATACCGGCCATCTCTTTTCTCCTTTCTCTGCGCCGTGGGGATCCCCCCGGCTTAAAAAAGTCAGAATTGGCGTCGCTTCGGTCGATCTTTTACCAGGCGTCGGCCGGCGTCCGCCGAGAGGCCTGCGGGCCCGCGGAATTCGCGCCGGTCACATCATATTCTTTTTTCAATCCAGCGGTGGATGCACTTTTCCCGCCGCGGTTTTCCGGGCGCGGACCACAACGCGGCACGGCGACCCGCTGGCGCAGGCCAGCCTGAGCGGAAAAACGAATATTTCTCCTTCCGCGGGCACGTCCTGCGCCCGGCGCCGATCCAGATCCTCGGCCAAAAACTTTCCCGCTCCGGCAACCAGACGGTTAAACGCAAAGGGTTCCGGGTCGTCAACGGACACATCGCCCGCCGCCACCCAGAGCGCCGGGGGCAAAGCCAGGAGACGGCCCATCTCTTCGGGCGTCAGAAGCGCCCGGCCCTTTTCCGGCGCTCTTAAAAATAAAATGTCCTCTCCGCTGTATGCGCACGGCGGCCCGGCGCCGGAAGGCACATCGAGAAGCAGATACCGCCCCATGAAATGCTCCGGACCAAGCGCGTCCAGACAGACGCCGTCCTTGAGGAAATGCGCCGGAGCGTCGATGTGCGTCCCGCTTTGCGTGCCGAGCGACAGGCGGTCCACACGGAATCCTTCCCGTCCGACGGTGCTCCAGGCGGCCCATTCCAAAGGCGGGTCCGAATAACACCCGTGCGAATAGGGCGAAAAGCTTTCGTCCAGTGATTTTGTCAAATCAATGAAAACGAACGTGTCAGCCATATGAACTTGTTTCCGTGAAAAAAGGAAGTTGCCGTATATTGCGAGCGCCGGCACGCCGGCGCCTTTCTGCCTTTGCGGCTGCGGAACGCCGCTACGTCTTGTCGTATTCGGCAAAAATCATCGTAAAGACCGCGCGGCCCTGTGTGGCCGACCGCAGGTCCGTGGAATAGCCGAACATGGCTTTGAGCGGCACTTTGGCGCGGATCTCGGAAACCGGGCCGTTGGGATTGACCGACTGAATTTCGCCGCGGCGCGAATTGATATCGCCGATGACGTCTCCCATGAATTCACTGGGCGTAATGACATCCACCATCATGATCGGCTCCAGCAAAACGGGGTCTGCCGACCGGCAGCCGTCGCGAAACGCGGTGGAGGCGGCAATCTTGTAGCCCTGGGCGGAAGATTCTCCTTCCCGATACACCGCGCCCGTCACTTTCACGCCGACATCGATGACGGGATAGCTGCCCATCACGCCGCTCATCATCGCCTCCCGCAGGCCTTCTTCTATCGCCTCCCTGCACTCGGCGGGGAGCGCCTCGTCCGGAAGCGTAAAAGAAATTTCATTGCCCGTCCCGCGTTTCAGGGGCGCAAGCTCCAGGCGGACCTGGCCGAAGTGCTTCTTTTCGCCCAGCTCTTTTTCAAAGACGCCTTCAAGTTCCGTGCGCTTCTGAATCGTTTCCCGATAGACGACGCGCGGCCTGCCGACGTTGACCGACGCGTTGAACTCCCGCTTGAGACGGTCCACGATGATTTCGAGATGCAGTTCGCCCATGCCGGAAATGACGGTCTGCGCGGTTTCGTCTTCATACTTGACTTTCAGCGTGGGATCCTCGTCGGACAGTTTGACGAGCGCGGCGGCCAGTTTCTCCTGATCGGCGGGCGTTTTGGCTTCAATGGCTTCGCTGATCACCGGTTCGTAAAATTCGATTTGTTCGAGCACGATGGGATGGGCCTCGTCGCAAAGCGTATCGCCGGTGGTCGTTTCCTTGAGGCCCAGCGCCGCGACCAGTTCTCCTGCAGACGCCTTCTCGATTCTTTCCCGTTTATTGGAATGCATGCGCAAAAGCCGGGCGATCTTTTCCTTCTTCTTCTTAACGGCGTTGTAGACCTCGCCGTTGGCGGTAATCTGCCCGGAGTAAATGCGCAGATACGTCAGTTTGCGCCCTTCGTCGAGCTGAATCTTAAAGGCCAGGGCCGCCAGCGGCTCCTTGTCGGAGCTTTGGCGGATCTCTTCGGCCTTCGTTTTCGGATTGTGCCCCTTGACCGGCGGAATGTCTTCCGGCGACGGCAGATAACTGACGACGCCGTCCAGCACCGGCTGAATGCCCTTGTTGCGCAACGCCGTTCCGCACAGCACCGGCACGATCTTCAANNAGTTCGGCCAGTTCATCGTCGCAGTCCGCCAGCGTCTCGATCATTCTTTCGCGTTCATGCGCCGCCCTCTCGGCAAACTCAGGGGGGATCTCTTCGGCGTGGTATTCCGCGCCCTGCGTGCTGTCGTCCCAGATCAGCATCTGCCGGGCAATCAGATCGATGACGCCCCGGAAGGAATCTTCGGAGCCCACCGGAATCTGCACCGGAACCGGAATCGAATGAAAGCGGCCGCGCATCATGTCGAGAACGCGGAAGAAGTCCGCGCCGACGCGGTCCATTTTATTGACGAACGCGATCTTCGGAACGCCGTACTTGTCCGCCTGATGCCAGACCGTTTCCGACTGCGGCTCGACGCCCGCCACCGCGCAGAACACGACGACCGCGCCGTCCAGGACGCGCAGCGAGCGCTCCACCTCGATGGTAAAGTCGACGTGGCCCGGCGTATCGATGATATGGATTTCCGTGTTTTTCCAGGTGCAGGTGGTTACCGCGGACGTGATGGTAATGCCGCGCTCCTGCTCCTGCGGCATCCAGTCCATCACCGCTGCGCCGTCGTGCACCTCGCCCATCTTATAGGACTTGCCGGTGTAAAAAAGGATTCTCTCGCTGACGGTGGTCTTGCCTGCGTCGATATGAGCGACGATGCCGATATTCCGCGTGCGCGCTATTTTCGTTTTCGGAGCCATAACGGAATTCAGCTTTTCTCCTGTTTGACCACGGCCAGAAGATCCGGATCGGGAAGGAAGGGGCGCACGGTGGAAATGTGGCCCTTGATCGACGCCACGGGCTTGCCTTCCACGAGGATTTGCACGGCCTTGATTTCGGGGATGTTGGCGGTCAGGGTATGGGTCAGGGAATAAATCGTCGCCATTTCGGCGGTGGAACCGCCCGGATGGGCTTCCACGAGACGGCGGCTGAAGCTGACCGAGGCCAGTCCGTCCTTGCCCACGCGGATGTCCGTGAGCGCCACACCGGCGGGAAAGGTATCGACCTGGCCTGTTTTGGAGCCGTCCAGGAGGGCCTTGACGATTTCCCTGGCCTGCGCGGCCGCGTCTTCTTCTTTATAAATATAACGTTTCTCCTTCACCAGCAAACGCTCCTGGGGATCGGAAAAATAAATATCGACGACGCTTTTTTCCTTCTTCTTCAGCGCTTCCATGTCTACGGGCGGAAACAACGCATTGAACAAAATAACAAAGAAAAGCGCCAGCACCACGACGGCGCCGCCGATGATGGCCGCCAGATAGATGATCCGTGTGGACTTCTTTTTCTTCCGGTCCTTGAAGTTCTCCGACCGGCGTTGCTTTTTGGTGGACATAAAAACGGACTCCTCTTGGGAAAAAAACTGCGCCAATCTAGGGTATTTTTCCCCGACTGTCAAGCCCTACCCGCGTTTTTGTGACAGCCATGATCCGCGGGCCCTGGAACGTCTCCGCCGGCGGACTGCCTGCATAAAAACAGCCCGCCGGACATCAGGCGGGCTGTCGCAACATTGAGAATAAAACGTTCGGGAAGGTTAGTAATTTTCGGCCAGGACTTCATAATACGACTGCGGATGGCGGCAGGCCGGACATTCCTTGGGGGCCTCTTCTCCTTCAAAAACGTAACCGCAGTTGATGCAGTGCCACTTCGCGGGGGTCTTTTTCCGGAAGGCTTCGTTTTTCACAAGATTGTCCAAGAGCTTGCGGTAGCGGTTCTCATGGAACATTTCCACCTTGGCAATCTGCTCGAAGGAACGGGCCACTTCCGGAAATCCTTCCTCGCGGGCCGTCCTGGCCGCTTCGGCGTAAAGAACGGTCCACTCCATATTCTCGCCGGCGGCGGCGGCTTCCAGGTTCGCCTTCGTATCGCCGACGACGCCCGCCGGATAAGCGGCCGTTATTTCGACCTCTCCGCCTTCCAGATATTTGAAAAACACTTTGGCGTGCTCTTTTTCATTTTCCGCCGTTTCTAAAAAGAAGCGGGAAATCTGTTCATAGCCTTCCTTCTTGGCAGCGCTGGCGAAAAAGGTATAACGATTGCGGGCCTGCGATTCACCGGCGAACGACGCCAGAAGATTCTTTTCCGTTTGAGTGCCTCTGATTGATTTTGCCATGTTCGTCTCCTTTCATGAGTGTTCGGTTCCCGAACCATATTAATGACGAATGGTCCTTTGTCAAATTTATTTAAAATTTAGTTAATTTTTGTACCATATTGTAGTATGAAGAAATCACCGTATCGGTTCTGCATCGGGAATCTGTTTTTGAGCAATTTTATCTGTCAGGAGGAGAAAAGATTATGGCAACCGTCATGCCCGAAGGTGAAAATATTCAGAAAGCCATCAAGTGGATTTCGGCCAATATCGAAGACAACACCAACCAGCCGCTGCACATGCTGATTGAAAAAGCGGTTTTCAAATTCGATTTGTCCCCCAAAGACACGGAATTCCTGATGGGATTCTTCCGCGGTCACAAAAAGTAATTCCGGCCCCGCCCGGCAGCTTCCTGTGCGCCGCCGGGCGGTCGCCGTCATTCTCAAGGCTGGAATTCCGACAGATCCACATCTTCAATCCGGTCGGGTTTCCAGCGCGGTTTGTTGTCGCGTTCAATCAACCTGGCCCGGATGCCTTCGATATAGTCCGGGTGCCTCGTCATCCACCGGGCCGCCTTCAGTTCCGCGGCAAACACTTCTTCGAGCGGCCGTCCTTCATTGTGCCGCAGCAGCTTCAGCGTTAAAGCCAGCGCGGTGGGCGACCGCTCGGCAATGCTGGAAAAGACCCGGTCGCAATGCTCTTCCTGTTCACGGCACAAAGAAAGCGAATCCAGCATCTCCCGGATGCCGGAGACGCCTGCAAAATATCTCTCCACCCAGTCGTCCAGCTCCCGGTTGACGGGAACATGAAAATCCAGCAGAGCGGAGATCCTTTCCAGAAGGGCTTTTTCCGCTTCGCGCCGGCCGGCTTTGCCGTCGCCAACGGCGCCCTCCAAAATCCCGATGAGATCGGGCAGCCTCTCCGACGGCATCAGATGCGTGGCAAAGCCCACCCGGACACAATCGGCGCCCCTGAGATCATAGCCGGTCAGCCCCAGATATTCCGGATAGCCCCGCGGACAGCGCGCAAACATCCAGCCGGTCGAGCCGACGTCCGGAAAAAAGCCGATCCGGGTTTCGGGCATCGCCATGAGCGTTCTTTCCGTGGCAATGCTGATGCCCGCGCCGGCGGCGATGCCCAGACCGCCGCCCATGGTGATGCCGTCGGCGACGGCGATGACCGGTTTGGGAAAAAGATGCAGACGCAGATTCAGCCCGTACTCCTTGCGGAAAAAGGCGTCCACCCGGTCGAATTTTTTTTCGGCGCTCAAACGGGCCAGTTCCTTGACGTCTCCGCCCGCGCAAAATCCTCTGGCCGAGCTGCTGTAAAAAAGAACAAAGCGGCAGAGCTTGTCGGCCAGGGCTTCGTCCAGAAGGGCTTCTATGGCGTCGATCATCCCCTCGGTGAGACTGTTGATCGCATCCGGACGGTTCAAAATGACGGCCAGGCCGCAGGCCAGCCGGCGCGATTGTATAAAGGAATCCTCAGCGGACACGGCGTCTCCGTTTTTGTGCTTCTTTTACAAAATGAAGCGGCTCAGCTATTTTTTGAGCAGATCGCGAATTTCCACAAGGAGTTCCTGATCCCGGGTGGGCGGGGGCGGCGCCTGCGCCTCCTCTTCCTTGCTCTTCATGATGAAGCCCAGAAATTTCACGATAAACAGATACAACGCCAGCGCGATGATGAGGAAATTGACGACTTCTCCGATGAAAAGGCCGTAGGGGATTTCCTTGCCGTTTACCACCCACTTCCAGCCGAGGTAGCTCTGTTCGCCGGGCATGACGAGACTGATCGCCGGCATGATGATGTGCTTCACCAGTGAATCGACGATTTTTCCGAACGCTGCGCCGATAATCACGCCGATGGCCAGATCCACCACATTCCCCTTCAGGGCAAAGTTCTTAAACTCCTCCAGAACCGACGACATTTTTTTTCTGGCATCCATTTTTTCCTCCTTCAACGCTTTAAAAGGTTTGCTTACCGGACATTGGACATTTCCTCGTAAATTTTCAACTCAATGACGCTGAAGAAGTTCTCATACTGGCTCTTTCCCAGAAGACGGCGCATTTCCCAGCCGCCGTCGGTCTTTTTTTCCGTAATAACCGTCAGGCGCACTTCGCATTCCTTCCAGTTGAGCTGCTTCGTCCGGGCCGACGTTTTGGTCCGCCAGTCCCCGTCCACGACATAGTCCGAGTCCACCCGATGATTCTTCGCATCGATGGCCACGTTCTCGCCGATTTTTTTCTCTTTCAGCACCGCGGCGATCGCCCGCAGTACGTGCTTTTCCTTGGCTTCATAAATATGTGTGTATGCTTCCGGCTCGGTCATCCTGGCCGACACCAGATCGCGGGCGCAGGCGGCGCAGAAAACCAGGAACATCAGACTCAGGCACACACAGAAGGTTTTAGTCATCATTAAAATCCTTTTCCCCGATAACGGCGCCGCTAGCGTTTGCTGCCGTTGACCCACCAGTCGCTTTTATCCTTGAACCACCAGTGGGAGGAATCGGTTTGGATGATGCGGTCGGCCAGCTCTTTTCCCTCGCGGGTCGAAAGCCTCTGCAGCGCGTACCGGATCCACTCATCGGAATATTTGTTGCCCAGATCGCCGTATTCCTTGAGCTGCAAAATGAGCGCAATCTGATCGGCGTCGCGGGCAATGCGCGACTCCGGCGTTTCCTGCGCGTTGAACTCCTCGATCGCCCGCCGGATATCGTCGCCGAAAAACAGGCTCTCCGTCAGTTCGCGGACCGCCTTGGCCTCATCGACCGCAACGTATTTCTTGTTGACATAGTTCATGTCGCCCGTGCGCGCTTCCGGCAGATCGTGGAGCAGGCACATCTTCAGCACCCGCCGCTCTTCCAGGGCATCGTTGAGCTTGCACAACGCATAGCCGATAAAAACCGTCCGGAGAATATGCTCGGCCACCGATTCCCTGCCGCTGCCCAGGAACTGATAACCGCTGCGGGGAGTTTTGCACAGCATGCCCACTTCAAATAAAAAATCGGCGATACTTTCCATTTTACCCTTTTTTCAGCACTCTGATTCGGTTGCCCATCATTTCCGTAATCTTGTGGATTTGCAGTTGCAGGGACGCGATGCTGTCGGGCCTTGAGCTTTCAACCTTCTCCAACTGGGACTTCCAGTGTTCCAGAAGGGCGACCTCGTTCTCTCTCAACTTTTTTTCAAAGCGCTCCTGGTACTCCTTCATAAAAGCGGCGGTCGATGCATCCATAGTCGCCATGGGAACCTCCTTTTTTCTTTCTCGTCCGAAGGTGATTCATTATATCATTCAAGGTCAAACATGCAACAATCATTTACAAATGATGATTTGACAGCCCCGGGCAAATGCTATAAGAAAGCGCACCAAAATAAATGAAGGATGAAAAAAAGCGTATGGGATGCAAACCGAATCCTGAAGATATCGCCGGAGGACAGGCCATTCTGGAAGGCGTCATGATGCGCCACGGAAACAAGATCGCCGCCGCCGTGAGGCGTCCGGACCGGGAAATCGTCTTTCGGGAACGCGAATATATTCCCCTGACCAAAAGATACAAGGCGCTGGGCTGGATGTTCATCCGCGGCACCGTCACGCTTTTTGAAATGATGATCATCGGCATTCAGTTTCTGATGTTTTCCGCCGACGTCGCCCTGGCGGAGGAAGACGTCAAACCGCAGGGCTGGGAGATGTACGTGTCGCTTGCGGTCAGCCTCGGCGTCGCCATTTTCTTTTTTGTCGTCGTGCCGGCGTTTTTCTTCACGAAGATGAAAGTCTACATCGGCAATCTGATCCTGCTCAACGTTTTGGAAGGATGCGTCCGCCTGGGCATGTTTTTGTGTTTTCTTTCCGCCACGCTGCTGATGAAGGACATGCGGCGCGTCTACATGTACCACGGCGCGGAGCACAAAACCGTTTTCGCCTGGGAAGACGGCCGGGACCTGACGGTGGAGAACGTGAAAAAATATTCCACCCGCCATCCCCGCTGCGGCACCAGCTTTATTCTGTTCGTCATGATCGTCTCGATTATCGTGTTTTCGTTTCTGGGCCGGCCGGACTTCGCGCACCGGGTCCTCTACAAGATTCTGCTTTTGCCGGTGATCGCCGGCATCTCCTATGAAGCCATCCGCTTCACGGGCAAATACACCCGGTTCAAGCTGGTGCAAGCGCTGAGCTGGCCGGGGCTGGCCCTTCAGCGGATCACCACGCGCGAACCGGACGACGATCAGATTGAAGTGGCCATCGCCGCCATGAAGAAAGTCGTCTAACGGCCGCGCGTCCTTTTTAACAGCGCGCCGGCATTGACTTTTCACTGTACATACAGTAGGTAGGGGTCACTCTTACACAGAGCAATCGGGCGGGAGCAACACACCATGAGAAAGACTTTCGCGGGAGCATTGATTGTCGGCCTGGCATTTCTTCTGTTCCAGACGCAGGCTTTTTCCGTTCAGGAAGATACGGCGGAGCTGTCGTTCAGCAAGACGGCCGTATCCCGGAAGAACGTTCATCTCTACACGGTTCAGCAAGGCGATGTGCTCTCCGCCATTATCCGCCGTCTTCCCGGCATCACCGAAAAAGACGTTCCCGTTTACTATGAAATGACCCGGAAGCTCAATCCCGGTCTTAAAAATCTGGACCGGCTTTCCGCAGGTCAGACGCTCGTTTTGCCGGGAAAAAGCCCCCTCGCGCCCGATGCCGCGGCTTCAGACGCCGCGCGGCCCGGTCTCGCCGGCGACGGCTCGGGACGGCAGGATTACCGCGTGAAAAAAGGCGATACGCTCATCCACATTCTTCGCCGGGAACTGGGCATGAAAACCGTTGCGCCAACGACGCTGCGGCGCGTCCAGTCGCTCAATCCGTCCATCAGGAACGTCAACAGAATTTACGCCGGCCAGAAAATCGTTCTGCCCGGAGGCCCCGCGACACTTCCGGCCGCCGCACAGGCGCCCCCGACGACGGAAATCCTTTCTCCGGCAGCGCCGGAGGAGGCAATCCAACAGGCTGCGCCGACAGCCGACGCCCGCGGCGCCGCTGTTTTGCCGCCCGCCGCGCGCCTTGCCGTCATCAGGCACATCGTCACCCAGATGAACGGCAATATGATCACCAGCGGCAATTATTATCTTCCCGTCTCCAAAACCGAACAGGTAACCATCGACTGTTCAGCCATTCCGGTGGTGGAGTTCGAAGACCGGACAACCCTTTTTCTCGATCTGGAACGCCGCGCCAACCGGCAACTGAAAAAAATTATCAGCGACCGCTGGAGCAATTACCACCTGGTCGCCATCGACGAAAAAGACGACATCATCGTCATTTTGAAAAAGATGTTCCAGACGACCAAAACCTACGAGATCGCCAAAGCCCAGTCCCCCCTGTCCGTCAGCTCCGCTCCGCCGCTGGAAATCCTCGTGGACTGGGTCATCACCGCCCGCGGTTCCCGGAAGACCTCCACCGGCGTTCAGGGAATCCGTCTGGTTTACGAAGAAAACCCTCTTCTGCCCCGGGCCGTCGTCAACGCCGCCCGGCGGCACGCTGCGGCCATCACGGAAATCTCGCCCGTAAGCGGGCTTACGGCAAAAACCGAAGAAATCTATTCTCTGCCGCCTCTGACCGTTCTGCCCGTCTCGACCGCCAAGGAGTTCACGCTCGCCCTGCTTGCCGCCCTCAACTTGCCGGCGGAAAAAGACGCGGACGTGCAGGTCTTCAACCTTGCCCGGGATGGATTCAATTTATCCGTGAAGGCGGATCTGGCGGTTTCGGCAGGCGAGCGCAGAACCCTGATTTTTTCGCGCCGTCTGCCCGGGCAGTTTATCGGCGTGCTCGAAAAGGCCGGCCACGACCTGATCTTCATCGACGATGCGGACGATCCGGCGAAGAATCTGGAAAAAGTCCTGCGGGGGCTGCGCGTGCTCTTCACCACCGGTTATTTCACCTTTTCCGGCCTGGATAAAAACCAGCCGCCTTATGAATTCGGCTTTGCCGGAACCAAGATCCGGGGCGGAAAAGACATTTACGTGGTGAATTTTGATTTCAATCCGGAACTGCGCGGGCTGTTGCAGGAAAACTGGTCGGCATCCGTTATCCGGTACTGAAGGCAGAAAGACGGGAAAAACTAAAAAAAGCGCTGCGAACGTTTCTTCGCGGTGCTTTTATTTTATAAGGAAATTTTTCAAATGACCAAAGCCATCGCTCTTTTTTCCGGCGGATTGGACAGCATCCTCGCCGTCAAATTGGTACAGAAACAAAATATCGAGGTTCTCGGCCTGACCTTTACGACGCCTTTTTTCGGCGCGGACAAGGCCAAAGTCTCGGCGGCCGGCATCGGCCTGCCGCTTCTGGTGGAGGACATTACCGACGAACACCTGCGGATGCTGAAAGCCCCGCGCTACGGCTACGGTAAAAACATGAACCCCTGCATCGACTGCCACACGCTGATGCTGTCTATCGCCGGCCGGAAAATGAAAGAAACGGGCGCGGACTTTCTTCTCACAGGCGAAGTGCTGGGGCAGCGCCCCATGTCCCAGACCAAACAATCCCTGTTCGTCGTTGCCAAAAATTCCGGCTTTGCCGATGACATTCTGCGGCCCCTGTCGGCGCAGCTCCTCGATCCGATCCGGATCCAGCGGGAAGGAAAAATCGACACGGCCGGGCTTGCCGGCATTTCGGGCCGCGGGCGCAAGGAGCAGTTTCGCCTCGCTGAAGCGTTCGGCATTGTGCAATTTCCACCGCCCGCCGGGGGCTGCCTGCTGACGGATCCGATGTTTGCGCGCCGCCTGCGCGAGCTTTGGGACCGCGGCGAAGACCGCCAGATCCGCGATTACGATCTTTTGCGCTACGGAAGGCACTTCCGCGACGAACACGGCATCAAAATCATTGTCGGCCGCAACCATGCAGACAACGAGGCGCTGCGCCGTCTGACGCGCGGGGAAGATCTCGTCTGCACCATGGCCCGCTATCCCGGCCCTTACGTGCTCGTACCCTACGGAAATCCATTGGCGCGCGCGTTTGCCGCCGCGCTTTGCGTCCGCTACTCCGACGCGCCGGAAGACAGCCCGGCCGACGTCATTTGCTCGAGCGGGGAGAATAGCTTTACGCTCGCCAGCCGGGGAGCCTCTCCGGAAGAGTGTGAAAAGCGCATTTTGTAGGCCGCTCAGCAAGCCTTGCGGCGCATGGTCCGTCCCGCCCTATGCTGTGGCCGCAGCAGGTCCTCCACGGTCTTGACCGGATTGAACACCGCCAGCGGCAGCTCCACAAAAACCGTATTCCAGTAAGCCATCGCGCCGTTCCACAGACCCGGCCGTTCCAGGGCCAGGAGCCTGCGGCCCTTTTCCGTCTTGGCGCTGATCAGATACGTATCGCGGTTGACGAATTTTTGAAGATCGTAGGGCCGTCCCTGATCATCCCGGATGCAGCAGACCATGTCCACCGGATTGAAGAACGCCGCGCGACGCCAGACGGTCTGCTGGCGCCGTTCGCGGGGATCGACGTGGGCCGCCTCGACAATCTGCACCGACACCGCGCCGTGGGGCTCTTCCACCCAGAAGGGCCCGCCGCCCGGCTCGCCTTCATTGCGCACCATGCCGCAGACGCGGAGCGGCCGGTTGAGGACGCTTGCAAGCCTTTTGCGCTTTTGCGCCGACGCCAGACGGTCGAAACTTTCCGGCAGGGCGAGGTTGAGACGTTCGCGGCAAAAACCGGCGCAGGCGTCTATTTCGTCCCGACCGACATCATTTGTTTTCAGTTTCTTAAGCCAGGTAAAAATCGACTGCCTCATGTCGAGGGCCAGACCGCCCAGCATTTTCTTGTAGGGCAGAATGCGCGACAAAATGTTTTGCGGAACGATGTTGTCGATGTTCTTGACGAAGATGAACTCCGCATCCAGCGCCGCGAGATTCTGCAAAAGCGCGCCGTGTCCGCCGGGGCGAAAGACCAGGCGCCCGTCCTCGCCGCGAAACGGCCTTCCTTCTTCATCAACCGCGAGAATGGCGGTGGACGGCAGCTGAACGGAATGCTCGACGCGCAGGCGGGTCCGGAACATCCGCTCGTACTTTTCCTGAATTTCGTCGAGTTTGGCATAAACCTTTTCAATGTGCTCTTCAGACAGAGTGACGTGCAGGCGGCAGTTGCCCTCTCCGTCGCAAAGGAAGCTTGCCGCTTCCGCCAGATGCTCCTCCAGCGCCGTGCGCACCTCTCCGCCGGGATAGGCGTGAAAGGAAATGAGCGCTTTGGGAAGCCAGCCGTAATGAAGGCCCTCTTCGGACAAAATGTAGGAAAGCAGGCCTGCCGTATCTTTTCTTTTAAGATAATGCCCCGCCCCGCGCCCGGCGATCAGAGAGGCGAAAGGCAGTTGGCGCAGGCGGTCGTAAAACGCGGCTTCCTCTTCAGCGCTTTCGAAGCCGCCCCGCCTTGCCGCTTCGTGCCAGCCGGCAAACATCCGGCTCGCCGCGCCGGACGCCGGCACGAATTTCATCATCCGCTGACACGCGGCTTCCTCGTCAAAGCGCCGGATCAGTTTTTTCCGGGCCGCGGGCGTTATGGGAACGATGCCGTCGCCAAGCGTGCAGGGCCGCAAAAGCTTGATGTAGCGCGGCCCCCGGGCATAAAGCGCCAATTGTTGTTTCACCTCTTCGAGCGTCAGCCCCTGGGCCTCAATCTGCTTTCTATCCGCCGCCGAAAACAAGTTCTGCATTTTCATTTCGCATTCTTTCCGGATGTATTTCGAGACACCTGAATACGGAATAATGAAAGTGATTTCAAGACAAATCTTGAACGGCAGGCCCGCNNGGCGGGCCGCCGCAAAACAAGACGTCATCTTGCAATAATGCTGAAAGATTCTTGCTTTCCTTAAAAGCCGGCCCCGTTTGCCGCGCACTTCCGCCTTGACGCGGGGGAGCTTTTCAAGTAGTAGAAAACCACCGTCAAGACCGGGAGCAAGCTCATGAAAAACAAAAACCTTTTCCGATGGACCGCCGTTGCCGCCCTTCTTTTCTTCTTCGTCACCTTCTCCTTCGCCCAAAAAGCCGACACGATTAAAATCGGCGTGGCCGGTTCGCATACGGGGGACCTCGCCTCCTACGGCTTGCCCAGCGTTCACGCCGCGGAACTGATCGTGAAAAACATCAACGCGAAGGGGGGACTTCTCGGAAAAAAACTGGAGCTGATCGTCGAAGACGAAGCCTGCAAGCCGGAACTGGCCACCAACGTCGCCACCAAGCTGGTCTCCAGTCGCGCGCAGGCCGTGATCGGCCACATCTGCAGCGGCGCGACCAAGGCGGCGCTGGGCACCTACAAGGACGCGGGCATCATCGTCATCTCTCCTTCCGCCACCAGCCCGGAGCTCACCCATTCCGGCCAGTATCCGAATTTTCACCGCACCATCGCCCCGGACGACGCGCAGGGCAAGCTGGTGGCCGACTTCGCGCTCAAGACGCTGAAGCTCCGGAAATTCGCCGTTCTTCATGACAAGGGCGATTACGGCAAGGGATTTGCGGAATACGCGAAAAAATTTCTGGAAACCTCCCCGGAAGCCACAGTCGTGCTGTACGAAGGCATCACGCCCGGCGCGGTGGACTATTCCGCCATCGTTCAGAAAATCCGGTATTCCGGCGCCGAAGCGGTCGTTTACGGAGGATACCATCCGGAAGCCGCGTCCATCGTCCAGCTGATGCGCCGCCGGAACATGAAAACCGTTTTCATTTCGGACGACGGCGTCAAGGATCAGACGTTTATCAAGGTGGCCGGCCGCGCCGCGGAAGGCGTTTACGCCTCCGGCCCGAAAGATACGACAAAAAATCCGCTGGCCGTCGCCGCCATCGAGGAGCATAAAAAAGCCTACGGCGCGGAGCCGGGGGCGTTTTACCTCAATGCCTACAGCGCCACGCTGGCGCTGGTCAACGCGATCGCAAAAGCCAAATCCACACAATACGCGGCCGTGCACAAGGCGCTGCGCATGCACGCCACGGATACGCCGCTGGGAAAAATCAAATTCAGCGCCGGCGGCGACGCGATCGGCGTCGGCTTTTCCATGTATCAGGTGAAAAACGGCGTCTATACGGAAATCAAGTAAGATGTAACGGCAGACGATGAACTTTTTCTGGGATTTATTTCTGGGAGGACTCACACGGGGCAGCATTTACGCCCTTATCGCCCTGGGCTACACGATGGTGTACGGCATCCTGCAGCTGATCAATTTCGCCCACGGGGAAATTTACATGATCGGCGCCTTCACCGCGCTCATCGTCGCTTCCATCCTCACCCTCCAGGGGCTCGCCGGCCTGCCGGTGCTGATTCTGGCTGGGCTTATCGCCGTTCTCTACGCTTCGGCCTACGGCTTCACCGTCGAAAAAATCGCCTACAAGCCGCTGCGCCAGGCCTCGCGCCTCTCGCCGCTCATCAGCGCCATCGGCATGTCCATCTTCCTGCAAAACTACGTGATGCTGGCCCAGACGTCCGACTTTCTCCCCTTCCCCAACCTGCTGCCCCCGTCGGACTTCCTCGACGCCATCAGCGTCTGGATCGGCCCTTCCGATTTCGTCATCATCGTCACTTCGGCCGTCGTCATGATCGCGCTCTCCCTCCTTTTGAAATTCACCAAGATGGGCCGGGCCATGCGCGCCACGGCTCAGGACCGCGAAATGGCGATGCTCACCGGCGTCGATGTGAACCGGATCATTTCCCGCACGTTCATCATCGGTTCGTCGCTTGCCGCGATCGGCGGCATTTTGATCGCGTCCCACGTGGGGCGCATCAACTTTTACATCGGTTTCAATGCGGGCATCAAGGCCTTCACCGCCGCGGTCCTGGGCGGCATCGGCAGCATTCCCGGCGCCATGGTGGGCGGTCTGGTGCTGGGGCTCGCGGAGAGCTTCGGCACGGGCTATATCTCCAGCGACTACGAATCGGTTTTTGCCTTCGCCATTCTGATTCTGATTTTGATTTTCAAGCCGGACGGCATCCTGGGACGCTCCTCCCAGCAGAAGGTTTAACGGAGGCGCCCGATGAAATATTTTCCGGAATTGAAAAAATCCTTCGTCATCGCCCTGTGGTTCATGCTGCTCACCTTTCCCATCCTGGTCATCCGCGTCAACACCATTGAAAACATCGTGGTCTGGCGCTGGATAAACCTGGCCTTGATCGGCATCGCCGCTTTCGTTCTCTCCTTTTTGTGGCAGCTCTACCTGAAGCATAAGACCGCCGCCGCGCCGGACGCGGCGGCGCACCAATCCGCGCTGGTCCGCCGGATGTCCGATCCGAAATTCTACCGGCCGTTCCTGCTTCTCATCGGCATCCTCGCCCTCGTGTTTCCGTTTGTCGCCTCCCACTACCAGATCAACATCATGACCACCGCGCTCATTTACGTCATGCTGGGGCTCGGCCTCAACATCGAAGTGGGGCTGGCGGGCCTGCTCGATCTGGGCTACGTCGCCTTTTACGCTGTGGGCGCTTACAGCTACGCCCTGCTCAACTACCACTTCGGCCTGGGCTTCTGGACGCTGCTCCCCGCAGGCGCGCTGATTGCGGCGTTTTTCGGCCTCCTGGTGGGATTTCCGGTGCTCCGTCTGCGCGGCGACTACCTGGCGATCGTGACGCTGGCTTTTGCCGAGATTCTCCGTCTCGTCCTGGAAAACTGGAACGCTTTTTCCTTCGGCCCCAGCGGCATCTCCAACATTCCGCGCCCCGGCTTTTTCGGCATCGACCTCACCCTGGAGCAGTCGGCCGTGTATATGTATTTTCTGCTTGTCGCGCTGTGCGTGCTGACGGTGTTCGTCATCCACCGTCTCCAGCATTCGCGCATCGGGCGCGCCTGGGTGGCGCTGCGCGAGGATGAACTGGCCTGCCAGGCGATGGGCGTCGACAAGACCCGCGCCAAGCTCACGGCGTTTGCCCTGGGCGCGACCTGGGCAGGCATGGCGGGTGTCCTGTTTGCCGCCAAAACCACCTTCATCAATCCGGCCAGTTTCACCTTCCTGGAATCGGCCATGATCCTCGCCATTGTCGTTTTGGGCGGCATGGGTTCGATTGTCGGCGTCATCATCGCCGCGCTCGCCATCATTTTGCTGCCGGAGTACCTGCGGGTGCTGGGCGATTACCGCATGATTCTCTTCGGCGCGGCGCTGATCCTCATGATGATCTTCCGTCCGCGCGGACTTGTCACGCCGGCCGGCAAAACGTATGAGTTTCGCTGCGCCGATCCTCCGCCCGCTCCGGAAGAAAAGGGGCGGCCATGAAACCACTTCTGGAAGTGAAAAACCTGACCATGGCCTTCGGCGGCATCAAGGCGCTTGACGGCGTTCATCTGCATATCGCGCCGGGTCAAATCGCCGCGCTCATCGGCCCCAACGGCGCAGGCAAGACCACGCTCTTCAACTGCCTCACCGGTATCTACACGCCCACATCGGGCGACATTCTCCTTAATGCGCCCGGCGGAAAAACCAGACGGCTCAACGGCCTCAAAATCAACGCCATCACCGCGCTCGGCGTCGCGCGCACGTTTCAGAACATCCGGCTTTTCGGCGGCATGACGGTTCTGGAAAACGTCATGATCGGCCGCCACCCGCGTTCGTCCTCCGGCATTCTCGGCGCCATCTTCCGCCCGCCCGCCACGCGCCGCGAAGAGCGCGACATCGTCGACAAGAGCTACGCCCTGCTCGAAAGCATCGGTCTTGGCGACAGCGCAAACGAACTCGCATCCAACCTGCCCTACGGCGCCCAGCGGCGCCTGGAAATCGCGCGGGCGCTCGCCACCGAACCGCGCGTCCTCTTGCTGGACGAGCCGGCCGCGGGCATGAATCCGCAGGAAACCAACGAACTGGAAGGCCTGCTCACAAGGCTCCAGGCCGCCCATGAACTTTCCATTTTGCTCATCGAACACGACATGAAGCTGGTGATGAACCTGGCGGAAAATATTTTCGTCCTGGACTACGGCGAAGAAATCGCGCGGGGCGCGCCGCAGGAAATCCGCAACAATCCGGCCGTCATCAAAGCCTATCTCGGAGAGGAAGACGATGCTGAAGCTCAATGACATCGAAACCTGCTACGGCGGCATCCGCGCCCTCAAGGGAGTGTCGCTTACGGTTGCGCCCGGTGAAATCGTCGCGCTCATCGGCTCCAACGGCGCGGGCAAGTCCACCACGCTCATGTCCATTTCCGGCATCACGCCGGTGCGCTGCGGACAAATCCTGTTCGACGGCCTGGCCATCGAAAAAACGCCGCCGGAAAAAATCGTGGCGATGGGCGTCTGTCAGGTGCCCGAAGGACGCCGCATCTTTCCAAAACTGAGTGTTCTGGAAAACCTGGAAATGGGCGCCTTTCTGCGCAGCGATGCGGCAGGAATCAAAAAAGACCTCGACTACATCTACGACCTGTTTCCCATCCTGCACAAGCGCCGCCACCAGCCGGGCGGAACGCTCTCCGGCGGAGAACAGCAGATGCTCGCCATCTCGCG